>NZ_AUMC01000009.1 GCF_000443995.1 Bacteriovorax sp. BAL6_X
ATACTCCCCACTGCTGCCTCCCGTAGGAGTCTGGACCGTGTCTCAGTTCCAGTGTGGCTGATCGTCCTCTCAGACCAGCTATGCATCGTCGCCTTGGTAGGCCGTTACCCCACCAACAAGCTAATGCAACGCAGGCTCATCTCATAGTAAATGCTTCCAAGGAGAGGCATTCTTTCATCTACTTTTTCCATGTCGTAGATCGTATGCGGTATTAGCCAGAATTTCTCCTGGTTATCCCCCGCTATGAGGCAGATTACCTACGCGTTACTCACCCGTGCGCCACTCTACTCACACCCGAAGGTGCTTTCTCGTTCGACTTGCATGTGTTAAGCATGCCGCCAGCGTTCGTTCTGAGCCAGGATCAAACTCTCCAAGCATATATCTTGAAAAAATTTAATTTACTCAATTTACGTTTGTCCTGAATCTTCCGATTTAAACTCAAAGATTTTAAGCTTAAATGGCATCTGACTGATTGAAGTAACTTCAATGATTCAGTTACGTCAGATCTTTCAAAAACCGTTTAAAACTTATTTTGGATTTCTTCTCATCTTGTTTACTGCCTAAGCAGCAAATCTTTTATACTATATTAAAATGTTAAAGAGCCTCTTGAAATAAATGGTGGACATGACAGGAGTCGAACCTGCGACCCCCTGCGTGCAAAGCAGGTGCTCTCCCAACTGAGCTACACGCCCACAAGATAACTCTCACTGTTTAAGCAGTGATTTGTTTCGTTCATCTCTCAAGGTGAAACGTAATTTATGTGACCTCGTTTCATATGTCAACACACTTTTTTCTTTTTTTTTACTTCTTTTGCATTTTTTTTAATTTCCTATCATAATTTCATTAGAAAAGGAGATTTTAAATAATGACTATTGTTAAGCTTGTAAGAATATCACTCTTTCTCTTCATCTTTATAGGATGTACAAAGCACACTGATACAAAAACACAGGAAGAAGTATCGGACAAAAAGGTTGATGTCTTTAAAATAAATGTAGATCGTACAGGATTATCTGAATCAGAAGGTATTATTAAGACTTCTCACGGAAATATTACTTTTAAATTCTACCCAAAAAAGGCACCAAATACTGTCGCACGCATGATTCAGTTAATACAAAGTGGGTTTTATGATGGTTTATCCTTCCATCGTGTAATACCTAACTTCGTTATTCAAACTGGAGATCCTACAGCAACAGGCAGTGGTGGCTCTGGAAAAAAAATTCAAGCAGAATTTAATAATATAAGTCATGTTACAGGAACGATGGCAATGGCACGTACTTTAACAGATGAAAATAGTGCTGATTCTCAGTTCTATATTGCTTTAACTGCACTTCCACATCTTGATAATAAATATACTGTTTTTGGTCAGGTTGTTGATGGTTTAGACATCCTAAAGAAAGTTAAAAAGGACGATAAAATCATTAGTATTGAATACATAGAATAATACTAATCTTTATCAGATTGAATAGACCTGCTTAGTGCAGGTTTTTTCATGATCAAAAAGATTCAATACAATTAAAAAGTTTTTAAGAGCATATCAATTAAGGTTTCATAGAAGATTCTAAGAGCGTTGTAACAATTTAGTCTGCTAGGTTAAATAAGTGAGATAAACTTACTTCTTTCAACAAGAAACCATGTTCAACAATCAATACAAAAGATATTTTTATATTTTGTTTTCGGTGTTTAAGGATTTAGTGACTAGGAATTAAATGCACAATTAATTACGAGTTGATAAAAAAAAACCTGCATTAAATGCAGGCTTTATTATTTTCCGTGTCTTTTCTTATCTTTCGTATAAATGAATGTTTTTAAAATTAGGAGCCCAAGAATTAAAAATCCAATAATCCAACTTGTCTTTGCAGTAAACTGTCCGTCTTTTACTGGTAATGGCTCTTTACTTGGTACTTGTTGTGTAGTCGTATTCGTGTTTTCAGACATACAAACTCCTTTTTGTCTTATTATCTAAACATTGATTCTAAAATAAGCACAGTGGCATAAACTCCAGCTGAAATTGGGATTGCAGCAACAAAACGAGTCCACTTTGTTTCTTCATTTAAGTGCATGAAGTAGTAAGCAACTAGGAAAGCTTTTCCAAATGCTAAAAGAA
Organism: Bacteriovorax sp. BAL6_X; assembly: GCF_000443995.1. Classification (NCBI taxonomy): domain Bacteria; kingdom Pseudomonadati; phylum Bdellovibrionota; class Bacteriovoracia; order Bacteriovoracales; family Bacteriovoracaceae; genus Bacteriovorax; species Bacteriovorax sp. BAL6_X. Next base: position 2,105 of record NZ_AUMC01000009.1, read on the forward strand.
CTAGAGCACTATCGCGGTAAAACTTTGCAATATTTGTCATCCCAGGAATGATAAGTTCCACAACTGTTAGGAACGTTAGAACGAAGAAAATAAAAATATATAATTTCTTGTGTGAATGATGTGCGCCTTCAGCCATTTTATTCTCCATTTATAATAAATTAATTTTTTAAGTACTGTTCTTTATTAACTAGTAAACCAAGATCAATCATTAGCTTATTAATATCTTTACTAGTTGAATCGTAATAACCTCTGATTTTACCATGTCCATCAACAAGAACAAGCTTTTCAGAGTGTGCAATATCAAACATTGTTACCGTTTCACCATTAACATTAGCTTCAACTTCTTGCATTTTCCCCATCTCAGTTCCAAAACCGTCTATGATTGTAGCTTGCATATCTTCAGTCTTACCAGTTAAGAAAGTCCAAATATAAGGGTTCGCTTGATGTTTTCTAGCGTATTTAAATAGTGTTTTAGGATTGTCCGTTTCAGGATCCACAGTAAATGAAACGAGAGCAACTTTTTGTCCTAATCCTCTAACTCTCTTTTGAATCTTTTGCATTTCGGCCGTAAGTCTAAGACAACTTGACGGACAATTTGTGAAAATGAAGTTCGCAATATAAACGCGACCTTCTAGTTCTTTGGACCCATATGTTTTCCCAAAACTATTAGTGAGTGAAAAGGCCGGCAGCTCTTTTACGACAGGTAGTTCAGGAGGAAGTTCTCTGAAAACCGATTTTAAAAAAGGTACAGAAAAGAAATAAAGAACAAAAACTAACCAAAACGCCTTCTTTGAGACAAGCGTTTCGATTAGTGAATTTGATCTTCTTATACCTAAACTAGTCATTATTTAACTCTTATTGATTTTTAATACGATCCATTAACTCTTTACGAGCTTCTGTATCTTTTAAACTCTTTAGGTAGTCAACGTAGTGTGCAACGGCCCAGATTTGGTCATCAGTAAGTGTACCTTTCCAAGCGGCCATAGCTGTACCACCAACACCAGCTGCTAAACGAAGAGCAATCTCTTCAACTGTTTCAGCCGAACGAATTGTGTTCCAAGTAAAATCTGGTGGTAAAGACTTGAATCCCCACTCTGTTTCTTGAAGCTTAGACTGATAATCTGCATCAGAGAAATCACCTTCACTCATACCTGTAAGCTGAGCAAGTTCCATTTTTGGAACGTAAGCTCTGTGACATGACCAGCACATAGCATCTGAGTGGTAAACCTTCTTACCTTCTTCAATTGCAGACTGGATGTGAGCAACACCATATGGGTTTTTACCAAGAGTAATTTGCTTACCAAGCTCCTTATCCTTACCTTCCCAAACAGATGGAGCGAAAGTCTTGATGTATTGAACAACTTCAAACATTTGATCTTCAGTTAAGTCCCAAGGAAGCATTGCTGTTCCATGAAGACCTTTCTCAAGAATCTTGTATAGGTGCTTATCGTGTGGAAGAGTTCCTGCTTCAACCTCTCCAAATTTGAAGACACCTTTAGTAAAGTCACGTGGTGGTACTTTCATTGCCTTAGCTGCAACACCTTTACCGTCACCGTCAACACCGTGACAAGGCATGCAGTATTCAGTGTAAATTTGCTTCCCTCTATTAAGAACATCTTTCTCAACATAGAGGCCACCTGCGAATACTTTATCTTCTTTGAAGTGGTTTTCCTGGCAAGAAACCAAAGATAAAATTGTAAACATTGCTGTTAAAGTTAATGCCATTTTCTTCATAGCTATCCTCTTAAAATACAAACATAACGATAAACATTACTAACCAAACGACACCCAAAAAGTGCCAAAACTTTGATACGTTCTGTACCCAAGTTACTTTCTCCATACTGTAACCTTTCATTGAAACAGGTAGAAGAAATAAAAGTGCAATCAAACCTAGAACGATATGCGCAGCATGTGTCCAAGTTAGTGCGTAAAAAAGTGATGGAAAAACTCCGCCAGAAGCTTGAAGTCCCATCGCGGCCATTGAGTTCCAAAGTTGCCATTGAACAAACATGAAACCTAGACCTAGTAAGTATGTTAGAGCGAAGTAAAGCCTCATGGCCTTAGTATTTTGTTTATTGAATGCTGATTCAAATAATACTAGGGTCACAGAACTTAACGCAATAACTATTGTACTAACCACAGGGATTGTTAGAGGTATTCTCGGCATCCCCATAGGTGGCCATACATCGACAGTTAGACGGTAAACTGAATAACCAAGTAACATTGAAGCAAAGAGCATTGTAAAAGAAACAAGTAGGACGATCATCGCAATTGATGATGTAATCTTTCTCGCTTCTAGTTCTTTATTCGACATTACTTGGTTCATTCTAATTACGCCTCAACTAATTCTTCAGTTTGATATTGGAAATCCTTACCTTCAGGAAGATTAGGGTTTCCTAATTCGTGTGGTCCACACTTAACAACAGGAACTTCTTTGAAGTTATATACTGGTGAAGGTGATGGAATTGTCCACTCTAGAGTACCAACATTCCAAGGGTTGTTAGGTACTGGCTCTTTTTCTTTCTTAAAGAAAATTGTGTAAACAAAGTTGATCACGAATGGAATTTGCCCTAGACCCATAAGTAATGCAGAGTAAGTAACAAATGCATTAATTGGGATTAGTCTTTCCATGAATTCGTAAACAAATGGGTTATAAAGACGTCTATGCATACCTGCGTATCCAACAATCATCATTCCCATGAATACACCATTTAGACCAATCATTGTGATCCAAAAGTGTACCTTTCCCCAGAATTCATTCAGGAACTTACCAAACATTTTTGGCATCCAGAAGTAAATCGCTGCGTATCCACCAAGAAGAACAGAAGCTGCCATCGTGTAGTGGAAGTGACCAACTACGAAGTAAGTATCGTGTAGGTAAAGGTCAGTTGTAACTGTTGCTAGGTATAGACCAGTTAGACCACCAAGACCAAATACAAATACAACACCAAGTGAGAAGATCATTGGAGTATCAAATTTGATCGACCCTTTCCAGATTGTCCCTAACCAGTTTGCAAAGAAGATTGCAGATGGAATTGAGATCGTCATTGTAAGAGTCATGAACGTTTGAGTTAAAAGTGGACTCATTTGAGTCGTGTACATGTGGTGACCGTATACAATTGTTGAAAGAATTGTAATTGAAGTCATTGAAAGCGCAGTTGCTTTCGCACCAAATGCTGGTTTTCTTGCAAAGAAAGAAAGTAAGTCAGATACAATCCCCCATGCAGGAAGAATAAGGATATATACTTCAGGGTGACCGAAAATCCAGAATACGTGTTGATAAAGGATTGGATCACCTGTCCCAGTAGTTGCAGCTGCACCAGCTAGGAAGAAAGTAGTTCCAAATACACGGTCAAATAATAGTAGTAAAAGACCTGCACCAAGAACTGGAAGGAAAATCGCGTTTAGAATAGCTGTTAGCCATAGACCCCAAACAGATAGTGGCATATCAAAGTATCCCATCCCCGGAGCTCTAAGAACGATAACCGTTGTAATATAGTTAACTGCACCCATTGTTGAAGAAACACCAAGAAGGAAAAGAGCAAGTGTCCAAAGAGTTTGCCCGGCCCCAGGTGAACCAATTAGCGTCGATAAAGTTGGGTATGAAGTCCAACCACCTGCTGCAGCACCTAATGGTAAACATAGAGATGCAACAAGGATTAACGCTGAAGCAGCTGCAATCCAAAAAGAAAGCATATTAAGTAAAGGGAAGACCATATCTCTTGCCCCAATCTGCAGTGGGATAAGATAGTTTCCGAACGCCCCAATTAGAATTGGTGTAATAGCGTAGAAAATCATGATCGTACCGTGCATAGTAAAAAGCATCGCGTACGTATCTGGTGGAACAACTCCTCCTGTTGAAGGGAAAAGTAAGTTACCTAGAATTGGGAATGCCTCTCCAGGAAACGCTAGTGTCCAGCGAATCATAAGGGCCATCATCCCACCTAAACCAAGGCCGATGATTCCGTACCAAAGAAATTGTTTTCCGATCACTTTGTGATCATAAGAAAAAATATACTTTGAGATGAAAGTCTTTGGCTCTGAGTGAATATGTTGCTCGAAAAATGCCATTTTATATTCTCCTAAAAGTTATCTTGTAATTAGTACTGCCACTTCCAACCCCAGAATAATTCAGGGTTTTCAGGGTCATTCTCATGAATAGCTTTCTCTTGAGCCTCTGCAATCCAAGCAGCATAGTCTTCTTGAGAGTAAGTAGTAAGTGAAGCTTTCATTCTATAGTGATATGTTCCACACATCTCTGCACAAGCAATATCCCAAGTACCAGCTTTAGTTGGCTCAAACCATAGACGAGTTAAACGACCAGGAATTGCATCAACCTTACGACGAGCATTTGGAAAATATAGAGAGTGAATAACATCTTTTGAAAGTACTTGAATAACAACTTTTCGACCAATAGGCAGTCTTAAGTCATTTAGCTGAACAACATCATCTTCAGTATTAAAAACATTGTCTGCACCAGCATATCTAAAGTGCCATGCCCACTGCTGACCAAGTGCCTGAATACGAAGTGGATTCTCATCCTCTTTTGGCCACTTAGCAAAAACATTTACATAGTCTTCATTCGACATTCTTGTAATGTTCATATCGATTCCAAGGAATACTGATAGACCAATTACAGTCGCAATGATGATATGAATCTTCTTATTCCCATAAGTATAGTAAGGCTTTGGGTGTCTCTTTGCTGAATAAAAGTAAGAGAAACCAAATAATCCTGCACATACCAATGCGAAGAAAAAGATGTTCATGTAAGTAGTGTAGCCAAATAACCAATCGATTAAGTGACCGTGCACAGAGATATCTTCAGGTGGCTTCATTCTTTCCCAAAGACTCATCTGCTTAGAAGTTGTACTAACAACTGTAGCTAAAACAGGTGTCAAAAATCCCATAGACCTTCCTTCTATTGAAATACTTTATTAATTTGAATTGATAAATTTTAACCCTTTTTTATAACATTTTCCACGATTTAGCTAAGGAAAATCATCATTGATAGCAAGAGTGGTAAATAGATTATAGAACCCCAAAAATATTGTCGGGCCCAAGCTACATAACTCGGCTCATCATGAATAAAAAAGCTTTGCAAACTCTGTGCGAAAAATACGCCATTCACAACTAGAGACGCGATATAAAAATTCTTAGAATTAAGATCGAAGAAGTACCCCGCACTACTAAACAAAAACAGGAGTAATGTCCAAAGAGCAATACAGATCTTCATTTTGGTAATCGAGTAGTAGTGAGGGTAGACCTTAATATCCCCTTCCGCATAATCTTGTTTATGGTAAATCGAGATGGCCATGAAGTGAGGAATCTGCCAAATAAACAAAATTCCAAACAATAAAATTGCTAGACCATCAATCTCACCTGTTACAATTGTGCGGCCCATCACCGGTGGAATTGCACCAGGTAAAGCCCCTACAAATAACGCGGCAGGACTTTTCCTCTTCATTGGCGTATACACATAAAGGTAAGAAAAAAATGCCAACGCACCAAGTAAAGCTGTAGTTTTATTTACAAATACGTAAGTTAAGCTAAATCCAAGAATGAAAAGTAGCCAACCTTGAATAACGGCATAAATTGGTTTTATTCTTCCAGCAGGAAGGGCGCGATCTTTTGTACGGGCCATATTTGAATCAACTTCAATCTCCATATAGCAATTAATTGTCGTTGCTGACATCACGATCAAAATTGAAAAAATCAGCGCATTAATTAAATAGAAGAAATCAACATATTGTCCTGTCAGAAGAATCCCCGACACAATTGTCGAAACAACAAGTAAACCTAGGCGTGGTTTAGTTAAACTTAATAAGTCACTTGCAACTGTGTGCTTATACCCACCAAAATATGTATCTTCAAAACGCTTAAACCACTGGAACAAGAATAGTAGATTTAGTGTGATAAGAACTGCTAATAAAAGATGTAGTACTTGAAAGTAGGTCGTATCAGTCAGTAAAAACAATCTCTTTGCGTTAAATAAGTGAATGAGAAATAGAGTAACTAAACCTCCGGTTAGCAACGAAAATTGCTTAAAGGCTTTTCCATGTAAGAGTAAGATCGTTTTTCTGATATTAAAAAGAAAAGCTAGCAAGAAGCCTAAGAATAGAACTCCAAGATACTTATGAAGGGAGTGAATTTGCGCAGCAACAGTTGAAGGCCAAAAACTTAGTCCCTCTGTCGTCTGACATAAGATATTAATATTATCCCCTAGCCCGCATACATCTTTTGTTGCGGTTTGATGAACAATTCCACCAAAAAAGAACTGCGCAAAAGCAATGAGTAACATAATGAAAACAAGGTCTTTTGCTGATGGAGAATAACCTTTTAAATGTAAATCTTGCTTTTCTACAACTGGATAAAAAAGCTGAGAAAAAATAGCGATATAAGCAAAGCTTAGAATTAAATGAAAAACACTAACTAAAGTAGGTAATTTATAAATAAAGTTAATCCCACCTAGAAGTGATTGGAGAACGAGAAGGAATAGGCCTAAGCGTACAGATTTCTCTTTTGGATGTTTAATAAAAAGAAATGTATTTAAAACAATAATAATTCCAGCAAAGATTCTGTGAAGTATCGGATATATTGACGACTTATCAACAGTCACCGCATAACAAATTGGCCAAGAAGTACATTCTAGGCCAGTGAAGTCCGCACTCACTAACCCACCAATGACAATTAAACCTAATGTTAATAAGATATTGATGAAGGCAAGTGTACGATACATTACAGCTCCACTTCTTGTGATTTTTTAAGGATGATTAATAATTCATAAATAAAATATGATAGTAAAATTGCAAATAGTAAGTGAACTGGTTGAGCAAGAGCAGGGAATGCCAGGTATGCTAAAATGACACCTGCTGTGATGACACCAATTAATACTAACATAATAGAGATACACTTCTTTTGGACAAAAGAGTTCTCTTTAAACTCTTCCATGACTTTCCTAAGAGTGTAAGAAAAACCTAAAAGAATTAGAATTGAGAACGAACGGTGGATATAAAAGATCATATCAAGACGATCAACCCAATTTGTTCGAGATAAATTCGGCTCAGTATTAGTAATTAAATCAATTTGCTCTCTAACTTGTGTACCAAGTACAATTTGAATCACAACTAGACCAACAAGAACCCATAAGAAGTCTTTGTAACGGTCTACGTTATGCTTGCGAAGAAATTCAATTTCTGTCACTTCGTATTTTAGATGGGCAAGGGCAAAAGCGAGAAATATCGCCAAGAGCATATGAATCGTAATCACCCCAGGATGTAGGTGTGATTTTACAACCATTGCTCCAACACCACCATTTAGAACGACTAAGAATAGAGCTAGGCCAGATAGCCAAACAACCCTCTTATTTTCTTTTTTATAAGCAAATGAAAGCACAAATAGAATAATTGAAGCTATACCTGTCCACACACCGGCCATTCTATTGAAATACTCAGTCCATGTGTGAATTGGATTGAATACTGCGACAACTCGACCAGGTTTTGCAAAACGAGTCTGATAATCAGCAGGAAGCTGATCAATACTCGTTGGAGGAACAACTTGACCAAAACAAGTTGGCCAATCAGGACATCCCATTCCAGCTCCAGTACTTCTAACCATTCCTCCAATTAAAATAAGTGCAAAAACAGTGATTATGACTACAGGCAAAAACTTTTTGAATCGTAACTTTTTAGAACTTTCCATTTCAACTTCAACTTGATTTCAACTTTCTTAACCCAACAAGAAATATGAATAATTTTCAATTTCAAAGTGATGGGATACTATTTCTTTATAAGGAGTCAATATGCACAAAAATCACGGACCTGTCTATTATGGTGACTATTTAGAACTGAATAAATTACTCGATACGCAAAATCCTCTCTCTAAAAAATATGGAGATGAGGCCCATGATGAGACACTCTTTATAGTTGTGCATCAAGTATATGAATTATGGTTTAAACAAATACTTCACGAGTTTAATTCGATAAAAAGCATTTTCTCTGCAGAAAAAGTGGAAGAGTCACTACTTTCAACTGTTTGCTCAAGACTTGAAAGAATTAAAAAAGTACAAACGCTTCTTTTGGGACAATTGGAAGTAATGGAAACAATGACGCCAATGGACTTTCTTGAGTTTAGAGATTTATTAGTTCCTGCCTCAGGTTTCCAAAGTGTTCAATTTAGAGAAATTGAAATTTTGCTAGGACTTTCTACAAATCAAAGGAAAGAAGTTGATCGAGAATACTTCCTTGGAAGGCTGAACGAACAAGATAAGCAAAGACTTCTAAAAATTGAAAAAGAGCCTACTTTATTCTCGGCCCTTGAAAAGTGGCTAGAAAGAATGCCATTCACATTTAACGATGAATTTGATTTCTGGAGTGAATATCAATCATGTGTTGAAGATATGTTATGTGGAGATGAGCTTACAGTCTTAGATAATATGGCAACTCTTCCACCAAAAGCGTTAGAGATTCAAAAGGCGAACCTTCAAAGTACTCGTGATACATTTGAAACGCTTTTTAATTCTGATGAATATAATAAATTAGTAAGAGAGGGAAAGAGAAGACTTTCTCAAAAAGCTACCCTAAATGCCCTATTCGTTCTCCTATATCGAGATGAGCCTATACTAACTCTTCCATACACTATACTCGCTCACCTTATGGATATTGATGAGAACTTTACTACTTGGCGCTACAAACATGCACTGATGGCACATAGAATGTTAGGAACAAAAATTGGAACAGGTGGGTCTTCTGGTCATCAGTATTTAAAAGATGCTGCTGATAACAATCGATCGTTTATCGACCTATTTAACCTTTCAACTTTTATTATTCCAAGATCACAAAGACCAGTTCTTCCGGAGAAACTAAAAACCGCGATGAACTTTAACTACAGAGATTAGAATGTATAAAAAATATTTTGAAAGATTTTTAAATGCAAACGAAGGAAAACTTCATTTTGCGGCCCACTCTCACCATTACTGGCCAGATGTCACAAGAGAGGCGCAAATCAAATATTGGGATGATAGTGCTAAATACGTTGACGAAAAATGGGGGAAGTTTTTTTCAAATGAGTTTGCACAGCTACAAATTAATATTGCAAGCGTTTTAAATATTTCAAATCCTCAGCAAATTACATTTGCACCAAACACACATGAGTTAGCTTATCGAGTTCTTTCAGGTCTTCCCCATGGGGCAAAAATCTTAACAACTGATAGTGAATTCTACTCATTTGATCGTCAAATTAACCGTCTTTCGGAAGAAGATATTTTCGAAGTGACCAAGATTCAGAACACTAATGACGAAAGCTTTCTTGAAAACTTCATTCAAGAAGCAAATACTGACAAATATGATCTGATTTTCATTAGCCAAGTATTTTTTAATTCTGCCTTTGCAATTAAGGATCTCGTCTCTTTTGTAAAATCAATTAACACTAAGGCCGAAATTGTCATTGATGCCTACCATGCATTTATGGCCCTGCCTACAGACCTAAGTGAAATAGAAGATCGAATTTTCTACATGGCCGGTGGATATAAATACTGTGGCTCCGGGGAAGGTTCATGTTTTCTTATCTCTCCCAAAAATACAAAACTAACTCCAAGAAACACAGGTTGGTTTGCGCAGATGGGAGATCTTACAAACTTCAGTGAAGACAAAGTCCCATTTAGTAATGACGGCTTTCGTTTTGCTGGATCGACAATGGACTTTTCAGCAATTTATCGAATGAATGCAGTTTTAAATTTATGGAAGCATGAGAACATTTCGGTACGTGATATTCACTCTCACGTCGAAAAGAATCAAACTGAATTCTTAACTGGTATCTTAGGTACAAAATTAGAAAGTAAAATAGTGGCAACAACAAACAAAGGTCATTTTATTGCTTTCAAATTTTCAACGTCACATGAATGTGAAGACTACGCCGCAAACCTTAAGGCCAATCATGTAAATATTGATTACCGTCGAAATATTTTGCGCTTTGGATTTAGCATATATCAAGATAGTGATGATATAATTAAACTTATTAAAATAATTAAAAATATTGGTTAGGAAAAGATGGAAGAAAAGAAAAAGCAATCACAAGAAGAGCTTCAATCAGGAGCCTCAAACAAGAAAGGACTTGCTAAAGCAATAGAGAATATTTTTAGAAAGAATCAAGCAATTGGTTATATGGCAGCAATGCTACCTCCAATTATTGTTTACATTATCTGTATTACACTAGGCTTAACTCCAGGCTATATCTTTTTAACGACAGCTTATGAAAACGTTGTAGGCCAACACTTTCTTATTCAAGCTCTTACAATGTCATTTGCATTTGTTATGTCCTATGCAGCCTATGCATTAACACTTATCTTTATCGTTCCATTCTTTAACTGGATCTATCCTCTTAAAATGAAACCATTTAAAGGTAGTTGGATTTCACTAGAAACTCTTCCTTGGTACTACCATAATGCTTTAACGCAATTAGTACGCTACACAGTTTTAGACTTCTTTCAAGCAACACCAATTATCACTTTATTTTATCGAATGATGGGGATGAAGATTGGAAAAAACTGTGTCATAAATACAACGAATATTTCAGATCCATGCCTAATTACGCTTGAGGACTATGTAACAATTGGTGGCTCGGCTACAATCTTTGCGCATTATGCTCAAGCTGGATTTCTCGTAATAGCACCAACTGTAATAAAAAGAGGAGCAACAGTTGGACTAAAGGCATCGATTATGGGAGATGTCATTATCGGTGAAAAAGTTGTTGTTTCTCCACACGAAGCGGTGCTACCAAAATCAAGACTTGATGCTGAAGAGAGAAAGAAAGCAAAGAAAGAATCTAGTAATTAAGATATTTCAAAAAGAAAAAGATTAAAACACCCGTAACTGAAACATAAAGCCAAATGGGTAAAGTCCACTTTGCCCATTTTTTATGACTCTTAAAGCTTCCAGTCAAAGCATTCCAAAGAGTAATTAAAATCATCGGTAACATCACAATACTTAAAAGAACGTGAGAAATTAAAATTGTAAAATACACAGGTCTTACTAAACCTTGTGCGATGAATTTCGTATCTCCATGAAAGTGATGATAGAGAAGATATGAAACAAGAAATAATGCAGAAGTAGCAGTTGCCCCAGACATGCATTTAATATGTGCCGATACATTTTTTTTCTTAATAAATCGCCAACCTACAAACAGTAAAGTTGCAGAAATTGAATTCAGTACAGCATTTACCATAGGTAGATAATCAACCCACCAAAGTTTAACGGCCGCTTCAGGTTTAAAGTAGATAAACCAAACTAAGAAAAGTGCAATTAATCCACTTAGTATAAAGAGTAATGTATAGATAAAATTACTGTTGTTCTTCTTCATGAATCCTAGAAGCTACTGAGTTTTTTCTATATTTATGAATTGTTTTATAAAGAATAAAAAACGGAATATAGATTAGGCCAATGAAAGTTACAAGAATCCAAACCAGCCTTGCATCTTTTGGATTATTCATAGATCCAGCACAACCAGGACACGCAAAAACGTAGTCTGAAAATAGTACTAGAATTAATATGCCAATTGGTAATAAGAAACTTTTCATATAATTGCCTTATATACCTTTCGGAGGGCTTAGTCCATTATTTTAGCTCGAAACAAAAAAGGCCCTACACAAGTAGGGCCTTTCTTACAACATATGTTCATTCATTAAATTAAATAAATAAATGTAAATACTAGAATCCAAACAAGGTCGACGAAGTGCCAGAAAAGACCACATACTTCAAGAAGTCCATAGTCACCTTTGTCAAAACGTCCCTTAAGAGCAAGTACATACATGTAAATAAGAAATATTACACCTGATAGTACGTGAAGCCCGTGGAAACCAGTAATAGCAAAGAATGTTGACGAGAATAAGTTATTACCATGCTCGTAAGTCGAGAATGTCATACCCATATCTGACATTAGATGTACGTACTCATATGCTTGGATACCAAGGAAGATTACACCACCGATAATTGTAGCTAGAAGCCATCCTCTAATTGCTTTTGGTTGTCTCATTTTTACAGCATCAATTGCCATAACCATTGAAACAGATGAACAAATTAGAATGAAAGTCATAATCCCTGAAAGGTGAACTCCACCAAGAGCTTCTACAGGGTTTGGCCAATGCTTAGTAGCACGAAGTACTGCATAAGCAATTAGTAAGCCTGAAAATGACATGGCATCAGTTCCAAGAAATAACCACATCCCAATTTTATTTGGACTTGCGTGCCCAAACTGAGGGTCATTTGGATAACTAATTACACCGTCATGAACTAAATCTTTTGTATTAGCATGTCCTGCCATTTATAAACTCCCGTTATCTCTTTCCAGCTTTCTTAGCTTTTGGTGAGTAAAAATCACTTCCTAACTCAAGTACGTACTTAGTAACTGCTTCGATTTGTCTCTTAGCATCACCGTCAAGAAGTTCTGGATCCGCAGCCTCTCCTTCTGGCCAGAAAGATGGCATTGTAGTACCAGGCATAATTTTATCTGGACCTTCAAGCCACTTCTTAATCCAACTCTTTCTTAGTCTTCTCTTCGCAAAGTGAAGATCTGGAGCAAGTGCTTGATCCCTATTGAATCCAGTAGTGTGACATGAAGCACATGCCAGGTCGTTAAATAACTGAACGGCCGCACGTCTCTCTTCCTTACTTTCCCAAACTACTTTTTCATTTTCGTCAAAGATAGGTTGGTCAGCCTTTACACGGAACATATCAACAAGTTTTTCTTTTTCTTCTTTACTCATATTGAAAGAAGGCATTCTTAACTTAAGCCATGGACGAATTTCATATACATCACCAAGGAAGTAATGGAACCAGTCAGTTTGTACTCTGTGGCCCTGCTCAACTAAACGAGGAGGCGCTTCGTTTACATCATCGTAAATTTTTAGCATATCACCGAATTCACCATCAATTTGGTGACAACCAATACAGTTGTATTTAACAGCAACTTTCATACCTTCATTTGCAACAGTTTCAGCAGCGTCGTATCTCTTAACACCTTTAAGAGGAATCTTCTGATCAACTTGTCCGATAAGAGCTGTTGTAATTAGAGCAGCGTCTTTTTCGTTCATATGGAACTGAGGCATTCTTAGTAAATCTTTAAATGGTTTATCAACACCGTTATCCCATCTTCTAGGGTTTAATAGGTGTGCTTTAATCCAAGCTTCTCTTGAGTGTTCTACTTTCTCGTGAGAGAAACCAAATTGAGTTAAAGGTTTAGAACCAAGTTTAGATAGCTCTGGACCAATTGGTGCACGATCTTCAAAACCTTTAATATTGTGACATGAGTAACAACCGTATTTACCGATTGAACGTCGTCCTAGCTCCATTGTTCTCTCATGATCATTCATTGTTGCAAGCTTAGCTTTAGCAACTTCAATAGTATCAAATGCTGAGAAGTAAGTTACAAGGATCTCATCTCTCGCAGCTTTATCCATATCTGCAAACTTAAGTTTTTCGAACTGATCATTCTTTAGGCTCATTAGGTATGCTGTAATATCATTAACTTCTCTATCAGATAATCTGAAAGATGGCATGATTGTATCTTCCTGGAAGTGACTTGGATTTTTAAGCCATGAAGCCATCCAGTTTGCATCTTTTACTTTAGAACCAATACCATCTAGGTATGGACCTTTGTGAGCATCAACTTTTTGAGACTCAAGTGCAAAATCTTTAACACCGTGACAAGCAAGACATCCGATTTCACCAACAAGTTGCTTACCTTTTTCTTTATTACCACCAGTATATTTCATGAAAGGCTTATAGCTTTCTGACTGTGCGTAAATAACTTCAGCAATTGCATTTACTTCAGCGATATTCTTCTTAACGAACTCTGGCGAGTTATTGTTATCATTGTTAAAGAACTGAGGCATTTTTGCATGCTTATTAAATGCTTTTGGCTCCCAAACCCAGTTTTTAAAGAATTCTTTATCAAGCTTTGCAGCGATTTTCTCTAAACTAGGACCCGGCTTTCTTTTATGCTCCCAACCTTCAATCTTGTGACAAGCATAACAACCAAATTTCTCAAGAGCACGACGACCTTCATTTAAAGTAGTTGCCTGTGGAATATATTGAACACCACTGTGACACTTAACACATCCAGCTTCATAGTCACCACGTCTTAATTGTACGATAGGCACCTTGTGTGGTTCATGCCAATTGTACTTAGCAATCCAGTCTTGTTTTTGTTCTTCAGTAGCTGGCATGTGAGCAGCAGCATTAAAGTCATTAACTCTATGCCCTTCTCCACCGTGACATGAAGTACAACCAAAGTTCTTCATTGGGTGCTTACCGTTAGCTCCAACCATTAGGTCTAAGTTAGGGTGAGTCTTATGCGGGTTTGCTTGATTTTCGTAACCTGGCTTATCAATGAATGTGTGACAAGTCATACAACGATCAACTTTCGGTACGTGTTGAAAGAATCTATCGTCAGTAATATTTTCTAATACAACTTGTTGAACCTTAACAGTTGGGTCCATAAAGTCGATAAAAGGTAGGTTTCTTAGTGCGAATACAGGAGTTACTTCTTTTCTCTTCTCTGCACCTTTAAGAAGCTCTAGACGACCAACGATTCCGTTGATCTTCTTATTAATTGAATCAACATCAGCATTAAAAGCTGCAAGTTGTCTCTTTAAATTCTTCTCTTTAGTTTGAAGTGCTTTCTTCTTATCAGTAGAAGCAGCAAACTTCTTCTTATTCTCTTGAAGTTTTTCAAATAAAGAATGAGCATTTGGCGCATGTTCAGCATGAGCAACACCGTAATTAAAAGCAAGGGCAGCAACGTCTGAGTTCAGACGACCATTAACGATCTGCTCTTTTTTAATATCTTTAATTACCTGATCAAGCTCAGCTTCAATTTTTGAAATTTCTTTGCCCTTAGCTTCAACTGATTTCTTAGCTGCCGCTAGTTCATCATTAAGAACCTTTACTTTTTCAGTACTGATCTTTGCTTCTTCTTCAGCAATATCTTTAGCAATTTTTTCTTTTTCAATCTTCATTGCTTCGATTTGAATTGCTTTCCATGGTCTCATGTAATCATCTAGGAATACCCATATTACCGTAACCAAAAGAACCAGTGAAAAGATCGCGAAGATCTTATTCAGTTTTTTCATATCATAGGCCATGCCTGGCTCATGTTTCTTTGACATTTTTATATACCCTTTATTACTTCTTCTTTAAGTATCTTTATATATCTATATCCAGATTCGCTTATAGGTTAAGTTCCCACTCTGGTAGAGCGATAATATACTTTAAGCTAAATAGCCATCTAAGAACCATCTTGATTGGTAGTGATGTCATACCAAGTACAAGGATGATGAAAATATAGTATCTAATCTGACCAGTGTTCTCGATAATCTTCTTTCCATACTTCGATTTAGCAATCGCAACTGGAAGTACACAACAGTAACCAAGAGTTAGGATTATACCCACAATCTCTCTAACAACGATATTTGAAGGCATTGGAGTGTTAAGCCACTTAAGCCATACAAATTCAGAAAGGTTTACGTTGTATTCAGAAACAACTTTGTGGAAGTCCCAGAATTCAAATGGACCATAGAAAGTCCAGTTTGGTCCACGTAAGAAAGTACCAACGATAATTAAGTACATCCAAAGAACGATCCAACCATATAGGAATCCCCACATAGCGATTGGTCTTTCTTTAATTGTGAAGTAACCATTCCCTTTTGGGTTAGTATCAATATATGGAATTGCAATTAGACCAACAAGAATAAGACCTGGTAGTACAACCCCGGCCATCCAAGGGTCGAAATATACAAGCATTTCCTGAAGACCAAGGAAGTACCATGGTGCCTTGGCAGGGTTAGGGGCCCAAGTAGTGTTTGCAGGCTCTTCTAGAGGAGCCTTAAAAATAATTGCCCAAACAACTAAGAAGATAGTCGTACCGATCATACACATTAACTCAGTAAAAACTAAGTTAGGCCATACCCATACTTTCTCTCTATTTTCAGGAAGTGCCTCGATTGGACACTCACCATTTTCAATTCTCTTGTCATTCTCAGCAGCTCTATAAAGTGCATACCAAGTCAGCCAAGCAATAAGAACGATAATAATGTTAATTGGAATATTATCTGGCCATAGGATAATTGCTCTAAAGTTTGCATCCATACAAAACCAAACTGTAATAGGAGCAGCAGCAATAAGTGCCCATTTAGCAAATTTCTTGCTTCCTACTACACGATAGTACTTCATCATGAAGAAGAATAGGACCGTCGTAATCGGGAATGATCTAATCGGATCGGCCAGCCAGTTTATAAGTTCTTTCATTTATATATCCCTTTCTCTCAAAATATATTTTTTAAAGTGGTGCTGAAATCCCACCGTCTTTTCTTACACGCCAGAAGTGAACTGCAATTAGAACACCAACAACAAGTGGAATGAATACACAGTGAAGAATATAAAATCTTAGTAGTGCTGGTTCCCCAACGAAACGTCCTGCTAGAAGCTGGAAACGAACGTCGTTCTTATCAGAAACCATTACGAAGTCACCAATTTGTGCTAAAGCTGCACCTGGACCACCATGCCCCATAAATGGAGTCGCTTTCGCCATGTTTGAACCAACGGCAATCGCCCAAATCGCTAGCTGATCCCATGGAAGTAGGTAACCAGTAAATGATAGTAGAAGAGTTAATACTAAAAGGATAACACCAACACCCCAGTTAAATTCTCTAGGTGGTTTATATGAACCTGTCATAAATACGCGGAACATGTGAAGCCACACAGTAATAACCATGGCGTGAGCACCCCAACGGTGAATTTCACGCATAATCCCTAAAGGCACGTGCTCTTTAAGTGCAATAATATCGTTATATGCGTACTCTGCAGTTGGTCTGTAATAGAACATTAAAAGTACACCAGTAACAGTTAGTGCTAAGAAAATGAAAAATGTAAGTCCACCCATACACCAAGTATAACCAAGTTGAACCCCTGATTTCTTAAGTTTGATTGGGTGTAAGTGTAAAAACACGTTACCAGCTACGACAGCAGCTCTATTTCTTGCGTTCGTTGGAGGCCCGTGTCTGAAGATCGATTTCCAGACCTGAGTTTCTCTAATGTAATCAACAACACCTCTTTTAGCCATTGTTATTCCTTCCTATTTATTTATCTAAATTAAACTTTTAAGTAACTTTGTGGATTATCCCACTGACCTTTTTCATAACGATAAATCTTAGTTTTATCGACAATGATTTTACCTTCAGCATTTAGTGAGATTTTATATCTTTCAAGTGGTCTTGGAGCTGGCCCTTCGAAGTTAATACCATTTTGGTAATAACCAGAACCGTGACATGGACACTTAAATTTTAACTCGGCAGGAAGCCAGTTAGGAACACATCCAAGGTGAGTACAAATGTTAGAAAGAGCGAAAAGACGTCCTTCCATTTTTACAATCCAAACACCGTAACCATTCTTCCAACGCTCGTCTACACCTTCCTCGTAATCGTTAGGACGACCAGCAACGAAATCCATCTCTGGCTCGAAGTTTACGTTTGGATAAGTGTAACGGAAAATTAATGTTAAAAACCCTGCTACCGCAGAAGTGAAGGCTACCCAACCAACAGTTACGAAACTAAAGAACTCTCTTCGGTTTAACTGTTTTTTTACATCATCAGACATTTTAAAAAACCTCTATTTCTAATCATAAATACACAAATTTAAGTCACGATGACCCAATTTATGATTCATAAGTTATTGCAAATTCATTTTATACTTTGAAGGATGTTATCACTATTTCAACGAATTTAAAACTTCCTTTGCAAGACTAACTACTTTTATATCTTTCTCAATATTAATCATTTTCTCAACGCTCGGCGCCATCTTTTTCCAACCAGCTCGCCTTAACGCAGTGAGTACATTAAATTTAAGGCCACTAATCTCTTGAACAGTTAACTTCTTACCTAAAGACTCATCATTTAAATTTAAAATTTCATTGATCGTCGCAATGGCCTGATCGTTCTTATATGCGATTAGCGCTGTCGCCGCAGCATATCTCACAGAAAAACCAAGATCACTATTAAGACTCTTAGTAAACAAATCTTCTGTACTATCAACTTCATGAGTAGCAAGAGTCAAGATTGTCACTTGCACCATGGCCGCATCATTTTTCTCTATGAATTTTTTTACAAGATCCCATTTAAATGAAATACCTTTAGGCATTTTTGACAGTGCTACCATCGCGTGAAAATTAATCTCTGGATTATCTGCCTGTAGAGCATGCTCAAGAACAGGAAGTCCCCCTTCATTTCCAAGTGCCCCAATGGCCACAACAATAAAATCGCGAGTTCTTGGGTCAACTGTGGTCTTATAGATATCTCTTAAATTCGTAACTAACCAAGGAATATCTTCCTCTTTAACTGCACCAGCTGAGATAACTTTAGAAAGCTCAAGTGCTGCAATCCACTTGTTGCCAAAGGTTTTCGACTTCATCTCATGAACTAGATCTTTATAAGAGTGGTCGTTGGAAAGCATTTTCGTCACACCAAAAATGATCAGTGCTCCTACTAGTACGATAGCAATAGGAACCATTAATGACCCCATTACCGGATTACTTTCAAGTAGTTTTTTATCTAACTTAGTGTTTTGATTTTTCTCGCTCACGAAGAAATTGCCTTATAGTAAATGTTTTATTAAATATGGGATAAGAATTAGCAAATTAGAGTATAGTTGACAATTATAAAAGGTGAAATTATGGCCTATCTACTTAGAGGACTGATCGTTATCATGGTTGCTGCAATTGGATTAACAACTTGCGTAGCACTAGGATTTGTTGATGTGGGCATTAGCCACATTAAATTGGCCATTCCAGCCTATCTTTATACAATCTTCGCACAAGCGTTCGTCATGTTTTACTTCATTGGTGTTGCCCGCCTTGTGAACAATATCAATTTGATCCTTATGAGTGAGCAAAACTTAAATGAATTATTTGATGAAGAGCCAGGTGACTTAACACCTTATAGAGAAAAAGTGAAAAGATACGTTCACAAAGCAGACCTTGCAAAGAGACAAACAATTCCTTGGACAATGCTGATGATCATACTTGGCATGATTGCTTTCTTCCTTGGTGGTGCACACGATACAAATATGGTTGAAAAGACAACACACTCTGGTGTTGCCTATGGGTTTATTGCTTCGATGTTAATTGGGTTTGTTAGACAATGGTGGTTCCTAGGTCAAACACACCAACTACTTCGTGAAGTAAAGACATTGTTTAGTATTCCAGATGGGCAGATGTAGATCCTTCGCTGTAGGGTGCCACTGTAGGGTGCCATGCACCCTTTGTTGTGCACATGCGAAACCAAAAGAGCATGGCACCTCACTTGGCACCTCACTTGGCGGATGCTTAAATAGCCTTAAGCCAAATAAAAACCTTGTTTTGCCCCGGTGGGTTTCGACGAGTACGAGTTCTTGATTCGTAAATTATTACGGAGTCATCCCCTTTTACTTGGGCCATAAATTCTTTTAGATAAGCTCTAGGCACATAGAGATTGTAGTAAAATCCACCTGGAACAGCGAGACCAGGCTTAACGTTATCAACCTGAGTGACTTGGTAAAGATCAAGAAGTTTACTAAGACGCTTTCTTGTATCATTAGTGTCAGCAGAGTTCATCATTACACGATAAACTTTTGTGTTACCGTATCGACTATCACGATAACCGCCACCTTTAATATCCTCTTCAAAAGATGACTGTTCTCTATCGGCAGAAGAAATATCACGAGGAAGAGTATCAATTGAAGTTAGGACAACTTCAGATTCTACTTCATCACGTTCTTCATCTTCTAAAGTTTCACCAAGAAAGTTTTCACTGTCGTCAACATTTTCAATATCTTTAATATCTAATTCAAATTGTGCAATTTGTTCTTGATCCGCAATTGTTTCTTCAGTGAATTTTAAACCTTCATTCTCCCAGCGAAATTGAGGTTCATAGACACTAATTTTATCTGAAAGATATTTTTCATAAGTTCTATTGGCAAATTCAATTGCCCATATAAGAAATATGGCCACTCCAATAAAGGCAAAGATTTGGGCGAGACTCTGCATCTTGGAACTTAAATTATCTCTTAGTTTTAGCCTAGAAATATTAAAACTTGTTCCACGAAAGTCTTTTTCCATTTTCTTCACAAAATAGATCCACTCTTGATAAAGTGTTACTTCCATAGATGTTAAAATTTCATGATTGTGGCTACCTGAAAATGCTAGGTCGATACCAAGGTCAGTAACTAACTGATTTGCACTAACATTTCGGTTACCTGAAAGAATATCATTTATAGTAAAATGTTCATTGATATAAGCTTCATGCTGAGGAAAAACTTCAACGAAGAAACTACGTAGTAAGATTGAAGTATCGCGCTCACTTTGATGTAAATTACTAGCAAGTTCTTCAATAGAAACATCACGTGAAATAAAAACAAAACAAATGAATTTATCTCTAAGCCAAGTAAACCAAGACTCAAGTGGGCCAACATGAATATTATCGATGATATAGTAAAATCTTTTTGAAATCTCAAAAAGAGTTAAGTCTTCATCAAAGAACACATCCCAAAAGCGTTCAAAATCTTCACGGTACTTTCCTTGCCACGTAACATTTTGAATATCCAAGCAAAGCCAGTCGCGAAAAGATGCATAATCATGATGAAAGAACTTTAATTCATCGTTAACTTTTTTCATTTAAACTCTTTTAATTAAGATACCAATTCCTTGGCCACCGCCAATACAGGCACTAGCAATTCCATATCTCTTGCCTTCACTTGCAAGTTGATTTGCTAAAGTCGTTGTAATACGAGTTCCAGAAGCAGCTAGAGGGTGCCCTAGAGCAATTGCTCCTCCCCAGATATTAACCTTATTTATATCAAGAGCAAGCTCTTTAATACAAGCAAGTGCTTGAGCTGCAAAAGCTTCATTAATTTCCACAAGATCAATTTGATCAAGTTCCATCTTATTATCAGCAAGAAGTTTTCGAATGGCCGGAACTGGCCCAATCCCCATAATATTTGGATCGACACCGACGACTGCACCATCAATAATTTCAGCAATTGGTTTTAGTCCATGCTCATTCACAAAGTCTTCACTTGCTACAAGAGCAACTGCCGCTCCATCAACAATACCTGATGCAGAACCAGCAGTCACAAGTCCATCTTTTACAAAAGATGAACGCAACTTATTCATATCTTCAAGAGAAGCTTCTTCCCTCAAGTGCTCATCCTTAGAAACAGAGCCTTTTCTAATCTCAACTTCACAGATTTCTTTTTGAAGCTTTCCATCTTCATATGCGGCTGCTGCACGCTGATGTGATAAGAGAGCAAATTCATCACAATCAGAGCGAGAAACCTCATATTTGGCCCCTAGATTTTCTGCGGTAATCCCCATTGGACAACCTGCATGTTGATCAGTTAGAGCATCAAGAAGCATATCCACATTCTTCAATGATCCGTATTTCGTACCAAATCGTGCTCCATATGTTAAATGTGGAACCATCGACATATTTTCAGTCCCACCAGCAAGCACACAGTTAGCTTCTTCTAATTTTATTAAACGAACTGCATCGAGAATGGCCTGAATACCTGACCCGCAAAGTCTATTAATTGTAACTCCAGGTGTTTCTTGCGCACATCCGGACTTAAGAGCAAGATGTCTCCCACCGTACATAGTATCAGTCGAAGAAGGGACAACATTGCCTAAGATTACCTGATCAATAAGGTCGGCTTTAACCCCAATTTCACTAAGTAGTGAATTTGTGGCAGCAACAGCTAAGTCAACTGGCTTAATATCCGTTAAAGAACCACCAAATTTACCAAATGGCGTTCGTTTTCCATCTACTAAAAATACGCGACGGCCTTTATTTAAGGACATATTTGCCTCCATTCACTTACTGTTAAATACTTACTAAAATATATTAGGACGCTTTTATGTCCTAGTCAAAGAAGAGTAATTTATGTCAACAGAAATCAATCGCCAACAGCTAGAGAGATTCAAACAGCAAGAGTATAAGCGACATGCCTACCAACTAAAGAAGGCCAAGCTTGAGAACTCTCAGGAATATCAGAAGACTGAGAAGAAGCATCTTGCCGACCTAAAAAGGCTCAATAAACACTATGAAACAGAAATTAAAAGTGTTGAAAACAGTACAGAACTTAAATTAAAGCAAATTAGAGACAAGCAAACTGAACTGGTAAAAGAAGAGCACGGACGCATGGAGCTTGAGCTTGAAAACATGAAGAAGACTCATGAAGCGAGAGTTGCTGAACTAAAGGAAACTCATGATAATCAGATCTCGCAAATGAACGAGTCTCATCGAGATACACTCGATCAAGCGCGCGAGAAATACATGAAAGAAAAAATGAAGTGGGAAGAAGCATAAATCTCCCAAAGGAAAGTAAATGGAAGCGAATAAGCAAAACGGTGGTGTATTTATAAATGGAAAGGCTCAAATTATTGAGATGCTAAAATTTATGAATTCAGAAGAAAGGGCCACTCTCTTGAAGAATATTCAAATGAGAAATCCTACCCTTGCCAAAGAACTCTACGCTGAAAGTATTACTTTCGATACAATCTACGCATTAGACGAGATCGATTTAAACCAAGTTGTTAAGTTTATTAAAGCACCTGTTATTGGTGTAGCTCTAAAGGAGTGTGAGAAGTCTTTTCAAAAGAAAGTTCTTACTATTCTTCCAAGAGAAGCTGCAGAAGAAGCTTATTCTTATCTAGTAAAGAATCTTGGAGCAAATGAAGCACGCGATATTCAAAGAGCAAGAAAGCGTGTTACAGACACTATAGTCGCCCTCAATAACAGAGGACGACTTAGTCTATAAATCACATTTATAATTAATTTTTCGATCATCAATTTGGGGGCATTTCTTGATATTGCCCTCAAATTCTGCCCTCAACTCTTTTGTATTTAACTGTAAATCAAGTAATTCAATCTGAAGAAAAATTCCATCATCACTTAACTGATCCAGACATTTTGCTTTAATTGAGTATTCACATTTAGCAGGATTAATCTTAGCAAGATTAGTAAGGGCCTTCTTAAGTCTCTCATCACCCTTAGCTTTCTTTTCAATCCATGAATCAATATCGTCACGTACACCATTATTATTAGAATCAGCTCCACCATGCCAATCACTACTCTTACCACTACAAGCAAATAAGAAAAGAATACAAAATAGAGTCCATAACCTATTCATTTAACAACTTCCTAAACTTGGCCTCAACTTCATCAGAAAAAACAAAGTCACTACTCTTGGCAGTATCAAATATTTTATGCTCAGCTAAAATATTTATGGCACTATCGAGACGGTCAATTGTTGTATTAACAATTTTCTTAAGCCACAATTCATTTGAGTCAATAATTTTTGATACTTCAATTATTGGAATTGGCACAACTTCAACATCTTCAATAGTAAAGCATGACTCATCATAAACCTTACGATTGATTCCACCAGAAACACCAAGAAAATCTCCTTTCTTATGTGTACCTGTTGGAACTAATCTTCCGTTTTGTTCTTTAACTGTTAAAAGTTTTCCAGATTTTACAAGAAAGATAAACTCAGCACTTGTGCTCTCTTTAAATAGCAAGTTTTCAACTTCAATCTTACTACTTTCATACGCGGTAAACGTCATCTATCTCTCCCCTCAGCGCCGTACCATAACGAAGTCCATATGTAGAAAAATGAATATTCTTCGCTTCAATTTTGTTTAAAATTGTCTGTGCGCAAATTGCCCCAGACTGTATTGTTTTTGACCTCTTTCCCAGAAAAGAAAATTGCTTACCAAGAACCTTGGCTTCAACTAGTTGAATACGATCCGTACTTTCATTGAACTCAGCAAGGCCAATACTGTAGTTATTAATCGAATCTGCATCATATGCAGGGGCACCTGAAAACATCAACGCAAGGCTTGTTAAAGTACCTGCGACTCCTATAACATCCTGACCAACATATGAATCAAGATCAAATTTTTCAAAAATTTCATCAACCTTAGTTTTCAACTGGCCGTCCTTAATCCAATCATCAACTCTCACTGAACCAATTGGCAATGAAACTGTTTCAATAATTTCAAAAGGTTTTGTTTTAATAAGAATTAACTCACTTGATGCGCCACCTACATCTAGGATAAGTTGTTTCTTTGATTTTTTTTTCATCATTTCATTAATTCCGAGAGCGGTATAAAACGCTTCCCCTTCACCAGAAATAATTTCAATATCCAAACCAAGCTCAGATTTAATTCTAGCGAAAAACTCCGGAGCATTTTTAGCAACACGGGACGCTTCAGTTGCCGTAATTATAATTTTATCACAACCCAGCCTCTGACACTCTTCCTGATATTCCTTCAAGGCCCTAAAAGTATCCGCCATTGATTTTTCCTGGAAAATACCATCTTTATCAAGTCCTCTACCAAGCCCTGTAATTGTCGAAATTTCTTGTACAACTTCTTTAGTATTACAATCAATAATAAGTAGTAGTGTAGAATTAGAACCTATATCTACAGAACCAATTAAATTCTTAGTCATTTTTAAAAATACCTTTAAATAATTTTTTTATTTTAACTTTATTCTTTTGAAGGACTTTATCCGTTTCTTTTTTTAATAAGTTCTTAGCAGCACTCTTGGCCAATTTTTCAATTGTAAATTCATAGTCGCTAGTTAAAGCATATCCTACTCCCTCTAGACGATATGGAATCTTAGCTGTTCCATAATCTCTTTCAAGGTCATGCTTAATTTCTTTTTCATTTACAATAATTGCACCGAGAAGCTCACCGGGAGCCTTAAAGTCAATTTTCCCATTTCCTTCTAAAGCATACTTTCCTTCATCTAATACTACTTTATAACTCTTAAATTGATGATAACGATCATCTAATCGTCCATTAAATGATAGTTCACTGATGTCACCATCAATTGAGATATCTTTATTAGCTAGTTTTTCAAGCTTTTTAAATATACTTCCAACTACATTTGCTAAATTTATCTTATGAAGTTTTGCTTCTTTAACATTTAATGCAACATTAAAATCATAACCTTTGCCAATTAACTTCCCATCAACTTTACCTGACGCTTTCCCCTCAATAGACTTCACAATATCGTGTGGGACAAATAGGGCCGCACTTGAAATATCAACCTCGCTAAATGAGGCAGCTAATTCTGTTGTTTTTCCTTTCTTATTAATTTCTGAATTAACTTTAATATTTAGAGGTGCCGTGCCAAGCTTTAATCTATTTGATAAAATATTTAACTTTTTGCGATTTACGCTAAGTTCAACCTGACCATTGATCGGTGACTCCCCTAGCATTACATTAGAGAACTTAATTTTCGATTTAACCGGATAATTTGAAAATACTTCACCGTTTGTACTCGAAATATCAACATCAGTATTTTCTTCTTTTATTTCTTCCTTAACAGTTTTCTGCTTAGGCATGCTCTCTTTTATCTCAGTCGGAATCTGAATATCTTGTAGATGTAGATTTATATCAGACGTCTTCAAGTAATCAAAACGATCTACTCCAAGAACAAAAGGAGTTCTCTGACCTACTTTAATACTCCCTTCAAGAAGTTTTAACTCAATTGCTGACCTGATCTGCTTACTATTTAAATTATTTTTTATATTAACAACTACAGGGATGCCTAATGCAATCATATTACTTTCCACACTAGTTGTAATATTAGGAAATAACTTATCGTGTCTTGATGTTAAACTACCCTCGACCTTAAGTTGCCCATCTTTTATTTTTACTCCGAAATCACTGACATTAACAAAGTACGAAGTAATATTGTTTAAATCACTTACCAGGTTTATATTTGATAGTTTTAAAACTTCTTTACTAAAATCGTAATCGAGATTTGACTTCATAAATTGATGTTCTTCAAGTGCAACAACAATTTTTGAAGACATTAATCGATTTTCTACACCACCATCCATTTTCAAAGAAAACTTCTTAAGAGGTTTTATAAGTACACTAGAGTTAACATTATTAATATCGACCTCTGCATTGAAATTTAGCTTTTTTTCTTCAAGCCATTTATCAAGCACAGTTTCACCAATAATCAACACATCAAAAGATGTTTCATTAGGCTTGCCTTTAGACAAAATAAAATGAGATTTCAACTCAAATACAGATGTTGTATTTAAACCAATATCTCTTAGTGCAAGCTTTTCAATATTAACTTCACCGAAGCTTCCACTTCTTAGAGCATAATTTGCATTAATATTAGTGACATTAAAATTTAAAGATGCATCTGAGAAAAAACTTAGAACGGCCAAGCCAGAGTCAGAACCTTCTTTCTGAATCTCTTTAGAAATGACTTTTTTTTCTTCTTTAAAACTAACTATTTCTTTAGAAGTAAAAGAGTTTTCCCAGTTAGAGCCCTTCTTGAACTCAATATAACTTACTTTTGGATTATCAATATTTACCGAGATAGTCCCGTACCCCATAAGCATTGTCCAAAATGGAATTTCAATTTGTAGATTTTCAAATGAGCATAGCGGAAGTTTTCGACCACCGTGCGGATAAAGAATATCAACGCCTCTAATATTAACTTTAGAATTAATCCCAAGGGAATAATCAAGAGACTGAGTTAATACTTCTGCATTTGGTAAAGTTTTTTGAAGTTGGGTTGTAAAAGCCTTCCTGATAGCATCTGGTTTTAAGTTCTTTTTAGCAACAATTAAAATAATTGCAGAAAAAACAATTATAGATCCTAAAAATAAAAAAATTATTTTTAATGGTGACTTAGTTTTCACATACCCTCCAATGGTATTTTAGATTAAAGTCAGTGGTGCGAATTTTGCCATAAATTTCTTCTGAGCACCGTCATTAAATTTAATCGTTACCTTTTCATCTCCTGTCGGGCCAATACAATCTAAAACAGTCCCTTCACCATAGAGTGAGTGAACAATTTTTGAGCCCTTAGGATAAGTTACTTTCTTTGTACTTATACTTGGCGATTTTTCAACTCTGTAAACTGGTTCATCGTCATAAACCGGATCGCATAGGTCATCCCAATCATTATCCATTGATTGCTGACGTCCACCACCTAATTTTTTCCAGATATAAAATTTATTAGGTATTTCTTGAATAAAACGGCTAAAGCCATTGAAGCGTAATTGTCCAAATAGCATACGCCCTTGAGCAAAAGTGATATAGAGTCTTTTCATTGCTCTGGTCATTGCAACATAGAAAAGACGACGCTCTTCTTCAATTGCCACTTCACCATTTTCGATTGATTGATAACTTGGAAAGACAGTTTCTTCAACACCTGTAACGAAGACATATTCAAACTCAAGACCTTTGGCCCCATGAATTGTCATTAGGGATACTTCCCCCTGATTTTCTTCCTCTTGACCAATTACTGAATTATCAAGAGTGATTGTTTCTAGAAATGCACCGAAACGGCCATTAGGATTTTGGTCCTCAAATTGAGTAAAAGCACTACCAAGCTCCTCTAAGTTCTCCATTCGAGCTTGTGACTCATAGTCTTTTGCTGCACGAAGCATTTCCCAATAACCAGATTCGTAGAGCAGCTTTTCATAAACAGTCTCTAGGCCTTCACCTTCGTCATGAGCAACTTTCGCTTCAGTAATTAAATGAACAAATTGCGAAAGAGAGGACTTAACACGAGACGAAAGTCTTATATGTTTAAAATCTTCTGGGTTATCCACAATTCTATTAACAACTTCCCAAAGAGAACTATCAGACTTAATTGCCTCTTCTTCGATTTTTCTTAGCGTTGTTGCACCAATCCCACGAGTTGGTACATTAATAATACGGCTTAATGCCAATGAGTCTTTATCATTAACAAGAAGCCTAATATAAGCAATTAAATCCTTTACTTCTTTTCTCTCGTAGAATTTAATCCCACCCACAACTCGATAAGGAATATTGAACTTTCTAAGAGCATCTTCAATCTGTCTCGACTGAGAGTTCGTTCGATAGAAAACTGCCATTTCATCGTAATTAACTCCATCTTCATTATGATGATGAACTAATTGTTCTGCGACAAAATCCGCTTCTTCGCGATCACTAGCACATTCGACAATCTCAATTGACTCACCTTCTGGATTATCAGTCCACATACTCTTTCCTTTACGTTGAGTATTTCGACAGATAACCGCACCAGCAGCTTCAATGATATTTTTAGATGATCTGTAGTTCTGCTCTAGCTTTAAAATTTGAGCATCACTGTAGACTTCTTCGAAGTCTAAAATATTTCGTATATCCGCCCCACGCCAAGAATAGATCGACTGATCCTCATCGCCAACAACACAGATATTTCTTCTTTTTATAGCAAGTTTTGTGACAAGATCAAATTGAGCACGGTTCGTATCCTGATACTCATCCACAAGAATATAGCGGAAACGATCTTGGTATCTTTCAAGCACTTCAGAAAACTTTTCAAAGAGCTGAATAACTCCACAGATTAGTCCACCAAAATCTGTAGCATTGGCCTTGTGAAGTTCCTTTTCATACTCAAGATACATATCATAGAAAATATCATCACTTTCTACTTCATAATCCTTATCTGAGATATCACGATCCGGATAATGTCCGTGATTTTTCAGATCTTCAATAAAGTAAAGTACTTCAGATGGTGCTGTTTCTTTTTGAGAAATTCCACGACGATTTAGAATTGCTTTAACAACACTTTTTTGTTCAGACGTATCATAAATCGTAAAATTTCGACTAAGGCCTAGGTAATTTGCCTCAGACCTTAGCATTTTTGCGCAGAAAGAGTGAAATGTAGTCACTTGAAGAGCTCCAACATCACAACTTACATCACGTCCGACACGGTCTCGCATTTCTTTTGCGGCCTTATTTGAGAACGTTAGGGCCAGTAATTGGAAAGGAGAAATATTCTTTTCCTCTAAAAGATAAGCAATCTTTGTTACAAGCGTTCTTGTCTTTCCTGACCCTGCACCAGCAAGGATCATCATTGGTCCATCAATCTCTTTAACGGCTTGACGTTGTTGAATGTTGAGATGATCTAACTTCATTTAAATTCCTAATTTACTCTTTTTATTCTACAGTTACCGACTTCGCCAAGTTTCTTGGCTTATCAATATCTGTTCCTAAATTTTTAGCAATATAATATGCAAGTAATTGGTTAACTACGTTTACATAAAGAGGTGCTAAATCTCCAAGACCTTCAAAATTTAGTTCGATATAGTGATCAGAGATTTCTCTTAAATCTTCCTTACCCTTTGGACCGATCGAAACGATTAGTCCCTTACGAGCTTTAATTTCTTGAATATTTGAAACTGTCTTCTCATATAAATCTTCACCAACTAAGGCGATATTGACTTTTTCTTCATCAATTAAAGCGATTGGACCGTGCTTTAGTTCCCCTGAAGCATAACCTTCAGCATGAACGTAAGCGATCTCTTTAAGCTTTAATGCCCCCTCAAGAGCGATAGGAAAGTAAGAACCTCGTCCAGTATAAAAGAAACCTTTAAACTTATATATTGCATCTGCAACTTCTTTAATAGGTTTCGTATTATCAAGTAACTGCTCTACTCTTTGAGCAAGTAAGCTATAACGTGCTGATAATGAATTTCTTAGTTCATCATTCATACTTCCATTTGCTATTACTTCAGAAAGAGTTTTACCTGTAAGGACTTGCTGAGTGAAGGCCTTTGTTGAAGCAACACCAATTTCAATACCCGCGCGAATCATAAGATTAACATCGCAATCACGGTACAGTGTTGAACCTTCTGTATTTACAATTGAAAGAGATTTCATTCCTCTTTCTTTACACATTGTTTGGGCCGCGAGTGTATCTGCTGTTTCACCAGACTGAGAAATAAACATTGCCAATTCATTTTGGTTTAAAATTGGATTTCTGTAACGGAACTCACTGGCAACTTCTGCTATACATCTAATACAGTTATTTAATTCAAAATAATCCTTAATCACAAGTCCTGCGTAATAAGCAGTTCCACAAGCTGTAATACTAACTGCATCCATAGGAAGTTTTGTCGCCGCTTCTAAACTCTCTTTCCCTTCTCCTTGAAAGTAATATTGAGTTAGAGAACGAATCAACTCTGGCTGCTCGTGAATCTCTTTAAGCATATAGTGTTCAAACTCACCTTTAGAAGCAGGATCGTGATCAATCGTCTGCTCTTTTGACATATATCGATGAGTCTTAGTTCCATCTAATTCATAAAAGTTCAGTAGTTGATTATTCTTAACACTTAAATGGCAAAGAACATTATCTTCAGGGAAGTAAATACGATTTGCCATACCAGCAAGAGCATATGGATCACTTGAAACAAATACTTCAGAGTTTACTTCATTACTTCCACATACTAGAGGAGCACCTTTTTTAATTGCAAAGATTTCATCTGTTTCACGATTTAGAACGACAAATGCAGAAAATCCTTCAATTCTTTCAAAAGATTTGATGACCGCTTCTTTAATTGGAGTTCCTTGACGCTTGTGAAAAATTAGAAGCCCAAGAAAAGTCTCAGAGTCTGTTTCAGACTCAAAGTAGATTCCATGCTCTTTTAGTTCATTTCTAATTTCAGTAGCATTCTCAATGATTCCATTGTGAACCATTGCAATTCCATCTTTTGTTGATACGTGTGGGTGAGCATTATAATCTGTTACACCACCGTGAGTGGCCCAACGAGTGTGCCCAATGCAAGATCTTGCATGAATATCTTTACCCTCAAGCTCGGCTTCAAGGTTAGCAATTTTACCTTCTTTTTTATAAACGAGAAGTTCATCATTTTTACTGATAAAACTAACACCAGCTGAATCGTACCCTCGATACTCTAATCTTCTAAGTCCTTCTAGAACAACGTCAACTGAATTTGATGGCCCTAAATGCCCAACAATTCCGCACATAGTCACTTCCTTATATGTTTAAAAAATACTAATTAAAGAAAGATACCATTTTGCGGGCGAAAATAAAATTTTTGCGGGCCTATTTGTCGCTTTTTTTCCTAATGAAACGCTTTGCCATGCCTTCTTTCGTCTCTTGACGCCCTCTAGCAATTGCAAATGAACCATCTGGCATACTTTTGCTAATAGTTGAACCTGATGCAATATAGCATTCTTTGCCAATCTCAATAGGAGCAATCATTTGTGAATCTGATCCAATAAATGATCCATCACCAATAATTGTTTTATGCTTATTGGCACCATCGTAATTGCAAGTGATGAAACCACAGCCAATATTAACATTGTCTCCAATCTCAGCATCTCCTGCGTAACTTAAGTGTGAGACCGCAGACTTCTTACCGATCTTAGACTTTTTAATCTCGACGAAATTTCCAATTTTTGCACCTTCACCAATATCACTTCCAGGGCGAAGTTGCGCCATTGGGCCAATTGAAGCACCTTTAGATACTTTTGAGTCTGTAATATATGAGTTGGCCTTAATAATCGCACCATCTTCGATGATTGAATTTTTAATTGTTACGCCTTGCTCGATTACTACATTCTTTCCAATCACAGTTTTGTCATCGATAAAAGCATTTTGGAAAAGGTGTGTTCCTTGACCAATATTTTTAGAATAACAGTAAGTATGCGAAGGATCTGAAAAACGCACACCCGCTTCTAACATCAGGAAACGAGAAATTGAGCGCCTTAGATAAATATCTGCATCTGAAAGCTGAATAAGGTTATTAACACCTAGAAATTCACGGGCATCTTCAAAAAGAAGTGGAGCTACATTGGCTTCAGGATTAAAGGTATCAGTTAAGTAGAACTCACCTGACTTATTATTATCAGAAAGATTAAAAACATGATCCATTAAATAGAGAGTTTTAAAAATATAAAGGCCAGAGTTAACTTCAGTTACAAGCCTTTGCTCATCTGTTGCATCTTTTTCCTCAACGATTTGAAAGCCAGTTCCCTTGCGAATAATTCTTCCGTAACCTGTAGGGTTACTTGCCGTAAAAGTTGCACAAACGGCATTTGGACCTTTTTCAATCTCTTCAATAAGAGCACTGATTGTTTCCTTTGTAATCAAAGGCGTGTCCGCACAAGTAACGATTGTGTAGTCATAGCCACGAGAGTGCTCAAAATCTTTTAAATATGTTTGTACAGCATGTCCTGTACCTAGCTGTTCTTTTTGATAAACATAGTTGATA
Organism: Bacteriovorax sp. BAL6_X; assembly: GCF_000443995.1. NCBI lineage: Bacteria > Pseudomonadati > Bdellovibrionota > Bacteriovoracia > Bacteriovoracales > Bacteriovoracaceae > Bacteriovorax > Bacteriovorax sp. BAL6_X. The sequence continues at coordinate 34,210 of NZ_AUMC01000009.1, forward strand.
TTTTCATGTCTTTTATTGACGTGTTCTTCAACAAGTTCACGTTGATGACCGGTTACTAAAGTGATATCTCCAAAATCTTTAAAAGTTTCGATGACATAATCGACTAAAGCATTTTGGTGTAATGGTGCAAGTGGTTTTGGAACATCCATTTTTAATCTCGTTCCCTTACCCGCAGCAAGTACAACTACCGCTACCTTCTTTGTCGTATGCTTTGACATCTTTAAAACTCCTAATAACCGACTATATCGGTCTTCTTTCACTTTATGAAATTACAACACATTAACTAAATCATAGCAAAAAAATCAGTTAAAAAACTCAAAAAAATCACGCATTTTCGCTCTTTTTATTAAAGAGTTTTTTTTATTGCCCGATGTTAATTAAGAACAAATTGCCTATATTGCGCCGACCTGTTGGAGGAAAATTTTATGGTTACAAATTACGAGGGTGAGAACATTGAGTTTAAGGAAGAATTGGCCCTCTTACCAATCCGAGACTTAGTTATTTATCCATTTATGATTTTACCTCTATTTGTTGGTAGAGAAGCATCGATCAAAGCTATTGATCATGCTATTAATCATTCAGATCGTCTGATTCTACTTTCGAGTCAAAAAGATATTGTAGCAGAACATCCTGCTCCAGAAGAGATTTATGAACTTGGTACTGTTGCCATGATCATGAGAATGAGAAAGCTTCCTGATGGAAGAATTAAAATTCTAGTACAAGGTTTATCAAAAGCTAGAATTACGTCATTTGATCAACAATCACCTTTCTATATTACAAAGGTAGAAAAGGTTGAAGATACAAAAACAGATAGCTCAAATATTGCGACAACAGCACTTATGAGAACAATCAAGGAACAACTTGAAAAGGTTATTCAGCTCGGGAAAGTTCTTTCTCCAGATATTCTAATGGTTCTCGAAGATATTACAGATGCATCAAGACTTGCGGACTTAATTGCATCAAATTTAAATCTACATGTTTCAGAAGCACAAACTATTCTTGAAACACTAGACCCTGTTGATCGCCTACATGCAATCAACGACATTCTAAATCGTGAATTAGAAATCCTAATGATGCAACAAAAGATGAAAACAAATACTTCATCTGAAAATGTTAATCAAAGAGATGTATTTCTAAAAGAACAGATAAAAGCGATTAAATCAGAACTAGGTGACGGAAACTCAGAACAAGATGAATTCGCAGAGTTCAGAAAAAGAGTTGAAGAAGCAGGAATGCCTGAAGAAGTTCTAAAAGAAACAACTAAGCAACTTGCGCGTCTTGAAAAGATGCACCCAGATTCGTCTGAAGCAAGTATCATGAGAAACTATATTGAATGGATGTGTGACCTGCCATGGAGTAAAAAATCTGAAGAGCATATTGATCTTAACTCTGCTCTTGAGATCCTTGATGAAGATCACTTTGAGCTTACTCAAATCAAAGAAAGAATTCTTGAGCACCTAGCAGTTAGACAACTTAAGGGTGATGATATGAAAGGGCCAATCCTATGTTTCCAAGGTCCTCCTGGTGTTGGTAAAACTTCACTTGGGAAGTCAATTGCTCGTGCTACAGGAAGAGAGTTTGTAAGGATTTCTCTTGGTGGTGTAAAAGATGAAGCCGAGATTAGAGGTCATAGAAGAACATATGTTGGAGCAATGCCGGGTCGTTTTATTCAGGCGATGAAGCAAGCGAAAACAAATAATCCAGTTGTACTACTTGACGAAATTGACAAGCTATCTGGTGACTACAAAGGTGATCCTTCAGCGGCCCTACTAGAAGTTCTAGACCCTGAACAAAATGTAGAGTTTAGAGACCATTATCTAAACGTACCATTTGATCTTTCAAACTGTATGTTTATTGCAACATCTAATATGCTTGAAAACATTCCTGGTCCGCTAAGAGATCGTATGGAAGTAATCAATTTATCTGGTTACACAAGAGAAGAGAAAGTTGAAATTTCTAAAAGATATATCATTCCAAAGCAAATGGATGAAAATGGTATCAATAATGAGCACGTCGTATTTACAGATGAAGGTGTTGAAAGTGTTATCGAGCACTACACATCAGAAGCTGGACTACGTAACTTAGAAAGAAGAATCGGTACTCTATGTCGTAAGGTTGCAATGAAAATTGCTAAGGGCGATATGGGTAAAACACATATCGTAAAAGATACTGTTGTTAAATACCTAGGTCCACCAATTTTCGTAAAAGAAGATCATAAGGATGAAGATGAAGTTGGAGTATCAACTGGTCTAGCTTGGACATCTCATGGTGGTGAAGTTCTTTACATCGAAACAACAAAGATGAAAGGACAAGGGCTAACTCTTACAGGTCAACTTGGTGACGTAATGAAAGAGTCTGCAAAAACAGCAATTAACTATATCAGATCTCGTGCACTTTATATGGGAATTGATGAAGATATTTTTGAAAATCACGAGTTCCACGTACACTTACCAGCTGGTGCCACTCCAAAAGATGGACCATCTGCAGGTATCACATTAGCAACGGCCCTAGTATCAAATTGTACAGGTGTTCCAGTTAGCCGTGATGTTGCAATGACTGGTGAGATTACTTTAACTGGAAAAGTTCTTCCAATTGGCGGACTCAAAGAAAAAGCACTTGCTGCACTTAGAATGGGTATCTCTACAGTAGTTATTCCATGGGGTAATAAAAAAGACCTTGTTGATATCCCTGAGAATCTAAGAGAGAAAATCAATTTTGTTCCTGTTAAAACAATTGATGAGGTTCTTGATATCGCGCTAGTAGACTGGGCAGCATACAAGAAAGAAGTTCAAATGAGAAAAGTGGACAAAAAACATCAAGAAAAAACGAAAGCTGGCGTTGCCGCTTAAATACAGAGGGCCAACAAGGCCCTCTTTTTTTTTATCCAACATTAAATTAAAATGGAATGTATATGGAAAAAGAAGAAATGAAAGTAATGATTGTAGACGACTCTGAAATCTCTAGAACTTCTGTTAAAGATATTTTGGAACAAGAAGGACATGAAGTTGTTGGATGTGTAGGTAGTGCTCAGGATGCTTTAAAGCTTGCTTTTGATAATCCACCAACTCTATTTATCATCGATGTTATTATGCCAGGAATCAGTGGGCTAGAGCTTGCTGAATCTGTTGCCAGTAATTTTCCTAATGCTAAAATTCTAATGATGTCTTCACTTGATATTGAATCAGTATGCATTGAAGCAATTTCTTCAGGTGCACAAGACTTTTTAGTAAAACCATTTAAAAGAGAAGATCTACTTAGATCTGTAGATAAGCTGACTCATGATATTGCGTCAGAAAAAGCGAGTTAATAGCATGTTTAGGTTTTTAATATATTTTACAGTTAGTTTCTTAATCTTGGCGTTTCCTGTAGCTAAGAATTCAACAGTATTCGATAGTATTAACAAACCTCTGAAGCCATATACACAAAAAGTATATTCAACAATCGCCTTTTATTTAAATACAAGCCTTAGTGAAGGCAAAGAAATGACAGTTAAGCTTTTCAATAATACAGCAAAGAAAGTAGATTACGTTAAAAGAGAATCTTCAGGAATTACGAAACCGATTGGTAAGAGAGTTCAAGGCCTCGACGCTCTGGATGATTATCAACATGGTGAGTATACTGTTGAAGAACGTGAGGCCCTTTTAAAAGTATTACGAGAAAGTGAATAAATTATTGATTAATAGACTTTGATTCTGTCTCTTTTTCAATAGTCCCACCAGAACTCGCAATTAAATTATCAATTTCTTGCATCTTTTGTTTAAGGTTTAATCCCCTAGTTTCACAAATAGAATCATCAGACGTATTTGTTGTCGCTTCTTTTACTCCGGCAAATACCTGAGATGATAATAGTGCTAGTACAGATAATAAAAATAGCTTTTTCATAATACTTCTCCTTTTGTAGTCACTATATTTAATGCATGATGTATGCCAACAAAAGCGATCGTATTTTCAACTACTTACTATGTATTAATTGTTTAAGAAGTATACATTTTTTCAAGGCTGTTTAGATTTTTAACACTTACCTTACAACCTTAAGTATCTTACCAGAGTCCGTTGTTAAATAGAGCTCTCCGGCCGGAGAAACCACAATCTGGCGCATTCTTTCATCAAGTTCAACAAGATAGCTTTCTTGAGAAATCACTTTATTTCCGTCCATTCTAAGCCTTCTCAAATGCTCACTGCCAAGAGCGGCCAGAAATATATCCCCTTTCCAATCCTTATACTTAGCTCCTTCATAAACAACCATTCCCGAAGGTGAAATACTAGGTGTCCAATAGACTATAGGCTGCTCCATTCCCTTCTTTTTTTCTTCACCTATGCTTGGGCCCCAATACTCCTTTCCATAAGTAATAATAGGCCAGCCGTAGTTTAGACCTGGTTTTATTAAATTAAGCTCGTCTCCACCGCGAGGACCAAATTCACAGCTAAAGATATCCCCCTTCTTATTCATCCCAATTCCTTGTGGGTTGCGATGTCCGTAGCTCCATACTTCTTTTAGTGCACCTTTTTTATTCTCAAAAGGATTTCCTTTGGCGGGTGTACCATCAAAGTTTAAACGTAAAATCTTGCCGTTATGATGTGTAAGGTCCTGAGCATACTTTCTCTCTCCACGATCACCAATAGTCATAAAAAGATAATTATCTTTAAATAACAAGCGTGAACCAAAGTGACGGGTAGTATCACTTACAACTTTTGTTTCTAAAAGTACTTCAGCTTTTTTCAATTGAGTTTTAATATATTCAGCTCTTGCCAATGTCGTTACGACAACACCCTTTACTTCAGAAGAATAAGTAAAGTAAGCGTAGTCCTTGCCACTTATCTTTTTAAAGACAATATCAAGCATACCGCCTTGACCTTGTGCTTTTACTTTTGGAGCCATAAGTTCTTTGGTCTGTTTTGTTGAAAAATTATGATACTTAATTTTACCACCTCTTTCGGTGAAAAGAATTTCATTTTCATTGATAAAGCTAATTCCCCAAATAATGTCATTCGTTTTAAAAACTTCTTTTGCACTTACTTTCGCAATAGAAGAAATAGAAATAAGAGAACTAAGAATTAAAATTACTGATTTGAGACTTTTCATAAAGAAAGTCTAGCATGATAACACTAATACGGAAGTAAAAACATATTAAGGCCAAGGTCACTTTCTGGAGAATCTATTTCTATAATATCTCCTCCACCAATTGATTCTTCATGACGATAAATTCGTGATGAAAATTTCAATCTCTTAACTTTTTCATTAACGACTCTAAAATCAGTTGAAGCAATTACTTCATCATACTCTACAACATCACCAGACTTGAGATTCAGCATTACATTTAGTGATTTATTACGTTCATTTCTTATAATAATCTCTGGGTATAATTTGTATTTTTCAAGTTCTGAAATAATACGATCTTCTAAACGATATGGTGGTTGGCCTCCAAATAAACGAACTGAAGTAATATTTCCTAGATCTTTAATGAAGTTAGAAATTGCCTGCTCGACCATTGTCCCACTATCTAAATGGGCAAAAACCGAATGGCCTTCATAATTGTGCATAATTAGAACAACACAAGTTGCAACACCATAAGTTTGAACAAATTCATGTTTGGCCCCAGAGGTATAGATATATTCCCTTTGGAAAACTTCGGGAATATCAGCACGATCTAATACTATATCTGCAAAGACTAAATTAGCGTTTGCAAAAAGACTGATTAAAAGAATATAAAAATGGGCCATTTTCATGACCCTATTATACGAACAATTAATAAATGTAATTCAATATTGAAAAGCTTTCAATGACCGTAAAGTATTACGACAGTAAATTCATAATCTTACGAACTAGAGATACCTTTTTCTCATAAGGAGGATAGCGAAGATCATTCTCTAAGCAAAAGCTTCTCTTCATAACTGCCTTTTCGTGAGAAAATAACTTAAACGAAAACTCACCGTGATAGGCACCCATTCCCGATTCACCGACACCACCAAATGGTAACTTTTCATTCGACAAATGCACGATAGTATCATTAATAACCATTCCACCGCTACTAATTGACTCTATAACCTTTTTCTTTTCTCCACTAGAATCAACGAAAGCATAACAAGCAAGTGGCTTATCATAGCTTTTAACAAATTCAATAGAATCATCTAAACTATCAGAATAAACAACTGGTAGTAGAGGACCAAAGATTTCATCCTTCATAATTGCACTATCTTTATTTGCTTTTACATATGTTGGAGAAATATATAATTGAGACTTATCCACATCTCCGCCAATAAGAACGGAGTTTTTATCAATCAGGGCCGAAAGCCTATCAAAATGTCGCTCATTAATTATGCGTCCGTAATCGCGACTACTTTTAATTTCTTCACTATAAAATTGCGTGAGGTACTTCTTTGAAGCAGCTATAAACCTATCCTCGTCTTTTCTATTGATTAGAATATAGTCAGGTGCAACACATGTTTGGCCAGCATTGAAAAACTTCCCCCAAACTATTCGTTTGGCCGCTAAGTCAAGGTTCTTAGTTGTAATGATCGCCGGTGACTTCCCTCCTAACTCAAGAGTGAGTGGCGTTAGGTTCTTAGCAGCAGCCGCCATAATAATTCGCCCAACATGCCCGTTTCCAGTATAGAAAATATAATCAAACTTTAAATTCAAAAGCTCGGTCGTCTCTTCAACCCCTCCTTCAATAACAGCTGCGATATCACTATCAAGTGCATTTGTAATGACATCATTAATAACCTTAGAGGTTGCTGGGGCCATTTCAGAAGGCTTCACAATAACTTTATTTCCCGCAGCGATTGCACCGATAAGGGGAACGATGGCCAATTGAAATGGATAATTCCAAGGGGCAATGACTAAAACTTGTCCATATGGTTCGTAGTGAATTTCACTTCTTGCTGGCATAAATGGCAGTGGAGAAAAAACTCTCTTCGGCTTCATCCACTTCTTTAGCTTCTTTTTCACGAGATTAATTTCATGCAAACAGAAGTCAATTTCAGAAAGGTAAGACTCAAAGGCACTCTTATTTAAGTCTGCTTTGAGGGCAGCAAGAATTTCGCTCTCTCGGGCCCTTATTTCGCTCTCTAAGGCCTGAAGGACACTAATGCGATCTTCATATGTTAAATTGTCACGCCCTTTCTGAGCACAGTATACAGTTGTAATATTATTATCCATGGCCTTATTATAGCCGTTTTTAAATTAATCAGGCAAAAAAAAGCCTGACTCTTGGCCAGGCTTTTTATAAGGAGTATGGGTTAAGTTTGAGTTAAATTTTATTGTCCGATTGATTGAGTTGACGAACTTGAACTAGAAGATGTAGCAGCAGGAGCTTCAGCTTCAACGTTTGCTACATTATCAGAACTTGCATACATATCATCACAATTCGTTCCAGATTCATTTAATGCAAATACGTTTGATACACTTAATAGAAATAAAAATACTAATGATAACTTTTTCATAATTTCCCCCATTATGGTTTTGTTTCTTTGCTATTTATAAAGCAAGGAGGATGCCAGTTTTTCCGTTCTGTTTTCAATATGTTATAAAATCAAAGAGTGTAATATTTTGAACAGTGAATAGATTTTAGACAAAAAAAGGCCCGTTAATTTAACGGGCCTAATTTATTATTAATTTATGCAATCTTATTTTGAACCTGACTGAACACCACCAGGGTTCGCTACAGGATCTGTCGTAGATGGTACAGCTGCTGTAGGTGTTGTATTTCGATTGTCTAAGTTAACCTTAGGACAATCACCATCTTTTTCACCTGTTACCGCGCCATCTGCCGCAAAAATACTAAATGAACCAAGAACCATTAAAAGCGTTAGTAGTTTCTTCATATATCCCTCCAATTACATATTTAGGTTAACACCAGCAGGCTTAACAATTGCTAAGAGTGATTGGAAGGCCTGAGTAACTTGTAAGGCCATCTTATGTCCTGCTTTTGATTCTACTTTAAGAATCTCACCGTAGTTATCATACTTAACGTTGATTTTACCTACTTTATTCATAGTAATCTCAACTGGCTTACCTTGAGCATTATATTGAAACTCAAGAGCTCTTTTTTGTTTTGTCTTTTTATTGTAATCCATCATTTTTGAGATACGACCTTTTGAATCGTACAGTAGAACTACAGACATACCTTTAGAATTATTTGCTTTCTTTAGGTTACCTTTTTTGTCGTAGTCAAACTCTGTCCATCCACGCGGGTTTACAACTTTTGTAATCTTCTTAAACTGCTTGTGGTATTCAAGCTCTACAAAATCACCTCTTGAAGAAGCTTTCTTAACAAGAAGTCCATCCTTATTATACTCAAAATTAGTTACGTGATTTCCTCTTTTAATTTGCTTTGGAAGAGAACAACATTCAGTATAAATAGTTTCAGTTTTTAGACCATTAATTACAGTAAGGATTCTGTAAGTATAGTGAGATCCATCTGGTTTCTTCTTGATCTCATACTCATAACGATTTACAACTTCTTTTTTTGTTGGAGACTTCTTTGCAACAAGAGTCCAGTAATGGAAGTCAGGGTTCTTAGGATTACTCTCGTAAGAATACTTAATTACCTCACCACTTCTTTTCGTAAGCTCTTTCACAAATTGAGTTTTCTTCTCGTAAGAGATCTTTTGAGATGATCCGTCCTTATATGTAATAAGAGTCATATTGTGGTTTGCATCGTAATCATACTTAAAGTTATTTCCTGAAATATCCTTAGCATCTACTAAGTTATAATTTGTGTCATAAGTATAAGTTGTCTTTTTTCCTGCTCCAGATTCAACAGACTTCACAAGACCATTTGGATACCACTTGAAGAAGATCTGCTTTGCCATAGAATCTTTGATCGACTTTAAAGAACCCTCTTTCGTGTAATCAAGATTAACAACATATCCGTTCTTATCTTTTACTTGAACAAGCTTACCATCTTTATTGAAATGGTTTTCCTTTCCGTCATTATACTTTCTAATATAACCTTTAGCAGTTTTAATAACTTTTTGAAGTCCACGAACATTTGAATAAAGTTCAGTTCCAACTGCTAGATTTGAAGATACATTAAATTTCTTAGCATAAGCTTGTCTAAGTTCAGCATCATTAGTTAGCTTTGTAACTAAAGTTTTAGCAACTGTCGTTGATAGTGATGTTTTCTTTCTCATTACATCCACAATCTTTTCAGCAGCAGCTTTAGCGTCAACTGCCTGTCTTGGTGTAAAACGTGTTTTAGCACCTGAACCATTCTCGTGAACTGTTACTGACCCATCTGCAGAAACAACTAAGAAAGTTTCATAGTCAGAACCCCAACCATAACCAAACCATCCTTTTCCAGGTGACTTTGAGTTGTATGTTCTTTCTACAACTAGGTCATTTCCACCACCAGGTACGATAATATCCGTGTACGTAATGTAGAAATTTCCATTTTTCAGATTTACACCAGCAATCGATGCCAGTGAAAACAAACATAGTACTAATAGCTTTAAACTGATCCTCATGACTTGTATCCTTATTTAGTTAAAGAATCTTCATTCTCTCCATAGACATATCGGAGGCCTCTAACCAAAACTTAAACATATATTAACTTTATTCCTTGATTTTCACTATTTTAAGAATGAAGAAGGTACCAATACCGTCTAAAACACAGGCGACTACAAATAAGACAATCCCAATGGCCGAAGAAAACATCTTTGGTAGAAGGGTTGGGTCATTTGCTGAGAAAATAGCTAGAATTACAAAGGGCATTGCTGCAATAGTAAAACCTTGAAACTTTCCTTGCGCTGTAGCAGTATCAATTTTTTGCTTCAATCTAATTCGTTCGCGAATAACAGAAACGATAGTGTCAAAAACTTCGGCAAGATTACCACCGGTTTCGCGTAAAATATTAACACTTGAAACGAACATATCATTATCTTGAGTGGGAATTCTCTCTGCCAAGTTTTCGAAGCACTCTTCCAATGTCACCCCAACTCTGTTCTGCTGAAGGATAATATTAAACTCTTCCGAGATAGGAGGTGGCATTTCATCAACAACCATTCCTAGAGCCTGAGGTACTGATAGCCCGGCCCTTAGACCATTAGAAAGAAGGGTAAGGCCATCTACCATTTGATTTTGATAAGCTAGTACACGGCGATTAACGAGATAATCAACAACAGGTTTAGGGGCCTTAAAGCCAATAAAGCCAACAACTAACCCAAGAAAGGCTCCTCCTCCCCAGCTTCCCAAAAGCCCAAATATAATGAGAGTAAGAGTTCCTAAACCAAATGATAGTGCTAAAAGCGCATAGGTAACATGATCGGGTTTAACATCAATGAAGAGAAGTTCAAATTTCTCTAAGATATATGTTCTAGTCCCAAAGGTTTGCTTTTCAATGAGATCAAAAATACCAACAGAGTATCGATAACAAAATAGGAAAAAGATTAGACCTACAAGTCCAATCAATCCACTTCGTCCAATTTGTTCAATAAAAAAGCTCATTTAATCCTCTACTCTCTAGGCCTTCTTCTTTACAGGGGCCGTACCATTGTTTGGCCTAGGTCTGCCTTGAGGTTGACCAGGTCGTGGCCTTTGCTGGCCTTGTTGTGGAGGCCTTTTATTTTGAGGCGGTGGTGCTGGCTTCTTTGCAGGAGGCCCCCCACTTGCACCAGGAGCATTAGAAAATAACCCACGAGGGATGTTATAACCTTGCCTCTCAAGCGTTTCGATAAATTTAGGAATAAAACCTGTTGCTTGGTGTGCTCCAATGATCTTTCCACTTTTATCAATATCTTTTTGCTGAAATAAGAAAATATCCTGCAGAGTTACAACCTCTCCTTGAATTCCTCCAATCTCAGTAATATGGGTAATTTTACGTGAACCATCATCAAGACGAGATGCTTGAATAATCAAGTGAACAGCATTTGCAATCATTTCTCGAATTGCTTTAGGAGTAAGACCTGCTCCCGCATATTGTACAAGAGTTTCAATACGTCCAATACACTCTCTTGGATTATTCGAGTGAACAGTCGTGAGTGAACCATCGTGACCTGTTCCCATTGCCTGTAGCATATCTAGTGTTTCACCACCACGACATTCGCCGACAACGATACGTTCAGGACGCATCCTTAAACACTGCTTAACGAGACAACGAATATCAATTTCACCATCACCTTCAAGAGATGGTGGACGCGTTTCAAGACGAACCACGTGTTCTTGAGGGAAACTAAGTTCGGCCGAGTCTTCACAAGTAATGATACGCTCATTAGCTTGAATGAAACTTCCAAGAATATTTACGAGAGTTGTTTTCCCGGAACCGGTACCACCAGAGACAATAATATTTTTATGTCCCTCAACTGCGATACGAAGAAAATCTGCCATATTCTGTGTGAATGATCCAAATTCAACAAGATGCTTATAAGTTAATCGCTCCTCAGGAAATTTACGAATTGTGATACAACATCCATCAATAGCTGAAGGTGGGATAATTGCATGCACCCTTGATCCATCGTGAAGACGGGCATCTACATAAGGAGTTTTCTCATCAATTCGTCGACCAATTGGTGCAACGATTCTTTCAATTACATTTAAAACTTGTCTATCATTTGAAAACGTAACCTTAGAAAGTTTGACCTTTCCATCTTCTTCGTAATAAATCTTATTAGGGCCAACAACCATGATTTCAGAAATTGCCGAGTCCGCAAGAAGATCCTCCAAAGGCCCTAAGCCAAGGGCCTCATCAAGAATTTCCTTAACGATACTATTCATATCGTCACGATTATTTAAAATACCTTTTGTATCTTCTTTCCCAAGAAGATCAATAACGACCTTCTTAGTTTTCTCTTTAAGAATAATTTTTGCTTTTGGATCGTTGTCATCATCTTTTGATAGATCCATCTCTTCAACAAGACCTTTATGAATCCTAAGTTTAAGGTCACGCCAACCATTTGCAGCTGCACCAGTAGGTCGATCTTGCTTAGTACCAACTTCACTTGGTTTATTCAGCTTAGATAATTGACTTAATATCCCTTTCCCATTGATCGTTCGAACTAACTCTGTAACACCTTTTGCAAAAGCGCTATTTTTTGCGGCCAACATGACAGGCTTTTTCTGATTTATGGCCATTGCACATGTTTGCTCGTCTTTTAGAATTTGTGCGAGTACAGGACGTCCAACAGACTTTCCTGCAACATCAGCAGTAACAGGGTGTCCCTTTTGAGCTTGATTAAATACAAAATGAATCATCTCCTTAGGAAACATCATTGTAATAAGCTCTGAAACAAGACGCTTTGTTTGATTTAATGCCAGTAAATCTGGCGTAATTACAACTAAGATCATTGTGGAATGTTCAAGGGCCTTTGCTGTAAGTTCTGTAATCTCTGTTCCCACATCGATAACAGTAAGTGGATACATACTCTTTACAGACTTTAAAACTTTACCAGCACCGTCAACACTCATTCCTTCAGTTGCGACAGGATCATTTGGTAGCCCTATATAGTGAACCCCGCTTGGGTGCATATTCACAAAAGGCTGAAATGTTCGAGGATCAATATTTCCATTAAAATTAAATAGATCCTTTAGATTCTTATTTGTTTTAATACCAGTTAATAGATTTAAATCACCACTTGCTCTTTGATCAAAATCAAGAAGAAGTGTTTTAGAACGCTTTTCACCACTAAAGGCAAAAGCTAGGTTTGTGGCAACTTGAGACTTCCCAACACCGCCTTTACCACCAATAACTGTTATAATATGACCTTCGGCCACTATGGCCCCCTCTTTCTAAATTTTCTCTTGATATCTTCAGTCCCTGTCGAAGCACTCTCAATAATTTCAGGTGTAATAAACACAACAAATTGCTCTTTTGATTTTGAAACATCTTTGGAGCGTACAAATGAGAAAAGCGAGAAAACTTGTCCTTCCTCACTTCCATCACTACCTGTTGTCGAAACACCATCTGGTGGATCTTTATCATATTCTGTAGCCGTTTTATTAATCGAAATACCACCAACAACAGCAGACTCTCGTGACTTAACAATGATCTTTGTATCAAGGTTATTAGTTTGTTTATCTGTTCCTTGAGAAGAAGATACTCCTAGAATTATATCAAGGTTAATTTTTTCTTCTTGTAGGATCTTTGGTGTTACATCTAAGTTGAACCCAGCTTCAATTACTTTTGCTTGTTGAAATTCACCCGTTCCAACAGCAACGTTTCTCTCAGAACCTTTCGATAGCTTTGCCTTTTCACCATCTTTAGTAATAACCATTCCGGACTGAACAATACGTGCATAGCCAGCTGCTTTTGCAGAACTGAGTTTAGGAAATAATTGAGAAATCGTTCCTCCAAAATTCCCAGCTGATGATGTCGTAACCGTTCCACCATTTTCAGTTCTTCCGAAAACAATTTGTCCCCCAGTAGTACCAACACTTGGGTTCCACTTAAAACCAAAGACACGGTTATAGTCTTTAGATAATTCAACAAATTGTGCCGTAATTTTAATTAGCTTTGCGGCCTGCGGAGGCTGAGGTTTTCTATTGATTGCAAGAAAATTTCTAATAATCTCACCCTTATCAAGTTGTTGAACAGAATCAGTCCTTCTTGCTAAACTTTGAATTCGATCAGGTAAGTATGTTGCTGCAATCTTAACAGCAAGATTACTCTCTTCTTCCGAATTCACAATCCCTTCTAGTAGATAAGAGTTATTAAAGAATCTAACAGTGACATCTTTTAAATTATTTCTTCTTAGACCTTCTTGCATCTCTCGAGAAATAATTAGATAAGTTTGCGGAGAAACTTCGACGAGATTTTTCACATCAGGATAATCTTCTAAAACCTTTACGATTCGACCAATATCTCCAGGAACAATGATCTTTCCTTCAACAAATACTTTTCCACCTTTAAGGTTAATTTCTAAGCCTTCAATAGGGCCTAGTTGTTCTTTTATTTCCGCGATAAGTTTTGACTTCTCTGTGGCCGTAACTGTAACAAGGTAGCGTTTTTTGATGGCCCCTAGTCGATCACGAACAGTGACGGATGTAATCCCAGGTGCCTCACCTTTTAATACAAGCTCACTCGTTCCAGCTGCTGTATTTACGGGTTGTACTTTTAAAATTCTCTGATTTGCAATTTGTACACTTCGAGAAGTGATCGTGAAATCGATTGGCAGTACCTTATCAATTCCAAGAACTACTTCAACTTTTTCTTCAGATACTCCAATACCAGAAGAGGCCTGCTGAGCGCTGGCCGTAAATGCAAATATGAATAGAGTTAAGTACGTTAAAATTTTCATTAATTCTTTTTCTTATACTTTTCGTTAAAGAAGATTCTCGCTTCGTTCTTATCTGAGTCTGAAAGAATATCGTAAAGTCTAGTTCCTTCAATCATTGCCTTCTCACCATCATTAATATTTCTTAGAGTCAAGATTGGTTTATTAGGTTGGAAGACATATAGGTGTGCGATCTTTTGAGCTTGAAAAGGACTTAGCTCAAGTGTTACCGTCGTATAATTTGAGTAAGTGTTAAGCTTCATCTTTCTAACAACTTCTTCAGTTTTAACACCAATAAGAGGAATATTATTTGAAACACTCATTCCTGTTGAAAGAACACGCACGTCTTGAAGAATCGTAACAATTTTTTCTTGATCCTTTCTCGCTCCACCGGTGTAGTCAATAGGAGCAAGAACATCAACTCGATCTCCAGGACGAATTAGTTTACCAACAGAGCTTCTTTCATCAACTTGAAAAGCAATTGCTCGCATGCCAACAGTTACCTCTCTTGAAAGGCCTGTACTCTCTCCAGGGTAAGTTACACGAGGCTTTGTTATTTGCTCACCTTTTAGGATTGGAACTGTTGCAATTGTATTTTCAATTTCTTTAACTGTTTTAAAACTTCCAGGTGCTAGAAACTTTTGAGGAACTGTAATGATTGAAACCTTTGTTTCATCTAATAGATCAAATTCTCGTATATCTTCTTTAGCAACAAGAACAGAACTCATCGTTCCATATTTTTTAATCAAAGCAGATTGTTGATCTTCGATATAAGTGTGGACCATAAACATGGCAACACCTGCAATAATAAGGGCCAGCGTAAAAGCTCTAGTATTCATAAAACATCCTGTTTTACTTTGTTAAGTAATCAATTAATATTTTAACAAAAAACAAGCATTTAGTTGCAATGAGGCATTTTTGGCTACTTATAGCTACAAGAAGTTACCGGTGAAAGAATGGTGGCGTCATTGGCCCTAAATAAAACATCACCTGGTTTAGTGAAGGTTTCACCACAGACACCAAAAATTGTGAACACTTTAATACAACTAGTATCTTCAGGATCTCCCGCCTCTTCACAATTTTCTTCTTCAGCGGGTGCCCATGGTAAACTAGGAATTTTAAAAGTTGACGAAATCGGTGTACTATTGGATTGTAAAGTTTTATTCCAACCAATCATAAAGCCTCCAATCTCACTAAAAGTTCCACCTAAGCTTTTGATATCATTCGCACCAATACCATCAGAATTCCCTTTTAAAATAAAGAATGTATAAGTTCGAGTTGCTTTATTTTGATTGATTGATGCATTGATTGAGTTTCCTACCGTGATGAGCATCACAACCATGTAAAGAAGTATTGGAATAAAGATCATAGCCTCAAACAAGGCCTGACCTTCTTCATTTTTAAAAATGGCTTTTTTCTGACTAGGATTCAATCTAACATCCATTATCATAAATTGTTGAGTTCGTACTTGAACAATTTCCATTTCCTAGATCTGTCGCAACTTCAGAAAAAGCACGACAAACCTGAGCAAGGCACTCCCTTATTGTTGGTTCTTTACCAAGAAAGGATTCAATTCTAAAATCCAAATCAATGTCTCCTGTTAATACCTTCATAACTGAAAACTTAGTTTTATAATCTAAGTAAGTACCACTTAGGAACCATTGATTCGTTGATTTTGAATTAAACTTAATTTGGCAGTCAGTACCACAATTAACCATATTATAAGAGTTAAAGACTGTGGTTGCATTTTGACGGGCCAGAGAATCATTTGGTATCTTATTATCTGCAACGAGATATGCCCTTGAGGCCATGAAATTTGCATATTGTAGTAAGTATGTATTTGTGTAGTTAATTGCAATCTTCGCAAAGACAAAGAAGAAGGCGATAACAAAGGTAAAAGTCGATAAGAACTCAATTGTCGATTGACCTCTTTGATTTTTAATATTTTTATGGAACTTCATCGTAAACCCCTACTGGAGAGAAGAAGTGAGATCTTCCTTCATCATTATTATAATATAGTGGATGAACAGGATTACCGTAAGTTTTTCCATATGTATCAACACTTCCCTTATCACCATAACGAGCTGAGTATTCCATCGAACGGGCCAATGTCCCAAACATCCCTTCACCAATCATATCTTGAAAGCCTTTACTTTTAAAAACAAGCATTGCAAAAGATGTAACGACAACAAAGAGTAAAATGTACTCAACTGTTGACTGTCCTCCTTGGCCTAAAAAAATATATGTTTTTTTATTTTCCATCCTAGAAATATCCATGAAATAAGTATAACAGGGGCAAATGCAAATTTCTTCCCAAAAATCTTTTTAATCTGAACAACATTACCTTCTTTAAAAGCCTGAATAATAAACTCAAGATTTTTCAAAATATTTGTGATGAAGACAGAAAGTCCAACAATGACTGTAACAACAGAAAGTGAAACCAGGGCCTGATCCTGATGAGCAACTGGAATTAAAAGAAATAAACTTGCTAGGTATTTCGAATCCCCACCTCCCATTATTTTTAAGATGAATAACAAAAAGCCCGCGAGAAATATCCCCAACGGATAAAGAAGTGTCTCAATTCCAATAATGTAGTTATTTGGGAAAAAGAAAACGAGAACAAGAAATAAAAAAATATTTCCAATGGACCACACATTTGCAATCTTACGTGACTGGATATCGATATACGATACGTACAACAATTGGATAAAGATAAAAACATAGACACTAACTGGCACTCAAACCTACCTATCTTGGTTTACATATGGTGAATGCCAACATCCTCTCGGACATGAGCCAGTTGCAAGCTCTTGCGATAAATGGAATGCAAAGCTTTTAAAAAAGCCTGTTGTATAGACTCCTATTCCCCTTGCCATAGCAATGGAAATACCGGCGAAGAACGCTAGGATAAATATATACTCTATTAAAGCCTGACCGCTTTGAGACTGACGTGACATACTTAATATTCTACATTAAGTACGCAAAAGGTTTTGGTGAGAAAGTTTTTCCTCCGCTCTCTAGAATAGAGTGCTTAATAGTCGCATCTGACTAAAGAGCGGAAGAATTAGTTCCCTTGTAGTTCGCGAAGTAAGTTGTCTGTGTTCCCGAAAACACCATCTGTCAGAGTTGTAATACCTTCAGACGCCTTTTCCTTAAACTTCATAACAAGCATCGCTGCAACAGCAACAAGTAGAATATACTCTGTTGATGTTTGACCTTCTTCGTCTTTTAGAAACGCTAGTAAGGTTTTCATTTCATACTCCTTTCAATCACCCCCAATCAGTGGGGTTGAAACTTAAATAACTACTTGAAAGTTTCGGCAATATCTGAGTAAAGCTTTAACTTTTCTTAAAAATATTTTAACACTTTGCAGAAACGACACAAAGAAAACAGCTATTTGTTCATAAATACATGTAATTACTACCGTCAAGTACTTTTAATTATGCCTATTATTGTTGCCGTTTGCGCTTTTCGGGTATAATTTATGAGTGAGCTAGATGGGCACTAAATAAAGTTGTTTCGCCCTACAAAGCTTAGAAAGGAAGTGGTCACTGGTCACGGTGAGCAGGCCCATGAATCAGTGGGAAGCCTAAAGTGATTATCACTACATCCACCTGTCGTACGACGGGCGGAAACTTTCATCGCTCATCTAGCTCATTCACACTGCCCTTTCAATTGCGCAATCCAAAAAATTCTTTTCAAATCATCAATATCTAGTAGAATTTAAGTTATGGATATTACAAAATTTGAAAGAAACACGGAAGTATCAACAAAATGGATTGAAAATCTTGCTCTCGAAGAGATCAATATGGACGAAAGTGGTGTTGTTAGTTTTAACGACCATTTAAATCCGGCATTCCAACTTGAAGAATCTTCAATTAACTTCATGAATAAACTCAGAGACCTTTTTGAGATTTATGTCCATAAATTTAATGAATACCGCGGCGATAATAATACGATCAAGATTTTCAAAATCGCTAATACGATCAATGACTTTATGATCTATCGCAACTCACTTCGTCTTATTTTTGCAAGAAAGTCTGATGATCTTATTTCAATTGGCTTTTTGGCCAATGGAAAAGATGTCTTTAGCGCAAGAACAAATGAATCACAAGTTCATGGTGGCGGTCACCTACATGAAATTCGTGCACATATTGGGCCATTTAACCAAATTACATGGCGCTTTGAAAATGAAGTTGTTGATTGTGATGCACTAGTAAGACACTACTTAAGCGAATTCATCAAGCTTTCGGCCCGTTAATAAATTTAGATATAGTTGATTGTATCTTTAGATTCATGTGTTTCTTTAGAATCGAGACCTATTCGTAACTTTTGAACAGAGTATTCTAAAGACTCTTCTACTGATGGAAGTCGTAATTGAAGATAGCCTTCAGCATTCGCTATATTCATATTGAAATTAAGTACACCTGAACTATTATCACCTACTTTAGCAGAACTCATAATTGGATATGGCCATTTACCTGAAGAAATTAATTTTCCTGGTTCTTGAAACTTTTCACAGTAAAGCTTTCCAAAGGCATATGTCGACATAAAATCATTGGAGCTAATTTGTAAGAGGCGATTTTTAAGACCTCTCTCAACACAGATTTTAATTACCATTCCAAGGTAATCAATATCAAGAAATCCAGTCTTAATATAATCATCTAATTCTATTTCCTCTCTTGAATGTAGCTTTGCTTGAATTTTTTCAAAGAGGTTTCTTCTAACATGCACACCTCCTCTTCCATAAAGTCTACAGACTCTAAATACAAGATAATTAAGTGAAGATTTCTGAATGTAAAACTCTGCAGCAGCTTGAGTCTTGCCGTATGTTGTTGTTGGATCAGGTATATCTAATTCGAAATTTTCAGAAGACTCACCAGAGAATACAAAATTCGAAGATAGGTAGATAATTTGTGATTTATAGCGCTGACAAGTATCTGCAACAGTGAAAAGACCGCTTGTATTTAGCGCATCAGCTCTTCTCTCACTTAAGGCACAATCAACAATTGATGAAAGTCCTATTGCATATATCGTAATGTCTGGCTTGAAAGTATACATGATTAACTGAACTTCTTGTTTACTATGAACATCACAAGGAATAGTTGTGATGCCATCAATAGAGACAGGGTTCTTATGGTATGTACCAACTATTTTGTAATCTTTCTTTAAGAAGCTCGCAAGCGAAGAACCTACAAAAGAAGAAATACCAAAGATTAAAATAGTCTTGGTTCTTTGTTCAGTCATGTTTCTATTATATAGGTAAGATTTGATTTTTGAGAAAAAAAAGAGGAGGCAACTATGTCCTATTCAGGACCATAGTCGCCTATTTGATTAGTTTATCCGATTAGTTTTAATGCCACATTTGGCACTTGGTTTGCCTGTCCAAGAACAGAGGCTCCCGCCTGAATTAGAATGTTGTTCTTAGTCATGTCGGCAGTTTCTTTTGCCACATCAACATCTCTAATTCGCGATTTTGCTGCACTTAAGTTCTCGTCGCTGACTCCCAAGTTATTGACTGTTGATGTAAGTCTATTCTGTAACGCACCCATATTAGCGCGATAACCGTTGACTGCGACCAACGCATCGTCAAGTTTCTTAAGAACTGCTTGTGAGCCTTCTTTAGTAGCAACACTTTCTGAGGAAAGTCCCAGCGCTGTAATAGTTGCGTCAGACCCTGCTGCATCGTACGTGAGTCGATCAAGCATTGGATCATTATTGACTCCAACTTGAAATTCCAGCCTGCCTCCTGTCCCATCGAGCAGTTGTGTTCCATTAAAGTTTGAAGACTTCGCGATTCTATCGATCTCGTCTTTAAGCTGTTGAAACTCGATGTCTGAAAATGCCCTTTCAGTATCCCCAATCGTGTCAGAGGCAGTTTGTACTGCAAGCTCTCTAAGACGAATGATGATATTTGAAACTTCATTTAATCCACCTTCTGCTACTTGGACAAGTGAGATTGCATCGTTTGCGTTTCTCTTTGCTTGCCTCATACCTCTGATCTGTGCTTTTAAGTTTTCACTAATTGCCAGTCCAGCGGCGTCATCTCCAGCTCTTGTAATTCGTTCACCTGAAGATAGTTTTCTTAAGTTGTCCCCAACTCTTTTATTTGTAAGTGACATTGCTCTTTGTGCTGCGATAGATGCCACGTTTGTATTAATTCTGATACCCATGATTAGTCTCCTTCAATCATCATATAAACCTCCTGTTTGATAATTGAGCTTCCAGCTCAATAAATTCGTTAATAATTAAATAATGCTTCTACGGATAAACCAATCATTCCTCTTTATATATTTTGCCAAGCAATTAAAGGTTGCAGTCTCTAATTGCCGTACATAACTTATCCAGTAGTATGCATATTATTGACTCCGTGTTCTTTACTCTAAAATTTTCTAAACAATGCTAGTGCCATCCGGCGCTGTCAGGGGTTATTACCCTTGAGCAGCTGCCTGGATTAAGCTTAGTGCACTGTTTGTACTAGTGTTCGCTTGAGCAAGAACCGAAGTACCGGCAGTCATTAGAATATTTTGTTTTGTTAAGTTTGCAGTTTCTGCAGCTACGTCAGTGTCTCTTACACGAGAGTTTGCTGCACTTAAGTTTTCAATCGACGTTGCTATATTATTTACCGTTGACTGAAGTCTGTTTTGAAGGGCACCAAAGTCTGCTCTAATACCAGATACAGAGATAATTGCTTGATCAATTGATGATAGAGAGTTCTGTGCAGAAATCTTATCAGCAACTGATGCTAAGTTAAGACCAAGAGCTGCAACGTTTACGTCAGCTGATGATGCATCAAATGTTAAACGATCTGATATAGGGTCATTACGCGTACCGATTTGAATATCAAATACTGCACCTGTACCATTTAGTAGTGGTACTCTGTTGAATTCTGTTGAGTTAGCGATACGATCAACTTCAGAAGTTAATTGTTCGAACTCTACGTTTAGGAACTTTCTTTCAGTTGCTCCAATAGTATCCGAAGCTGCTTGTACTGATAGTTCTCTAAGTCTAATTAAGATATTTGAAACTTCACCTAAAGCACCTTCAGCAATTTGAACTAGTGAAATACCGTCTTCTGCGTTTCTTTCAGCTTGTCCAAGACCTCTAATTTGAGCCTTTAGGTTTTCAGAGATTGCTAGACCTGCGGCATCGTCACCCGCTCTGTTAATTCTCTGACCTGATGATAATTTTTCTAGAGATTGCTGCATACCAAGACGTGTTCCACGTAGGTTTCTCTGTGCGTTTAGAGATGCAACGTTCGTGTTAATTCGTAGTCCCATTCTATCCTCCTTGACTGGGTACCGACAAGATTCCTTCCTGTCAGTCAGCTGAAATCCATACAGCTGTACAATTGTTACACCACCTTATCGCTCCAAATTCTTAACTCTTTAGAAAAAAATTGTATATTTCTTATACGAAACTTTTTGCCTAGTTAAGAAGTTTTCTCAGTATTCATGGGGACTTTGAATTCTAGATTAATTTACTCGAGATTAAAGTTTTAAAAAAATGTAAAATATATGGACATGATACTTACAACTTTAGATCAATATTCTCACTTAAAAGACATACTCAATAAAGAAATTGAAAAAGCTTTTCATTATAAAGATGACAATAGCTTTAATACTGATTTCTTCCAACTAATGAAGGAGAGCAATCATAATAACTGTCACCTTCTTCTTGATGAGAATGAGAACTTAATCGCCCATATAGGTGTAAGGCCAGTCACACTACATTATAAAGGCCAAGAATTAAAAACAATACTTCTTGGAGGTATTGTCACTAAAGAAGAGTTTCAAGGAAAAGGCCACTTTAAAAAACTCTATAATCATATAAAGAGTATCTATAAGGATAACTACTCACTGGCAATTCTTTGGAGTGACAATATGAGTGTCTACAAAAAACTTGGCTACACTCAATTTGGACTAACAGCAGTCATTGGTGATACCCCTTCGACAGAGGACGAGATTAAACAAAGAGGCTATCATCAAGTTCCTATCCAACAAATCCCAAAAGAAAGATTGGAAAATAAATATAACGAATCATATAAAGAGACTATTTCTATTAAAAGGACTTTAACAGAATGGAATGATATTCAAAAAATATCTTCGATGAAAATATATATGAATGACAATAATGATTATCTTTTCTTTGAGAAGGGACAAGATTTAAAAGGTATTATTCATGAATGTTCTTTCGCTAATAATAAAGTAGAGCTTTCAAAATTCAAAGGACTACAATTACTTAATCCAACCCCTCTAGATAATAATTCATTCTACATCCACCTTGCATGGGGGAAAGTTATAAATACTTCAGACTTTTCAAAATTCTTGAGTGCCATTACAAATGGTCAGGTTTCGATTTCAGAATTTCTAGCAGATTCAGATAAGATAACTCTTACAATTAACGAAGAATCGTATTTATTTAAAAGAGAAGAAGTCCTACCACTTCTATTTGGGCCAGAGCAAGCAATTGAGCTACAAGACTTAATTCCTCAAATCTATATTACTGGCGCAGATAGTATTTAATTATTTACGATGTTTAAGAGTTCCATAACCTAGTGCTCCTAAAGATAATAACCACAGGATTAAAGTTATAGTTGGGTAATCGAGAAGTGCACCTCGATAGAGGTCTGGCCCAGAAACAAATGACTTTCCAGCAAAAAACAGCACTCCACCAAGGATATAAAAAGATAATAATCTTACGCTACTTGCTAGTGAGGAAATTGGTTTCCAAATACCTTTATGCCTAATTTTAACTGCATAGTTATTTTTTGCAAACTCTTTTAAAAACCACTTCAGATGCCTCGGAACAATTCTAGACGCACTTAAGACATCTTTTGCAATCCACATTCCATCTTCAATAAAACTATCAGTTGAAAAGCTATCTTTTATAATGTCATTTATATCTCCTTCTAAAAGATTAAAGATATCAAAATCAAGATCAAGAGACTGCCCAACTCCATCAAGAGTTATCAATGCTCTAAAGACGACAAACCACTCACTTGGTAAAAAGATATGATGTTCTCTAAGAGTAGTAATAATTGAACTAATAATTAAAGAGAAATTAGTCTGTTGAACAGTTAGTCCAATTTGTGGACCAATTGCATTCTTTATATCAATAATTAACTTATCAACATCTGGTACAGTTTCATAAATTGCAACATCCAAGAACTCATAGACTAAGTTTTCAAAATTCTGAGTTAAGATAGCATAGATAATTGCGATAAAGTTTTGACGAGCATTTTTAGAAAGGTTTCCAACAAGGCCAAAATCAATTAGGGCAATTTTTCCATTAGGAAGATAAAAGAAGTTTCCACCATGTAGGTCTGCGTGAAAGAATCCTTCATTTAAAAAACATCGCATAAAGATTTTTACGCATTCATCGAGTTTTGAGTCTAATTCAGCGATATGCTCACTAATTCTAGTGCTATCACTAAATGGTATTCCCTCAATCAACTCCATGACCAATAGGTCATGACAAGTAAAGTCTTTATATATTTTAGGTAAATGAAAGATTTCAGATGAATCGTACTTCGCAATTATTTTTTTGAGTTTCTCACAATTAAGTGCTTCAACATTGAAGTTTAATTCACTCTGGAGAGAGAAAGAGAAATCTTCTAGAACTTTAGAGAAGCCCAAGAACTTAAAGTCATCTGCCGCCCTCTCTGTTTGTGTTGCCAAAAAGATAAGTATTGAAAGATCTGTTTGAATGATTCGATCAATTCCTGGTCTTTTAACTTTTAAGACAACTTTTTCACCTGTTAGTAATTCAGCTCGATAGACTAAACCAATAGAGGCCGTTCCAATCGGCTGTTCTTCTACATTATTAAAGATTTGCTCTATCTTTTTCCCTAGCGAGGCTTCGACATTCTTTTTGATTTCTGAAAATTGGATCGGTTTCACTTCATCTCTAAGCTTTTTCATATGCTTAATGAAGTCTTCATCAAAAATATCTTCTCTTGTGCTAAGTAGCTGGCCAAATTTAACAAAAGCAGGCCCAAGTTCTTCGAAACAAAGTCTTAGGCGATACCCCATTACATCACCCCACGAATTGTCATGAACAGAAACTTTTTGTGATTCTTCACTTTTTCTAGGGAAAACAAAGTTTGGGATTATATTAATAACATTTTGAGAAACAAATTCATCAAGGCCGTTTTTAGCAAAAACCGTAGCAATCTCTCTTAAACGAGAAATATTTCTAATTGTTTTCGTTATCTTAAAGCTCGTCGTTATTAGGCCCACATAATATCCTTTAGAAAATATCTATTATTTTATCACGATAGACCCAAAAGGTGCATAGCCCTATTGCCAGAAAAATGGTAAAAATAAGGAGTGAAAGATATTTTTATTATTACATCACTTTTATTTTCTCTAGTGACTCATGCAAATGATGAGACTTGCTCGCGCGTTGCAGTAATTAATCAACAAGAAATTCTTATTGATCCAAGCTCCTCTTTAAAAGGAGAGGGCCTTCGCTACCATCTTGAAAAAGACAAAGTGGCCCTAAGTTATTTAAATGATTATCAATCATTACAGGAAGACATTTGGCGTCCTGCAGTAATGGGAACTATTGGATCGGGCCTTATTTTGTCCGCGTTTCTAACAAACCCTAGCTCAAATACCAGAAGAAGCCTTATTGCATCAGGAACTGTTGTTCTCATTCTTAACTACTTATTAACGAAGACAATTCAAACTAGTAATGAAGAGCTACTTTACAAGAGTATTAATGAGTACAATAAGAGACAAGAACCTAAGATCTTTCTAAAGTCTGATGACCAAATAAATACGCCTGAAGTTTATATTGAAAAAAGCTGGAGCTTCTAATGATGGACAATAAAGAAATTACTTGCCATGCGTGTCATAAAGCATTGGACCTTGAAGCGGGACAGAAAATCTCGTTAAAAGAAGAGTGTCCGTATTGCTACGCTAGTGTTCATTGTTGTAAAATGTGTAAGTTCTATGACATTACCGCATATAACGAGTGTCGAGAATCAAGTGCTGACCGCATTGTTGAGAAAGAAAAAGCTAATTTTTGTGACTACTTCGTCCTTAAGGGCGGTGGTGATGGCGGAGATAGTCAGGGTGACCTACTTGCCGCTGCAAACGCATTATTTAAATAAAGGAATTATTAATGGCAAATCCAATAACAAAACAAGGTTACGATACAATTCAAACTGAGCTTGACCACTTGATAAAAGTAGAAAGAGAAGAGCTTAAGATTACAATAGCCGAAGCAAGAGAGCTTGGTGACTTAAAAGAAAATGCTGAGTATCATGCAGCTAAAGAGAAACAAGGCGTCGTTGAAGGACGTATCTCGCAACTTCAAGGGATTCTTGCGAGCTGTGAAGTTATCGACCCTAGTACAATTAAATCTGATAAAGTTGTTTTTGGAGCAACTATAACTATTTTAAATATGGAAACTGACGAATCACAGACTGTTAAGATTGTTGGTGAGTCGGAATCGGATATGAAGAAAGGACTAATTTCATATAATAGCCCTTTAGGCAAAGCACTTATTGGTAAGCAAGAAGGTGACGAAGTTGTCGTACGTGCACCAAAAGGTGATATTGAATATGAGGTGGAGAGCATTGAGTTTAAATAAGGATATCCTATCTACTCAAATTTCTGACCTCTACGCAAAGCCTACCAAAACACTCGAAGCGCTTAACAAAAAAAATATATATACAATTAACGATTTGCTTTGGCTTATGCCAAGGCGAATCGTTAAATTGCCAGAAATTGCTAAATTTGATTACGCAAATATTGGCGATTTCTTTCGTGGTCGCGCAACAATTGTCTCAATGCAAGCAAAGCCAAACTTTAAGTCGAGAGGAAAAGGAAGAGCTGTTTTACTCAATATCGCTGTTACCGTAAAAGATGACTTAAGTGACAATTATATAACTTTAAAATGGTTTAATGCTTACCAGTCAATTCAAAAGAAGCTTGAACAACTCAAACACCTCGAATTCCTAGGTGTTGTTTCAGTATTCAATGAATCACTACAAATTGTTAATCCTGAAATTTTCGAAATCGGTAAATCCGAGTCTGAAAGTGGACTACGCATCACCTACCCTACAATTGATAGCGTGAAGTCACATCATATTCAAAAAGTCTTTGATAAGTTACCTGATGGATTTTGGGATAAAATTCCAGAAGTTATTCCAAGTAATATACTTGAAGACAAAGGACTACTATCTCGTAGTATGGCATTTAAGTATCTCCACGGTAGAGTTCCTTCCAATAAGTGGAGCCAAGAGAAATTTGATCAAGCTAGACGCAGAATTATTTATGAAGAATTTCTCTATGATCAACTTAAGATAAAACTACGAAAGAATAAGAGAACAGAACTATTACGTAATAGTCTTGAAATAAGTACAGAGCAAGTACAAAAAGCGAAGTCTCTATATCCTTACAAACTTACTACCGATCAAGATAAGGCCCTAGACGATATTGTCTCTGATTTTGAAGGAAGGACACCTTCAATGCGGTTAATTCAAGGAGACGTAGGTTGTGGAAAAACAACTGTTGCTGTTGCTTCTGCTTATTTAATCTTAGGAACTGGTGGGCAAGTTGCTCTTATGTGCCCTACTGAAACTTTAGCACTTCAACACTACCGAGAAATAGAAGAGATTCTTGGAAGTGAATTTAATGTTGAACTTCTTGTTGGCAGTACTAAGGGCAGTGAAAAGAAAAAAATTAATGAATCTTTAGAAAATGGTAATTGCAATATCGTAATAGGTACTCACTCTCTTTTTCAAGACAGTGTAAGATTCAAGAATCTTGAACTAGCTATTATCGACGAGCAACATAAATTTGGTGTCGAGCAAAGAATTAAACTAATGAAGAAAGGTGAAAATCCTCATTGCTTAATTATGTCTGCAACACCTATTCCCCGCTCTCTTAGTCTAACCAAATATGGCGACCTTGATATCTCCATCATTAAAACAATGCCTGGAGGACGAAAAGGTCAAAAAACTCGAATTGTTACAAATACAAATTTAAATAACTATTTAAGCTTTGTGAAAACAAGACTTGAAATGAAAGAGCAGGCCTATGTTGTCGTACCGGCAATTGAAGAATCTGAAAATGATGATATCAGAAATCTTGAACACACATATGAGCTTTACAAAAAATACTTCCCTGAATTTAGGATTGCATATCTTCATGGAAGAATGTCACCAGATGAAAAACAATCCGCAATTACAGAGTTCAAGGAACATAAGACAGATATCCTAATTGCGACTTCAGTTATTGAAGTAGGTATCAATATTATTAACTCAACTATTATGGCCATTCTAAGCCCTGAAAGGTTTGGACTTAGCAGTCTTCATCAAATGAGAGGACGTGTTGGACGAGGAAATAAACCAGGTTTCTGCTTTCTTGTCACAGACAGAGAAATCACACCTGATAGCATGCAAAGACTACAAGTTATCGAAAAATACACCGACGGATTTAAAATTGCTGAAGAAGATTTAAAGATTCGGGGAGAGGGAGACCTCTTTGGGCAAGAACAATCTGGAGTCGTTACTCAAAAAAGATTGGCCAACATCGTCCTTAATCAAGACATCTTATACGAAGCAATTGAGGATATAAAGAAATACCCTAACGACTTTGACTTCCTTATTAATTTTATGAATCATGATGAAAAAGTTTTCACTACGATTTAACTTAGCAAAAAACTCAGATCGAGTATAAAATAGAGTAATGATTCACATAAAAGTATTAAAAACAAATGACCTTTTATCTCTAGGAGAATACCACTTTAATCTACCAAGAGTTTATATTGGAAGATCTATTCACAATAACTTGATCATTGAAGATGATAGCATTGAAAAAGAAATTGGAGTATTGAAGTCAATTAGTCATTATCTAGTCTTTGAAACAAGAAATTCTTATAAAGTAAATTCTAAAGCTGTTGAAGGTATTGTTAGGTTAGAAAAAGGAGATATCCTTGAGTGCAAAGGACTACAAATTCAAATACTTGAATTTCAAAAAAGTGAAGAAAGTGACTT
The DNA here is from genome assembly GCF_000443995.1 of Bacteriovorax sp. BAL6_X. NCBI lineage: Bacteria > Pseudomonadati > Bdellovibrionota > Bacteriovoracia > Bacteriovoracales > Bacteriovoracaceae > Bacteriovorax > Bacteriovorax sp. BAL6_X. The sequence continues at coordinate 62,429 of NZ_AUMC01000009.1, forward strand.
TCAAGACTATTACAAATACCTTGAAAAAATAAAAGTTGATGATCCTGCAAAATTCGAATTCATTCAATCTCTCGAAGAACATTATATTACTCTAACTGGAAAATACGACGATGACTTCCTGGAGAAATAAAGCAAAATATCATCTAGTAGATGGAACCACTAAGATTCAATATTGGACTAATATTGATAATTTAGAAGAAGAACATAATCGTGTAATTATTTTTAATTACGGCCTAGTTTGTAATACAAGACATTTTGTCTATCAGATTGATCACTTTGAAAAGCTTGGGTATAAAATTCTACTACATGATTATCGAGGACACTATCAGTCAGAAACAACTCAAGGTATTGAATCTATAACTTTTAAAAATATTGTTAATGATCTCAATTCGTTAATCACTACACTTAATATCAAAACATCAATTCACATTGGCCACTCGATGGGAGTTAATGTCACTCTTGACTACGCTCATAAGTATCCACAAGAGGTACAAAAAATTGTTTTAATTTCTGGAACTATCTTTCCTCCACAAGATGTAATGTTTGATTCAAATATTATTGATATGACTGAGCCCTATATAAAGCAATTAAAAAGTAAGTGGAAATCGCAATTTCAGTTCATTTGGAAAAATGTTTACCGCAACCCTCTTGCCAGCGCACTAGTATGGAATGGTGGCTTTAATATTAAGAAAACAAACATTGAATTTGTTGAATATTACATGAAGAAGCTTGGAGAGCTTTCACCAGATATCTTTTTTCAACTTCTAGACCAAATGAGAGATCAAAAAATAATTAAAGAGCTTGAAGAAATTAAAACTTCAACACTAATCATTGGTGGAGATAAAGATAAAGTCATCCCAAATTATCTTCAACAAATTCTACACGATAGTTTGAAGAATTCTGAGCTCTACATCATTAAAAACGGAAGCCATGTTCCGCAAGTTGATTTCCCGGAATTTATCAATGAAAGAATAGATTTATTCTTGAACTAAACCTTTATGAATTAGAAGCTTTTTGAAAACACGATTCATAGCGTAGATACGTTGCGCTTTCTTGTATTCAGTATGAGATGCTTCACCTTCAAAATTAATTCGATAAGAACTTTCGTCAACGACCTGAACTTCAAAAGGATAGAAGAACCTGATATCTCTAGCAAGTGAAGAAAAGTCTAAACCAAGTAACTCTTTAGCAACTGCTGAATCTTCTTCTTTAGCAAGCTTTCTTAATTTAAAAAATTCTGCCAAAAAAGGATTCTTATACTTGATTAACTGCCGACAAGTAAATTGAACCGAACGATACTTTGTTGAAGAATGAAGGTTATTTTCATTTTTTAAATTATCAAAACTGCATTCGTCAATCTCACGATTTACAGCAGAAACAAATCTCTCCTCAGAAAGATTATTCCTTAACGCCATTTTTACTAAGTTTGAATACTTTGTTCTAAAATGATTGATATCAAAAATTGTATTTAGTGATCTTGAAGGTTTAATATTATGAGGAGTAACAACATAATTACGAATTAAAAATTGAAGAACTTTTAAAATATCTAATTTATTTTTAGTAACTAAACGAACTCCGACCCTATCAAAAAGTTCTTCCGCAACATTTTCTGCCTTATGAAGTAATTTAATAATAACACTATCACGTGATTTTTTTGATTTCGTTTCAAAATCAACAAGAGGAATTGAAATATCCCCAGACTTTAAAAAAAGGTTATTATCATGATCACGATGAAGATAGCGATAAAATTTGTCAAAAATTTGCGTTTGAATTTGATTGAAGTAGTTTGAACGAAGATCTTTATCGGCATGCAATATAGTATGCATAACTTTTAAAACAATTTCAGCCCATAGTTGTTCCTCAACTGTGTGATCTGAGTTCCCTGTGGCCATTAGAAATAAACCACTAATATCTGTAACCGTATAAAGCGAATTTGGAATCTCGAGATCAAGGCCGTCCGGTGTTCCATCTTTTAGAAAGTAACGTTTAATAAACTGGACCGCTTCTTGAAAATTACCAAATAACTCTGCCCTTGAAACAGGATCATCTGTATCAAGTCCATAACCCTTTAAGAATTTATTAACTTCTGTGATGTCATCTAGTTTAGCAACAAAGAAATTTGAGTCGAGTGCAGACTTACCACCTACAACAACATCAAATACATCCCAGTCGAAAATATAATTTTTTAAATAGTCAGGTCGATTCATAAAGTTACTTTGTTCTATCGTTGAGTAATGCTACCATAAGCCCATGAAGACAGAAAATCAGCTAAAAAATACAAAAAAACTGACATTAAAGTCACTAACTGACTTAAGAATTTTATTTCTTACATTTTTTGGTACAGGCCTAGCTCCAAAAGCGCCAGGAACTGTTGGAAGTTTAGCAACTATTATCCTTCTTTATTTTATTGGTAAACTCAATGCACCTTTCTTCTTCTTTATTCCTTTTCTTCTCATCCTTACAATTGGAGCAATATTTATTACTGGCGTGATTGAAAAAGAATATGATTGTATCGATCCATCATGGATAGTAATTGATGAAGTCATTGGAATATGGATCGCGTCATTCTTTATTCTGGATCATAGTTACGTAAGTTACGTTGCGATTTTTGCCCTCTTTCGACTCTTCGACATTTGGAAGATAGGACCAGTTAAATACTTTGACAACCGTAAAGACGCTATAGGAACAACGTTAGACGATGTCGCAGCAGGTCTTATGGCAGGTATAACCTACACCCTTACTTTTAAATTGTTAGAATTTATCTCTTGACTTACGCAAAACTTACGCTAAAAATATTAATAAGCAAAAAGTAAAAAATTAGAAAGTCATCTAATAAGACACTTTAATTAACTGTACTTACACAGAAGTTAAAAATCGTCCTTTTTGCATTAGCTGATGACAGATAAATTTGGTAGAACAAAGTAAATAGAAAAATGGAGAGCTTATGGCCACAACATCAACTGAAAAGAACAACAAGCAAAAAGCATTAGACCTAGCACTTTCAACAATTGAGAAACAATTTGGTAAAGGTGCAATCATGAAGCTGGACAATGAAAATGGTCCAGAAAAAATTCCAGCAATTCCAACAAGCTGTTTAGGTCTTGATTTAGCTCTTGGTGTAGGTGGTGTACCAAAAGGTCGTATTATCGAAATCTATGGCCCAGAATCATCAGGTAAGACAACTCTAACTCTTCATATTGCTGCAGAAGCTCAGAAGCAAGGTGGTACCGTAGCATTTATTGATGCTGAGCACGCACTAGATACAGTTTATGCACAAAAACTTGGTGTTGATATTCCAAACACACTAATTTCTCAACCAGATAGTGGTGAACAAGCTTTAGAAATCACGGATATGCTTGTACGTTCAGGTGCAGTTGATCTTTTAATTGTTGACTCTGTTGCAGCACTTACTCCAAGAGCTGAACTTGAAGGAGATATGGGTGATTCACACATGGGACTTCAAGCAAGACTAATGTCACAAGCACTTAGAAAACTTACAGGATCGATTAATCGTTCTAACTGTACAGTAATTTTTATTAACCAACTTCGTATGAAAATCGGTGTTATGTTTGGTAATCCAGAAACAACAACTGGTGGTAATGCCCTTAAGTTCTACTCTTCAGTAAGACTTGATATCAGAAGAACTGGTGCAATTAAAAATGGTGATGAAGTAATTGGTAACAGAACAAAAGTAAAAGTTGTTAAAAATAAAGTTGCCCCTCCATTCAAAATCGTTGAGTTCGACATTATGTATGGACAAGGTATTTCTCAAACTGGTGACTTATTAGATCTTGCAGTAGCGAATAATATCGTTGGAAAAGCAGGTGCTTGGTTCTCATATAATGAAGCTAAAATTGGTCAAGGACGTGAAAACTCTAAGCAGTACCTAGCAGATAACCCAGAAGTAGCTCTAGAAATTAAAAATAAAATTCTGGCCCTACACGGACTTATTGAAGATAACACTGTTATAGACCAAGCAACTGGTGAAATTATCGAAGATGAGCCAGTTGTTGAAGAAAAGAAGACTAAGAGCAAATCTAAGTCTAAGAAAGTAGTACAATAATCAAATATAGCCCCTTAGGTTTCTATCCTATCGAATGATAGATATTAATATTAAGGGGCACCCTTTTAAATGACTCTCAAAGAAACTATCGATAAACTTCCGCTTGGAGAATCTGAAACAAAATCAGAGGATATTCGTTCATTCAAGAGAGCTTATCAATACTGCATCTGGCTTCTTTCAAAGAGAGATTACTCAAGATATAAATTATCTCAAAAACTATACGAAAAGAAATACACTCCATTTATTGATCAACTACTCGACTTCTTAGAAGAGGCAAAATATCTACAAGAAGAACAATATATTCGTACTCGTATTAAAACCTTTATGTACAAAGGACTAAGTAAGAGAAATATTCTCAATAAGTTGCGCTCAGAAAGAGTTGAACCAAGTACAGAGCTAATCGATGAATTGTTTGATGAGTATAGATATACTGAAAATGGGCAATTACGAGACTTAATTAACAAGAAATTGCGCTCAAAGGGTGTTTCGGCCCTTGAAGATTTTAATTTTAAGCAAAAGTTGATACGCTTTCTTTTGTCAAAAGGACATTCATACGACAAAATTAATACTGAACTAAAAAATGTCCAAAATGATGAGGAAAGTAATGCACAAAACTCCCCTTTTTAATTTTATTCTATTTATCTTATTGCTACCTCTATTTTCTTGTAGAGTTGACAAAGATGATAAGAACACACTTCGATTTCCTTTAACAGAATCGATTTCTACAATTGACCCAGTAAATGCATATGATTCTGTATCAATGTCTGTAATCTATCAAGGCTATGAACAATTATTTGAATATCACTATCTAAGAAAGCCATTAAAACTTGTTCCTCTATTAGCGGAAGAAATGCCACAAGTATCTGACGATGGACTTACCTATACGATAAAAATTAAAGAGGGAGTTCAGTACCACGATCACCCTGCTTTCAACGGACTGCCACGTTATGTTGAGGCTCAAGACTTTATTAATCAAATCAAACGTCTCGCTTTTACACCCTATCGTAGTAATGGTTGGTGGCTTTTTGATGGAAGAGTCGTTGGTTTAAATAAGTTTAGAAAAGAAGTTGGAAGTGATTTTGAAAAACTATTAACAACTAATGTTGATGGACTACGAGCTCTAGATAAAAGAACGCTTCAAATAAAACTAATCGCTCCTTATCCTCAAATGTTAAATGCTCTTGCAATGAGCTTTACTTCACCAATACCGTTTGAAGTTATGAAGAAAGAAACTTTTCTTGATGAGTTAATAGGTACAGGTCCATATAAACTAGATAAGTGGTTTCGTGGCTCAAAGCTTTTTATGAGCCGATTTAATAATTATCACAAATCTTTTTATCCAGGAAAAGGTGATCGTTTTGCCCACAGTAAGAACCTTTTAACAGATGCAGGCAAGCGCGTTCCTTTTATTGATAAAATTGAATTTCATATTATCAAAGAAGCACAAACGAGATGGCTTCAATTCATGTCAGGAAAACTCGACTTCCTAAGAGTTCCAAAAGATAACTATCACTCGCTTGTTTCACCTAGTGGAGAGCTAACAGAAGAATTTCGTGATAAGAAGATTACTCTTGATATCTTTTCAAGTTTCACTTATTGGTGGTTCTCATTTAATATGAAGGATCCAATTGTAGGGACAAATAAAAATTTAAGATTGGCCATTGCACATGCTGTTAATGTTGAAAAGTATATTAAGACCTTTACAAATAATATCGGTCTTAAGGCCAACTCGATCTATCCTCCTGGAATCCCAGGTTATGATCCATCAAGAAAACTTCCATATTCATATAATATAGAAAAAGCTAAGGAATACCTACGAAAAGCCGGTTACCCGGATGGGAAAGGACTTCCAACACTTATTTACGATACGAGAGCATCTTCTACGACACAAAGACAACGTGCAGAGCTTCTTAAGCAAGATCTTGAAGCAATTGGTATTAAAATGAAAATTCAACTTAATACATTTCCTGCTTTCTTAAAGAAATCAAAAGAAGGAAAACTTCAAATTTGGTTAGATGGTTGGACTCTTGATTATCCAGATAGTGAAAATGTTTTACAGCTTTTAACAACCCAGAACCAAGCTCCTGGTCCTAATGTTTCAAATTATTCAAACACAGACTTTGATAAGAAATTTGAAAGTATTAAAGTTATGAATGATAGTGATGAAAAATATCTATTAATGTCACAAGTTGAAGATATTGTTTTAGAAGACCTTCCATGGGTCCTCCTGTACTATTCACGTGACTATATCGTTTATCATAACCGACTAAAAAACTTTAGATATAACGATCTTGTTGTTAATAAAGTTAAATACTTAAGATTAAAATAGTAAATAAGCATCTTATTTCGGGGGAATAAATTTCCCCCGTATTTCGACACAACTGCCCCTATCATTTTTTTCCCCATATTTCCGAATAGTAGATCAGTACGCTCTCAAAGCCTACTACTGCAACAAAGGAAGTAATGAATGAAGACTCTTGCACATTTCATACTCGTCATCATAGGCATACTATTTCAAGCTCAGGTGATGGCAAAAGACTACATGATCTATTCAGTAGAGCATGAACTACCAATGACCAATGACGTACAAGAAATTCAAAAAAACTACTATGTAAACTTAGGTGAAAAACAAGGTATTAAGAATGGTACTCTTCTTGATGTATATCGTGTAGTGATTCTAAACGATCCATATGATCGTGAGAAACGTTACCGTCATAAGATGAAAGTTGGACAGCTTGAGGTTATTCATCACGATTCCGATACCTCAATTGCTGTTACAAAACATTTTAATGATAAAGAAAGGCATCCAATTCTAGAGATAACTGCATTTATGGTTGGAGATAAGGTTAACGTAAGTCTTAATTAGAGCGTTCATGGAGCAGAAACCTTCTTTGCTTAAGAAGTTCTATCTGCTCTTTAATGGCCTTTGTAGCCTTTTTTTGTCTTCTTATTAATTCTTCATCTCCACCTTGTTCTTCTAATAGCCTTAATACCTTTGAGGCCATTCCATCTGCAATAGCTAGCTTATTAGACATTTCGTGAAGAAACTTTCTTTCCTCTAAGGCAAGTTCAACAATAGTAGAGTTATCCATTAGTCACCAAAATACTTATAACTTAACACTTCACCAAAAAGTGTTTGTGATTCAATTTTTATTATATCAATCTTAAAAATATAGTAACCAATTGCCAAATTACATGGACCATTTTTAAAAGTTAAATCAATTTTTCTTAAAATGTTTCCAGCACAAATTCCATGGAATTGTTGTTTATAGTGTTTAACCGATTCTAATACAGCTTGATGTTCAATAAATATAAATAATTGTTGCTTCATAAAATATTATTATGCAAGTAAAGTGCTCAACAAATACCTCTAACTAGCTTAAATTGCATAGTTCATGTATAAGAGCTTCTAAATATTTTAAATATTTAGGCCCTATCTCTAGACAAAAACAGCGCTTTGTCCTATAAAAATAACTTAAGTCACATTTAATTTTTCGGAGTGCACAAAATGGCAAGAATTACGATTGAAGACTGTCTAGAAAAAGTTGAAAACCGCTATGAGTTAGTACACCTAGCTGCTAAACGCGTAAAGCAATTAAGAGATGGTGCAGACCAACTTGTTAAGAGTAAAAATAAAGATGTTGTTACAGCACTTAGAGAGATCGCAGCTGGTAAAGTTAAGCATGCTCCGGTAAGTGAGTACGATTCAGACGAGTTCTAAGTCGAATTTAATTTTAAAAAAACTATTTTGAATATAAGAAAGGCCCTAATAAGGGCCTTTTTTATTACTTAAATTTTGGTTTGAATTTTGGAAGCGCTATTTTTAAAACTTCATCAAAGTGCGCAACAGGATAGAACTTCATTCCCTTTCTATGTCTTTCAGGAACTTCCTTTAAATCCTTTTCATTATCAATTGGTAACATGATATTCGTAATACCTGCTCTCTTTGCAGCTAATACTTTCTCTTTAATTCCACCAACAGGAAGAACCTTACCTGTTAAAGATAGCTCACCAGTCATGGCCAGGTTACTCTTAATTGTCACATTGTGAGCAAGCGAGTAAAGAGCAAGTGCCATTGTAATACCTGCAGATGGCCCATCTTTTGGAGTCGCACCAGCTGGAAGGTGAAGGTGAACTTCTCTTTCAGAAAGGAAGTCTTCCATATCATCTTCATTTTCATCTGAAGCCTTTCTCTTAGGCTTCATTTTGAAAAATTCTTCCATCTCATTTTGAAGAAGTTGCTTAACATAACTATATGCAAGATTAGCAGACTCATTCATTACATCACCTAACTGACCAGTTAGCTTGAAACCTTTGCCATTAAGAGAAAGTGTTTCGATATAAAGAATATCACCACCGTAACCAGTCCAAGCAAGCCCCGTAGTCATACCAGGACAAAGCTTTTTCAGTGCCTTCTCACTTTGATAGCGTGCAGTTCCTAAGATATCTTCAAGTTCTGTAGGTTTTGGATTAAATACCTTATGTCTCTTGGCCTTAACTTTTTCAAGCGCAGCACGACGACACATTTTAGCGATCATCTGCTCCATCACACGAACACCTGGCTCACGTGCATAATCTTCGATTAACTTCTTAAGAGTGGATTTTGTCAGGCTAATATCTTTCTTTTCTAATCCATGTTTTTTAATTTGTTTTGGAATTACCCATTTAGTCGCGATTGAAAGCTTTTCTTCCATCGTATAACCACTAAGTTCAATAATCTCCATACGATCTAAAAGAGGCTCAGGAATATCGCCAATGTAATTAGCTGTCGAGATGAAAAGAACTTTCGAAAGATCAAAAGGAACATCTAGGTAGTGATCGATAAAGTTATGGTTTTGCTCAGGATCTAAAACCTCTAGTAGCGCGGATGCTGGGTCGCCTTGGAAAGATTGTCCTAGCTTGTCGATTTCATCAAGCATGATGACAGGATTATTCACCTCAACACGCTTCATCGCTTGGATTAAGCGGCCAGGCATTGCTCCAACATATGTTCTTCTATGTCCTTTAATCTCTGCCTCATCTCTCATACCACCAAGAGAAAAACGATAGAATTTACGACCTAAAGATTCCGCAATTGATTTCCCCATCGATGTTTTACCAACACCAGGAGGACCTGCTAAACAAAGAATTGTTCCATCAAATTGTGGCTTTAACTTACGAACGGCCAAGAACTCCATAATTCTTTCTTTTGCTTTTTCAAGGCCATAGTGTTCTTTTTCAAGAATCTTCTGCGCCTTATCCATATCAACATGATCTTCAGTTGATTTTGACCAAGGAAGATCGACAATCCAATTTAGGTATGTACGAGTAACATTGTACTCTGGAGAAGAATCAGGAATTACCTCAAGTCTTTCAATTTCTTCGTTTACAGATTTAAGAACATCTTCCGGTAGTTTTGCTTCAAGAATTCTTTCTTTAAGCTTACTGATATCACGGGCCTTGTCGTCTTCTTCTAGACCAAGCTCAGATTTAATTACCTTGAGCTGTTCACGTAGGAAGTATTCTCTCTGATACTTATTAACCTTATCGTTTACTTCATCAGAAATTTTCTTTTGAATATCAGCAACATCTTTTTCTCTTTTTAGATATACTAATAGCTTTCCAAAACGTTTCTTAACAACAAGGGTTTCTAGAAAATCTTGTGCTTCTGGAATATCTAGCGATAGTGCAAATGCAACCAAGTCAGCGAGCGCTCCAGGTGAAGAAGAGTTAATCATCGCAAGTTTCATTTCTTCGTTAAAGTAAGCATTTACTTCACTCAGTTTTTTAACCTGATTGATGATCGAACGAGTGTATGCATCAAGCTCTTCATCTTCTTCTAAGATATCGTCAAATACTTCGTACTTAGCTCTTAGTAGTGGAGATTGTTCGTAAATATTTGAAGCACGGTATCTTTTTATACCGTGAACGAGAACATTAACTGAACCATCCGGTAACTTCAATCTTTTAACTACCTTACAAAGAACACCTACTTTATAAATATCCTTTGAAGTTATTTCCCTAGAGTCTAGGTCTTCTTGAATAGAAGGATCAATTTCTCCTTCTTCATTTTTAAGATCATTCTTAACAAGGTTAAGAGCAAGATAACCACTTTTAATTAGATACTCATCTAATTCAGCAGTGAACTTATCTTCAGTTAAAATAATTGGCGCAATCATTCCCGGAAAAATCGGGCTATTCATAATAGGTATGATTACAACATCTTCAGGAAATTTTTCATCTCCTTGAGAGTCTTTAATTTGCACGTTGTACTCTTCGTATTCATTCATAATAAGTCACACCTACTTTTTAATATCGATTACTAATCGACCTGGATTTTTTAAAGTAAAAACATCAATTGAATGTTTTCCATCAATGACAAGTTCTGCAGAAAGTGTATCGTCTCCAACTGGATAAAAATCTACTTTCTTCACAAGTTTAGAAGTTCCAAAAGAACCAACTTTTTTATTAAGCTTTGTTTTAAAGAAATCTACATAGATCTTATTCTCTTTTTCCGACTTATAACCATAGACTCTTGGAGCCTCACTTGTTTCAAAGTCAAAGACAAGTCTTTCAAAACCTCTTGAGCTACCATTTCCATGACGAATTGATTTCAATACAGAAGTAGCATTACTATTTGTCGAGTGAAAGATTCCTTTATTGAAAAAGATTGACCTTTTTTTATCCGGAATTTTACGAATTCTTTCGTTTAATAAATCTTGTGAATAGGCCTGGTGGCCCAGTGAAAAAACTGTGAATAACAAAAGTACTTTTAATAGATTCATATTTACCTTCCATGGGATAATTAGTTAAATTTTACTAAATTGCGCGTTAAAAATGAATAGTAAATTTGGATAATTAGGCTTTTGATTTTCTTAACTGTGCCGCACCAAGTAATCCAAACAAAAGAGCTAACCAATAGATGTGAATTTTATATTCACTAGATTCTTTAGAATTATCGACTGATGCAATTTTTCTACCTACGGACTTCTTATGAAAAATATCTTTATCTGTTCCAATTCCTTTCAACCCTTCACCATAGATACTACTTATCCATAGATTAAATGTGCTAAATGAATTGGCACCAAATTTAGGATTATCTGGAAATGCTTGTGAAATGACGGCATCTTCACCATTGCGACCAATAACATTATAAACACCAAGACGTTCATTTAACGGATAAAAATCATACTCACCTTTTCTCAAAAGAACGATATAGCGGCGTCCAACAACGAATCTCGGTTTTAGCTTATTAGGATAATCAATCCCCTGCCAAGTTCCGCCACTATAGACGAAGCTAAAGGAGTTCTTATTCAAAAGTTGTCGAGAGCCTAAGCCTACTGATTTCTCTAAATTAAATGAAACATTAGTTACAACTGATCCATCACTTAACTTCTTAGGAAAACTACCTTGATAGGTTCCCATAATAATAGCATTGGACTCAGAGAGCTGTTTACTCAATGGGATTTGAAATAACTCTTGTGCTGAACTAGTTATAGAAATAAATATAAGAATAGAGCACAATAAGAACCTTAACATACGATTCTTATCGGATATTACATCTAATACTTTAGCCTTTTAATCAAGTTCTATCGTATTGAAATTACTAAAAACCTCATGGTTATCGAGAAGAACTAGCGTATTACCTTGGCCAGTTAATCCCTCAAGCAATTCACAAATGGAAGACAGTTCGTTAATTGATAAACCATAGGAGATGTTTGTTAGCACAATAATCGAGTTCTTTACCTTCTTATCAATCGCCTTTAGAAGTTTTACCCGAAGCCTCTCTCCACCAGAAAGCGAAGGAATTGTTCGGTCGAGAGTTAAGTAGTCAAGGTTTAGAAGTTTTAAATATTCAATCGTTCTTTTGATTTTAGGTGTTGTAGGAAGTGTTTCAAATAAAGTTGATACTGGTGTCTTACAAGCATCAATAATAGTGTACCTTCCATCGGTTATAGAAGCGTAGAATTTCTTCAACCCCGTTCCACCGCATTCATCACAATCGAAAGTAACGTCTTCTAAAAATTGCATATCAATTTCTTGAATCCCCTTTCCCTCGCAAACTACACATTGACCAAGTTTGCTGTTTTTAGAAAAGTGTCCTTTTTCTAGGCCAAGAGATTTAGAAACAGGAAGCTTTGAAAAATAATTTCTTACGTGGCCACTCAAGTCTAGGGCCGTTCCAACAGTTGAACGACTAGTCGATTTTTCAATTCTTGTTTCATAAATAAAGATATTCTCAATACCATCAGGATAATTTAAATCATCGATTTCATAAGTAGTTTCAAAATCATACTTTTCATTGAAGATATCTTCATTCAACTCATTAAACAAAGCATTGATAACAAGCCTCTTATCAAAGGAATCTATCTTAGTTTTTACTTGATTAATTGTTCCAACTTGAAATTTAATTTCATTATATCTAAATCCTTCAAACTCTATATTTTTAAAAATAATTTCTTCGTCTGATATTTTCTTTTTTGATAATTGTTTTTGGACTTTTTCAATTTTTGGTAATTTATGTGCAACAACTTCACCACCAAGATGACCTGCACCTGGTCCAATTACAATATTGTGGTCACTTCCTTGTTGCAGAACTCTACTATGTTCAACCATCACAACTGTATTATTTATTGAAAGTTTTTTTAAAAATTTTAATAGTACTTTTTGTTCATCCGAGTTCATCCCAAGGCTTGGCTCATCAAGAACAAATAAAGAACCACTTCCTTGAAAGCTTAAATAACGTACTAATAGAGATTTTTGATACTCACTCGTCTCTAGTGACTTAAGTTTTGTCATTAGAGGAAATTGACCTAAGCCTAATTCGATTGCAATTTCTAATTTACTTAAGATTTTTTTTACGATTGTATCACTCTTGTCTACAAATAGGTTCTCATATAATTCTTCAAGAGTTAGAGATAAACAATCTCCATATGAGATTATATTCTGTAGTTTTCCACAATGAAGTAGAGCACTAGGAGAAACTCTTCTACCGTCACAAATATGACAACATTTTTCACTTTGTAGTGACCTTAGAAAAATTCTCGCAGAACGCTTATATCGCTTCTCTTCAAGTCCATAGAGAAAGTTTAAAACACCATAAAAGCGTCCACTTCCTCTCATAAGAATTTCTTCAATTTCGTCTTTAACATCACAAAAACGACTATCTGGAGAGACTCCTACTTTCTTAATTTCGGCAATAAAGTGCTTATAATGCTCACTATATTTTGCATACTCTAAGAAAGTAATGGCCCCATCAGAGATTTTTTTCTTAGGAAATTTTACAATTTTATTAATATCATAACTAAGTGTCGATCCATATCCCTTACATTCAGAACACGCTCCAACTCCATTGTAAGGAAGAAGATCGCTAATTTGTCTCGCACTACGAACTTCTTCTTTTGAACACTTAGGACAAAAGGCCGTCGTATTTAAGTTGAAGTGTTTAAGTTCGTCTTGACCAGCAAGATAAACACTTAACTGGGCAACAGAATTATTCTTTATTAACTCCATCCATTTTTTTCTAAATTGGCCAATACTCTTAGGCTTTATTCGAAAGATCTCCCATTGGGAATCATCTTTATCAAAATCACGTATTGTTGTTGTTTTTGAATCAAAACTTCTAGCAGGCATCCCACTTATGTTCTCGAGATAATGATCCTTACCAATTAGCACATGAATAACTTTACAATTATCAGTTAGAGTATCAGATATCTCCGTTTCAACTTGTGAAAGTCCATCAACAAATTTATTTCCATGTATTAAGCACTTTGTTGAGTACGGCTCAAAAAATAACTGCGCTAACTCGTAGCTTATCTCAAGTTGGTCGGCCATATTTAGGCGTGATCCAACGATTGGATTATTTTGCGCTAAACTCCAAACAGGTAAAACAGGAGAAATACTATCAACCTCAGCACTTGTTGGAACTCTTTCAAAGAAGTTCATTGAAGAAGGAAGCGAATTTAAAAATCTTCTCTTGGACTCATTTGCCAATGTATTAAAAACTAGTGAAGACTTTCCTGATCCAGATACACCAGAAACACAAGAGATCTTATTAATTGGAAATTCAACATCAATATTTTTTAGATTATTAGTTCTTACGCCTTTAAGCTGAATGGATTTTGCCATAAGAGTTTATAGCATAGATGAAAAGTTTTTGATAGGCCCATGAATAAACAAGGCCCACAATTGTGGGCCCCGCATATATTCGAAAATATTGTAAGATAAATCTTAACGCTTCGAGAATTGGTACTTTGCTCTTGCACCTTTCTGACCAGCTTTTTGTCTTTCAACTTTTCTTGGATCTCTTGTAAGGAATCCAGCTGATTTAAGCTCGCCTCTAAGAGCTGCATCGATCTTAAGAATTGCTCTTGCAATACCAAGACGAGTAGCACCCGCTTGACCAGTAGTTCCACCACCAGTAACGTTGATCTTTAGATCATATTTATCTGCAAGTTTAAGTAGGTTTAGAGGTTGGTTAACAACGTATCTATCTGTACCTTTTGTGAAGTACTCTTTGATATCTCTATTATTAACAACAACTTTACCAGTTCCTGCAGCCATATAAACTCTAGCAACTGAAGATTTTCTTCTACCAACTGCCTGTGAATCCCAAGTTTTTCCTTTAGCCATAATAATAACCTCTTACTAGAATTTGTATTCTACTGGGTTTTGAGCGCTATGAGCATGCTCAGATCCAGCAAAAACCTTAAGTTTTGTTAGTTGTTTTCTACCTAGAGAATTCTTAGGAAGCATACCCTTTACAGCGTTCATAAGAATCGCTTCTGGCTTTCTTTCTAATTGTTCTTTAGCAGTTCTTTCTTTAAGTCCACCAGCATACCCTGTGTGTCTGTAGTAAACTTTATCGTTCCACTTATTCCCAGTAAATCTAACTTTTTCTGCGTTAATAACAACAACAAAATCACCAGAATCTGTATGAGGAGTGTACTTTGGTGAGTTCTTTCCTCTTAATACATTAGCGATTTCAGTTGCTAAACGTCCAACTACCATATCAGTAGCATCAATTAAGTGCCATTTTTTGTCAGCGTCTGCTGGCTTCAACACAAATGATTTCTCAGTGTACATAGTAACCTTCCACTTTAATAATGTTAAAAATCAATAAAACGTAAACGCATCATCAGAATAAAATGACTTGTTTACAACACTTAAGGACCTAAAGGCCCATAATTCCGTTGTTTGTGGGGTAACGGGTTTCGGCAGATATTAAACAATTTATGCCAATAAAACAATGGGAAATTGTTATTTTTTTGGCCATGCGTAATATTTTCTTCGATCTTAAATATCTGAAATTACGAAAAATTCTAAAATTGGCCAATCGTGATATGAAAACGGCCAAATGAGTCACCACCAATGCGGTCTAATTTAATCCCGTAGTCAAAATCTAAAGAGCCAATAGGAGTAAAAAACTTAAAGCTCATACCTACCGACTTCAATAGGTCGAAGTTATCAATTTTATCAACAAAGACACGTCCCGCATCAAAAAAGACAGCAATGGCAGAATAATCACCTATATAATATCTTGGTTCAAGTCTAAAGTTTACAAAGAAGGCCTCGCCTCTAACTGTTGTATCATTAATATATGTACCATCTGTCAGCCTTCCACTTTCTAGATCACTATAACCACGAAGATAGTCGCGTCCAATTAAACGAAAAACCTTTAAGGGTGGGATATAACCTGTTGTCATTGGCTTACCATCAGTATCGATAATAATATTTCCACTGCTATCTTTAACGATATCGCTTGAGAAGTTGTGCTCGTAGCCTAAGGCAATCGAAGTTGCTAAAGTAATATCTCCCATAGGGATATAGTTGAAGTTGCGAATCACGGCCTTATGATAGTCAATAGTTAGGTCTTCGCTTTCTTGTGAACCAAGGTACGGGTTTGCAAATTCCCAAGAGAAATTAAACCAAGCGCCTTTCTTAGGAAGCGTTTTATTATCTCTAAAGTCTAATGATATCTCAGGCCTGATTGCACCAATGATATATTTATCTTCATCAATTGCATCAGTTGCATCAAATTGTCTGATATTATCAAATTCATAAGTAAGAGTCATTGATAAGACGTCAGAGAAGGTCTTAATTAGTTGTGGAGAGAAACTAATAATATCAGCATCAAAGTCAGAGTATCTTTTTCTTTCATATCGAGCAGTGGCCTTAAAAGTTACTTTTGATTTGAATAGATCATAGAATAGATACGGCTCAACATATTGAAACTGTACTAATCCTTCTAACAATTTTCTCGAGTCCTCTCTTCTTCGATCATCAAGATACGAGAAATCAGTTCTCCAGTTTGTCTGTGCTTTAAAGATGAAAGAGCGGTTCATTCCATTGAAGTTATTGTAAGAAATTGTAGTAGAGAATTTTAAACCGAGATCGGTTCTAAAGCCTGGGGCTATTTCAGCAAGACCAAAATCTTTCTCTGTAACTTTAATAACAAAGTTTAAGTACTTTTCTGTCGGTGAGACTTCTTCACCAACAAATGAAGAAATATTTACATTTGAAAATAAGCCTAGTTCTCTTAAGCGAGCAATAAAATCATTCATGGCCTTAGGAGTAACGAGATCACCACGTTCTAGCGGAAGCTCTCTTCTAATAACAACATCTTTTGTCGTTGAGTTCCCAGTAACGATGACATTACCAAGGTAGGTCTTTACACCAACACCAAATTTTAGGTTTAATTCAATTTCATTAGTTGCCGAGTTTACATTAACAATCTTTTTCGGACGTTTTTCAGTATAAGTACTAAAGTAATAACCACGTGTTTTTAGAGAAACAAGAGCATTCTTTAAGTCCTCATCAATATGAACAACATTGAAGGGCCTTCCTATTTTATTTTTAAGTACATCCTTAATAAAGTATCTGGCCTCTTCATCTTCAACCCCCTCAATATTGATCTTACTTAAAACATACTGAGAACCTTCTGAAATTGAGAAAGATACGATTGCAGCATCCCCGCCATCGATAAAGTCGACTTTAGGCTTTTCAATATTAACGAAGATATAACCATCTTTAACATAAATTTCTTTAATCTTCTCAGAGGCATTCTCAAGTCCTCTTTCATGCAGATAGTCTGCCTTTAACAGATCAGAGTCAGTCTTATAGTAGACTTCATTTAGTTTTTTACGATTTTTAAAGTGATTTCCATTAAAATTAATCTGGGCCACTTTGACCTTGCGTCCTTCATTAAGTGTAAAATAAAAATTTAAAATTTTATTTCCATTAATATCAACGCCACGTGCTTCTGTTAGTTTAGACTTTGCATAGTAATAACCATTTTCACGGTACAAGTTAACAATATGTCGATTAAGTGAAATATCATCAAATCGTCCCTTATTGTTTTGTATATATTTTTTAACGTGGGAGAGAAGGACGTTATGATTCAAGCGATAATTATTATGAAAATTAACACCGAATCGAGATCCTAATTCAACATTAAAAACTAGCTCATAATTACCATTCTTTAAAACATTTAATTCTTCTTTTACTCGTGATAGCCAAAAACCATTTCTTATTAATAAGGAACGATACTCTTGAAGCATTTTCTTATAATTTGTAAAATCAAGTGAGTTTCCTTTAATACGATGCCAGAACTTTTCAGCTTCGAATAATTTTAAACCAGCGAGACCATTTAGTTTTATTTCCTCTAGTCGTCTAATCTCGTTTTTAAATAGGTTTAATGTAATCTTTATTCCCTCTTGATTTAACTCTTTAGAGATTGAACCTACTTTTGACCCTTTTTTGAAATACTCTTTACCTATGGTTTTAAGACCATCTTGTGCCGCCATTTCATCAAAATAATCACCTTCCTTCAATTTAAAATCGTTTTTAATACGACGATTAAGAACAGAGTCTGTCCCCTCTACATTAATAGAAAGAATTCTAGGCTTTGTTTCTACAACTATATTTAGACGGTTCTTTTTTACTTCATAATAAAAAGTTTTGTAATACGGTTTAGTTAATTCAAATTGAATAATACGACTTAACTCTTCACGTGTTAATTCCTTGCCTTCGTATTTTTTAAAACTTTCAATGATAAAAAGACACTCTTCACGGCCCGTACAATCAATATCGACATTTTTAATGTGAATATTTTTAGCACCTAGAGCAGTACCAAAAATAAAAATGAATGTGAGAATTAATCTTAGAATGACCATTTATATTTTATATCGGCACCCACAGAGCCGTCTGTTCCTTCTTTATTATTAGTATCATCTTCACTTTCAAAAATTCCTTCAATAGAAAGCTTGTCGCTTATACTATAATCAACATTGATCGATTGCTTATTACTTTCACTATCAAAGGTATTGGAAAACTTTAAGTTGATATTGTCATTTACTTTTTTCGTAATTTGTAATTTAGTGGCAGTTTTTACAGATTGCTCAGACTTCGTAGCTTCTTCAATTGGGCTATCAGAGCTTTCAGTAAACTCTGGTAAAACACTAAGTTTTAAGCCAAGTGCAGCGTCTAGTCCTTCATTAATATTTAACTGATCAACTAAAAATGTTCCAATTCCAATCGTTGTTAAATTTGTTCTTTGACTATCTTCTAAGTTTTGGGAAAAGTCAGATGTTACTCCAAGCGTGAGCAATGAAAAAATATTATCACGAGAAAGAGATGGATTTGATTCTAAGTTGATTGAAATATCATCAACTGAACCTGTAATTCCCATTTCAATATCATATTGTCCAATAGTAGAATTTGCTAAGAGATTCAAAGTAATAGGTTCAATATTCTCTTCTTTCGTAAAGAAAACTACTCCTTCAGATAAGATAAAGTCATTACCTCTGAATTTAAACTTACTCAAGCCAGGAACTATAATAAGTTGTCCCTGCATTGAGGGATTTGTAAACTGTCCATCTATTTGTAAGTCACCCGCAATCAAAAGGTCTGCTAAACGATTTCTTAACCTAACAGTTTCTTTAATACTTAAATCGATATCAAGATTGATTAGATCAGGAATACCTCTTTGGTTTTGGGTAATATACTTACTCAAACTCTTATTAAACTCTGATGAAGATTTAAAGTCATTAAATTCATTTTCAATAAGTCCACCATTAACAAAAACACTTCCTTTAATTAAATAAGGAAAGCCACGGCCACTTAGAGTTAATTTACCATCTGTGTTTATAATTGATCGCGATTCTACTTGATAGCCTACATTCGTATAATTAGAGGTTAAATATACCTCAGGCAGTGGAAAACTTGCCTTTATATATCCAGACAAATCAAAGTCACCAGACCCAATCTCACCACTTAAATTATTAATTAATATTTTTTTGTCACGATAAGAACCGACACCACTTGCATTTGAAATTTCTAATGCAACGCTTTTTAGCTTGAGTCCAAAGTTGGAAGTACTTAATGAATGAGACAAGTCATATTTATTACGATTTCCAACAATAATCCCCTTCCCTTTAATTGTTCCAAGAATCCTTTCAATCTCACTTGTTAAAAGAGTTAAATAACTAAGATTAATGTCTAAGTCTTGCACGAGTTGAAAATTAGTATCAACATTACCACTACCCACTAAATTATAGAAGCCACCAGAGCCACTAAGTGATATGTTTAGCTGCTTAATTTCAGATTGGTCGACTTCAATCGAAGTCGGCCTTTTTAATGTTAAAGAGCGTCCGTAATTACTTATGTGAAACTGAGTCAAATTTACGATAGAACTCACAGGACGACTTGGATCGAAGTCGTAAGATAATTGACCACTAAGTTGCACGAATCCATTCAATTCATTATTAAAAGAGTTGTGCTCAGAAATAAATGCTAGAGACGGTTTGATGTCTGGCATGTCTACATTATAGTTTAAATTAATTCGTGGATGACTTTTACTAAAGTCTAATTCGCCGTCCATATGGATACTTTGATTTAGTAAATTAGTTTTAAAGTTGATTACCTTATCTTTAAAACTAAATTCTAACTCTGAAGCTCCAATCTCTTCATTTCCAATTTTTGTTTCAGATAAATATGCATTCCCTTTTCCTTTAAGAACGCCGTTTTTCTTTGCTTCAACACTAGCGGAAAAGTGGCCATTATAGCCTAAACCAAGATCACGATATCGATAAAAGCTACCAAGCTTTATCGGTGTAGTTAGAAAATTAATTTCTTCAAATCCATTTTTAAAATTATAAATGAAGTCTGCCGATACACTTGATTGATTTTTCTTAACAAATGCATCTTTAATAGAAACATCGTCATTTGTAACGACAAGCTTCAAAGAGATATTATCAATAGGTTCCTTATAAACGCTAACTTTATCTGAGTTGATTTTTAAAGAAGTATTAAAGCTTGAAAACTTACCATTCAAATTTACATCAGCATTAAAAACACCATCAAAAGGTGTCGTATAGACTTTTATATCTTCCCATATTGGCTTAACATTTCGTTCTAGTAGATTTAAGTCAACATTATTAAGTCCAATATTTAAATTAACCACTTCTTTATCTAGGTTAACAGTTCCTGCAATAGATGTTTGTCCATTAGTGCTGTTTTTAAGTTCATTCACATAAATAATATTCTTATCAATAGAGTATCTTAGATCTACGTTAGATTCTTTTTCTAAAAGAAAACCAAATACTTCAATATACTTCGCGTTCAAAGTATGAACATCAATAACAACTTCATCGGATCCTTTAATCTTAATATCAAAGTCACCTCGACCTTTTGCAACCTCCGCAATCTCTCCACCTAGGTCAGAAATATTGAAATCATTTGCTTTAACTGTGAAGTCCACTTCACTACCAATAACAGATCCCCAACCAACAAGAGAAGAATTATTCATTTTTGCATTAATACCAATTCTAAAATCATTCCCAGCAAAGATATTTAGGCTTGATATATCAACTCTTTCAAAATTTAAAATGTTATCATGAGATGGTTTTAGAGCTAAATTCTTGATGTAGACGGGACTACCTTTTATATTGTCAACAAGGACGTCTCCGTTTTCATTCATACTTAATAATACTTTTCCATTTGCACGACCTTTTAAAAGGACAAAGTCATCTCCTAAGAAGTATAAAATGTCATTTAAATGAAGATTCCTAGTTTCAACAATAACTTTATTTTCAACTACTTGTTCCGCACTAAAGTTCAAAACTATTTTATCTGAGATTCTAGCTTGTCCATTATTAACTTCACCAACAAATTCTCTTAATGCTAGTTTATTATTACGGAATGAATATTTCGTTTGAAATTTATCAAGGTTAACATAATCAGAATGAATATTACTTCCATTTGAAACCCCACTAACAAAAATATCTTTCTTATCAATAGCACCAGTTATCGTAGCCTTTCCTTCTAGGATACCATCTATTTTTACATGATATTTCTTCTTTAACTCCTCAAAGCTATCAAAGTTTATTTTATACTCAATATCTGAATGAATTTTTTTATTTTTAAACTCGTATTTTCCAGAACCACTTATTTTTGAATCTTTAATAAATACATATCCATCTCTAACACGAATATTGTTTTCAACTATTTCAGCATCTAAAAACAAATTATCAACGACAGCACCCTGCCAACTAACATTTTCAATATCTAAAATAATATCGTAACTATATTCGAAAGGACTTAGGGCCAAATATTTTATTGGAATATTAAGGTTATTTTCAGAGATATAAAAATCAGAATTTCTAATTTCAATTTTATTTATCTTGAAAGGTAGTTGATCAGTTACATTATCAAGCGTATTAAAAACGCTTACCTGAGAAGTATCATCTTCACTTTTTTCTAATTTTTCAAGAACAATGTAGCCATCACTGAAGTCTACTGAATTAAATCTAATATTCGATGAAAATAGGCTCAATAAAGAGAAAGCTGCAGAAACATCCTTTACATGAACTTCTAATTCATCTTTCACCTTAAAATTAACATCCTCTAAGATTGTACGAGGAGGAAAAAATCCACCTGAGACTCTAGAGAATGAGAGACTCATATCTGAATCAAGAATGAGATTTTTATTTATATATTCTGTTAATATCGTTGATACATATCGCGATTGAATAAAGCGCCAAGCTCCAACTGCAAGAAGTCCAAAAACAAGAGTGAATATGATTAGAAATTTATTAACAAATCTCATCTCTTTAACATACCCTCTACATTTCTATAACCAGGACATATTCGGTTAACAATAACTGCTAAGAAGTATGCTCTCTCCTCGTTTCCGAGTTTTTTGTAGGCAACTGCCATTTCAAATAATGTATTTATATATTCATCTTTCGACTTACATCCATCAACTAATCTTTCTCTTAACTCAACTAATAATAGAAGCTCGTCTCTTTTATTTATTTTTATATCATTGCCATCAATATATTCTCTATCCAATACAGGCTTTGGAGTAGTTTTAACAAACTCTGGAATATCACTATAATCTTTTAAGTAGTAATTAATAGCTCTTATCAGATCATTGTCATCACAATTCTTTCCATACTTATAAATAATAGACTTATATTCACTTGTTTCGAAAAATAAAGGAATGACTTTAAAAATAGATTCGATGAACATCAAAGGATCGATTAATTCCAAATCTCTTTCAAGGTTTTTTCTTAATGTTGAGTACTGAAAATATTTTTCAGAGTTTTTAACAGTACTTATCGTTGAAATATAATTCGAGAATGTTTCATCTACTTTATCAGCACTAAATATACTTATATATGAATCAAAATTTAGTGAGTATGAAACATTGAAATGGTCTAAAATATTTTTCAATTCATTAAGACGATTAATTTTTTTTCGTTTTAACAAATAGCTTATTAATTTTTTAATCTCGAGTGAAAGTTTTTGTACTTTTCCAGTTGAATGAAATGATAGAATTTTAACTATTGAATCGATATATAAATTATGACTTAAACTCAATTCATTATTATTAATTGAATCACTTTCTAAAAACGCAATGAGTTCCCGCGTACTACCGAGTAACGTTTTTAAATCAAAATTTGAATTTGTCACTGTGTTTTCTGACACATTGCCCCTGGTATAAAATACAACTAACTATCTAATATTATTATATCAAATAATTAATTTAATTAATGTTAAGCGTACTTTTTACCACAGAAATAATTGGAATAGAGATAAGAAAAAGGCCCTTTTAAAAGGGCCCTTAATATTGGATATTTTATTTATTTACACGCTCTACATAGTCGCCAGTTCTCGTATCTATTTTCAGGGTTTCACCTTCTTTGATAAATAATGGAACGTTGACTTGAAGACCTGTTTCCATGATGGCCTTCTTTAGTCCACCTTGAGCTGTATCACCTTTCAAGCCTGGATCAGTTTCAGTTACAGCAAGTTCAACAAAGTTTGGAAGTTCAATCGAGATTGGCTTTCCTTTATAATATAATAGTTCTACTTTAATACCTTCTTGAAGGTAGTTAGCAGCATCTTCAATATATTCTGTTGCAACATGAATTGTTTCAAAAGTTGATTGATCCATGAAATTAAATCCATCAGGATCATTGTATAAATACTCTACTTCTTTTTCGTCTAGATCCGGTTGCATTGCACCCGTTGCGACACCAGATTTAAAAGTTCTTTCAATAACTGCACCTGTTTCAAGATTCTTAATTCTAAGCTTGTAAAAAGCTGAACCTTTACCAGGGTTAGTGAAGTCACATTTAATACAAACATATGGTTTGCCATCGATTTCTAGTTTTAAACCTTTCCTAAAATCATTTGTCGATATTTCCATAAAAACCCTTTAAATTAATTGCGATAATATTGCTAGGAAGTAACCTTTTTCTTTTAAACCTTCTATCACAGCTGATGAAGATTTTGCAGTAATTTTATTCTTTCTAAACTCCTCTCTAAGATTTGTATTAGATAAATGTACTTCAATTACTGGACACTTCATGACGCGCAAAGCGTCTAAAATAGCAATACTAGTATGAGAAAACGCAGCTGGGTTTATAATAAGTGCTTTATAACCACCCTCTGACGCAGCATGTATTTTTTCAATAATTTCTTGTTCACCATTAGACTGGAACCATTCGACATCAACTTTGTAGCCGAGCTTCTCAAGTTTTTTATTTGTATACGCCTCAATACCGACAAGATCTAGTGTTCCATAAATTTCAGGTTCACGCTTACCTAATAAATTTAAATTAGGACCATTAATGACTAAGAATTTATCCATTTAAAACTTCACTGCTTCTTTTCTTTAGATATGATTCAAATAGCTCAAATGCCATTGATAATTTTTCTAATTCAACCTTTGGTTTTTCTTCTAGCTTCTTGGCCGTAGATTCAAACGCGGCCATTAAATCTTCACGGCCTTTACTCTCACTTATCTCATCAAGTCCTTCAAGCTCTCTTAGTCTATCTTGAACTCTAGTATCATCAGGGTTCTCAACGAGTGCGCTATTTAGTACTTCAATAGCCTTTTGCTTGGCACCTTGCTTTAAGTAAAGATCTACTAATGTATGACTAAAGATTAATCCTGATTCCTCTTTACTCTTCTCTTCAACTACAGGTTCTTCTTTTATTTGTGGAACCAAACTTAGTGTGCTCCAGCTTTCTATCTCGTCATCAAGATTAGAAATATCAAAAGTTTTTTGAGTTAAGTCCTCATCTTCAACGCTATCGAAATTATCATACTTAACAATAAACTCAGAAGCTTCTATATCTTTAGGTGAGATGAAGAGAACTCTCTTATATGTATTTAGTGCTTCAAGAATAAGGTTTTGCTTAAAACAAGATTGAGCAAATAATTTTAAAAATTTAATATTATCGCCATTTATAGAAAGTTGGGGCCTTAATATAGTGTATGCCTCTTCTATCTCATTTTGTTCAAGAAGAAGTTGTCCATAAATAATAACTGCAGCAGAGAAGCTAGGGTGATGGATTAAACCTCTTTTCAGTAAAATAAGAGCTTCATCATTCATACCTACTTTACGATATATTTCGGCAAGCGGAGCAAAGACCTTCGAACGAGGGTCCTTCTCCAACTGACTCTTATATTTTGTTATTAAATTATTATAATTTTTCATCTACAAGCTACTTGTTAAACCTGCACGTTCTTGATTTATAACCCTTGGTGTAATAAAAATGACCAGTTCTGTCTTACTTATCTGTGGGTTATATGGAGTTCTAAATAACCAACCAACAATTGGAACATCTTTTAAATAAGGTACACCTGAATGTGATTCAATTTTAGAATAGCTATAAAGACCACCTAGAACAATAGTTGAACCATTTTCAACAAGTACATTTGTCTTTACCTGTCTTTTAGTTTTATCAGGTGGTGCTCCCGCAGCTGGTGCCGTACCAAATTGTTCTTTTGAGAGTTCAACAATTAGATCAATTGCCCCATCATTTGCAACCTGTGGTGTAACAGCAAGGCTAAGCTCAGCTGTTGTTTCTTTAAATGTAATTGTAAGGTCCTCACCTGTTCCTTCTCTTTCTTCAAATGAAGTAGTATCAGTTGAAATAATCTCAGCTTTAACATTGTGCTTAGTTACAACACGCGGAGATGCGATGATCTTTCCTTTCGACTCACTTTCTAGAAGCTGTAATTGAAAGTTTAGGTCAAATAATCGACCAAAACGAGAGATTGTTACACCAAGTAGATTTCTTGTAGCTTCACCAGTTGTCGGAGCACTTGAAAAACTTAACCCTGGACCAGAAATACTCGTCGTACTTGCCGAGCCTGTTAACTCTGTCGAAGTAGGAATTTGCCCAATAGGGTCATAGCCAAAATTTAAACCATTCTGTAGACCAATTTGTTTTTGATATCCTTCATTGACTTCAACAATTTTTGATTCAATTAATACCTGAGGTGTTTGACGATCTAAGATATCAACAATTTTAGCAATCTTTTCAGTAGTCTCTAAAGTATCATTAATAATTAAATTATTAGTACGCTCATCAGCAATAATCGAACCTCTTGCAGGAGTTACATAATCCTTCAGAAGTGTTGTTAAGTCTTTTGCCTTTGAGTATGAAATTGGAAGAATTTTTGTTACAAGAGGCTCTGCGACTTCTTTAATCTGTGTAGCTTCTCTCTCTTTTCTTTTCTCTTCAGTTGCTTGAGCAAGCGTCTTAATCGTTAAAATTGCGCCATTTTTTTCAGCAACAAGTTTATTAATTGATAAAACAGTGTCTAATGCCTGATCCCACGGAACATTAACAAGGTTCAGCGATAAGGGTTTAAGCTCTGCTACATCGTTTGTCATAATAACGTTAAAACCAGAAGCATCTGCAATCAGATCAAGAATATCGTTAATTTTCATATCCTTAACATTTAGAGAGATTTTATTACCCACATATTTCTTTTGTCCTGAAAGAGTTAGGTTTTCGAGAATATCTTCCATGCTCTTGGACTTAGGCTTTAAAAGCCTTTCTGCTTTCTTTTCTTCTACCGCAGATACAACATTATCCTGCTCTTTTGAACTAGCAAATGCCCCGTAGCGATTTTCAAAAATAATACTCGCTAAATTCCCAGACGTTTGAATTTTTGAACGTACATTATCACGTAGTTGAATGACGACTCTTATATCTTTAGAACTTCCTGGTGCCTTAAATGCTGAAACAAATACAACACTTCCAGAAAATTCAGATGTATCAAAGGCCCTTAAAACTCTTTGAGTAGATACAGCGTTTTCAATATCGATGATTACTTGCTTATCTTTTACTACTTGAAACTTCTTAATTTTGAAGTCATTCTTGTCAAAGTTAAAATTCAAGTAACTTAAGTCATCTTTTTGTTGAAAATCAATTTTTGTTAAATTTGCAGATAGTGCAAAAAATGAGTATAGAATCGATACTGCTATGACTATTTTTTTCATTTTTACTCTTCCTAAGTAAAATTATTATATATTTATGATATCACAATTTGAGTTTTATAAAAGTATTATGCATTACTCTGATAAAGGGAGTATTGTTTCTAGATACTCTTCTTCATCATATACATTAATAATTTTCTCAACTAATACAACCCCACCAGGTAAAATTGCTTTAACTTCAACTTGATCTGGGCCAATTTTCATCCCTTCTTTAATTATAACAGCTTCAGATAGTCCTTCATCGTCAACTTGTTTAATAATTGCTCTTGCATCTTTACCTAAGAATATTCCCGTTACTCTTAAACGATCAATTCTTAAGTGGTCTGTAGTGAGCTTATTTGAAAACCCAGTAAACTTCTCTCTTCTGGCCTTCTTATTACCCATTTTCTTCTTATACTTTACCTTAAATGGGTCACGAATATTTCGTCCAGAGCTTAAGTCAGAAGATACATCTCCAAATGAGAGATACGAAAATAAACAGATGAGCATTACGTTGCTAATTTTTTTCATTTTCTCTTCCTAGTTCTCTTCTTCGGTGCAGTCTTTTTTTGTTTTTCACTTAACTGCTGCTCAATTTCCTTAATACCACGATTTTCTCTATGATTTTGATTATAAATATAACTCTCAATTGTCGCATAAAGATTTATAATCTCGTATCTAGACTTATTCGTTTTTGTAATTTTACTTAAGTTAATATCTCTAACATTAAGAATTCTTTCTTGTTTAGATATATTCTCTAGTAGTAGTAAGAACTGTAGATACGTTCCTTTTCCAGAAAATGTGTAATACTTTGTGATATAAAATCCATTCTCTTCTTGGCCACTTGGATTGATTTGTACATCTTTTACCTTAAGGCTCTCACCCAACTTCTTAATAAGATTAATACTTTCATTATCACTTATATCTTTAGGTAAGCGTCTTTGTGTTTCTTCTAGTTTTTGAGCAACTGTCTCAATTTCTTCTTTCTTTTGCTCAACATCTCTCTCATAATCTTTAAGTTTTTTTAGTTCTTTTTTCTTCTTAGCTATTCGGCCATTTATTGCATTCAGATCAGATTGTAAAATTTCTCTTTCTGAATCAACTAAATTATAAGCCTCGTACACTTGAAAGGCTCCCCAAAAAATAAGTAGTAAATATAACTTATTAATTAATGATAACATTACTAAAGATCTCCATATGATTGAACTTTCCCTTCAATCGAAAAACTTTGTAACGTTACATTCTCACCATATAGCTGGTCCTGTATCTCTTTCAATTCTTTCATTCCAAAGGTCTCTGAGCTAAAACCATTTCTTGGAATGAAATATTCTAGCTCTTTTACATTATTAATGAAGTCCCCAACTGAAGAAAAAGAAATGGACTCCCCTTCAATTTTGATAACCTTCTCATCATCGATAGTAAGTGTATTGAACCAGATATCATCATTTAAAGATCCAGATAGACCTCTTAACACTTTATATGGATTTGATTTCTTCGACATAACTTGTGCAACAAGGGCCTCACGGCTTTTAAGCTCTTCAATTCGTTTCGTAAATGCATCCATTACTTCTGTTAAAGAACCATAAGAATCGACTTCTTTCTTTAGCTTATTATAAGTCGCTCTTTGTTGAACGATCTGATCCTGAATATCTTTATTTTGATTTTTAAAATTTGGTACTAAATAAGATGTCATTACATAATACAAAACATAAGCAATCACGAGTGATTTCTTATTCACTTTATTAAGATCAACACCAAGTATAACAGGAAGCTCTATTGGCTTCTTTTTCTCTAATAAGTTAATTTCTATCATTTTGGAAACTCCCTAAGGGCCAATCCAAATGAAACAACACCTTCGTGGGCCATTGCATTTAATTCATCATCATCGAAATCACTTTCATTAAACTCAATCTCATTAAATGGATTCAGTACGCTTACATCAACTCCAAATGAAGATCGAATTTCTTCTAGTAAATTTGGTAATCGAACAGAGCCCCCTGTCACAGTAATATTTTTCAATGAATCGTCTGATGTAGCATTAATATAAAAATCATGTGCCTTTTTTAACTCATTAACCAGCGTTCCGTTGATTTCATTAATAATCATCAAGACATCATCTGGAACTCCTCCACCAGCAGACATCTTTTTTAAGTCTTCTGCTTCTCGAAAGGTGACACCTAATTGTCTTTGGATCTCTTCGGTAATGCTGGCACCACCAATAATGATTTCCTTAACAAAAACAGGAATTCCCTTTTTAAGAACAATAAATACTGTCGCCTGTGATCCTATATCTATTAATAAACTTGAAGGAATTAGCACCTTGTTTACATCTGTACTTGATGTAGATTCAAAAACTTCGTCGTCAAAATCATTATTAATATTACTTTCAATATCATCATCTTCAGAAGCAAGCTCATAGATGTTAGTGAGAGCAATTGAACATAAATCAACCACTTTAACGATTTTACCTAATGACTCAATAATTGACTTGAATGACTCGAGAACATCCTTCTTAACTGCACAGACAATAACATCGAGACCACCCCCCATGTTTTCGCCAATGACATACCAGTCAATATTACAATCCTCAACAGGAAATGGAAGATACTGCTCAGCTTCCCAAATAACTTGGTCCTCAAGTTCTTCGTCATCACCACCAGCTAATTGCAATTTTTTTATGACTGTATTGGGGCCGGATAAACCAAGACAAATATATGGCTCTGTTACTTTAGCTTCTTTAAAAGCATCCTCTAAAGCTTCTTTGAGAGCTTCTTCATCTTGAATTTCATCTTCAATAATTGCAGCTTCAGGAAGAGGAACAGATGCATACTTAACTAATTTATAAGTATCGTTTTTAGTGACTATTTTAGAGATCTTTACCGAGCTTTGACCAATGTCAACGCCAATAAGTTCTTTAGGAACTAAACCTAAACCTTCCCTAATTTTAAATATAACATCCTGTATATCAATATTCTTCTTCATCCGTGACCTATCAAAGTATTATTTTATTATACTCTGCACAGTCCAGTCATTTCAAGAAGTTATTTAAAACAGTAATGCGCTCAGCATCATTTTAAACACGTTAGGAAAGTAGATTTGAATAACAGCAACGATTATTATAAATGGCCCAAAGGCTACTGCCTGATCTCTTTTGATAACCTTAAACATCAACAGTGGAAGCATCAGTATACTTCCAAGAATACAAGAAAAGAGCATATTGTGAATAATACCAAGTGGACCGAGATATATACCTAAGACGCCAAAGAGCTTGATATCTCCACCTCCAAGACCTATTACACCCTTAATTTTATAAAATAGGTAAGTAATTAAGTAAGGTACTAAGAATCCTATTAAACTACCAAGTACCCAGTGTTTCCAATGAAAGAAGAACACAACATGAATAAAGAAGATCACACCAAGGTATACATTGATAACATCAGGTAAGATTTGGTGTCGAATATCAATAACAAAGTGGACAAGTAAACAACAGGCAATTGTGAAGAAGAATAAATAGGAAGTTAGGCCATGGAAACTGATATCGTTACCAAATAACAAGAGAGAGATTGACGCTGTTAAAAGCTCTATTACTGGATACTGAAAACTTATTTTTGTTTTACAATTGGCACACTTCCCCAATAAACCTACAAAACTTAAAATTGGAATATTATGAAACCATTTAAGTCGAAATCCACATTTAGGACAACGAGAACGATCAATAAAAAACTTCTCATTAGTCGGAAGTCTAAGTATTAAAACATTTAAGAAACTCCCAATAAGAGCACCAAAAATAAATGCATAGATTTTAAATAGAAATATCATTAGCTCAACTCTTTATTTTTGAAAACAAAAGCATTAATGAATGAAAGCACCAAGATATAAGTAACACCATATAGATAACTATTAATGATATTTTGACTTGAGACAAGTTCAGCATTGAAAACAAAAGGTTTGTAATTAAGTAAATTCAAGTCAGGCAAAACTGCTTTATAGAGCCTAAGAATTAGTTCTAATCCTTCTCGACTTTTTACAAAAGACAAACTAGAGATATGTGTTATTGCATGACCAACAAAATATATAACAACAGTATTAATAACACTAAGTGCACGTGAAGTTATTAAACTAAAAAACAGAACTACTAAAAATAAAAGAATTGATTCTAAAATCCCTAAAAACAGCGAATTAATAATAATACTATCCAAAACTCCACCACGAATTAAATAAACCACGAGAGAAGTTCCAAAAATGATTAAAGCACTTAGAACTAGAATCGAAGAAACACCCAAAATCTTACCTAATAAAAACTTAACTCTTGAAATAGGACGAGACAGAGTTATGTAAATAGTTCTAGATTCAATTTCATCAGAAAGTACATTTACACCTACAAAAATAGCCAATAGATTTGCGGCCAAAGATGCTCCACCAAGACCGAAATCAATTGATATCCTCAAAACATTCCCATAAGAAAATTCTGAGGTTATATAACTTAAAGTTAAAACAAAGAGAGCAATCCATAGAGTAAGATAAAGAACCCTACTCTTAACGATATCTTTAAATGTAAATTTTGCGATTGTTAATATATTATTCATTTATTTAACCGATATACAATTTCTTCTAGAGACGAGGTTTCTCTAATTAATTTTGATATTATTGCTCCAGACTCAATTAGTTCTAGCATTTTCTTATCTTTAAGTGATTCCTCCACAATTAATTCACAGTCCTTGATTCCATCATTATACTTTATAACAAATTTATTACTTGTATTTTGAGAAACTAATTCCTTGATTGGACCATTATAAATAATATTTCCACTCTCTAGAACTACGACATCATGACAAACTTCTTCAACATCATTTACAATATGTGAAGAAAAGAAAACACCAACACCCTCTTCATTAACTTCTTTAATAACATCTTTAAACTCTTTACGACCAATTGGATCCAATCCAGAAAGTGGCTCATCTAAAATAATAAGACGTGGATTATGTAGAAGTACAGAAACAAACCCAAGACGTTGCAACATACCTTTAGAGTAGCCTTTAATTTTTCTATCTAAGGCAAACTTTATTTCTAGCTTAGTCGCCCATTTTTCTATATTTTTATCTATTGTTTCTTTATCAATCTCTTGTAATTCACCACAATAAGTTAAGAATTCATGTCCTGTGAGATTCTGATAATAAAATGGACGCTCAGGCATATAACCAATAAGTTTCCTTACTTCATCTTCAGTCCAATCAATATCTAAAATCTTAACTGAGCCTGTATTTGGTTTAATGAATCCAAGTATTATTTTAATTAATGTTGTTTTTCCAGCACCATTTGCACCCAAAAAACCAACAATCTTTCCATCATTAAGTTCAAAATTAACATCATGTAATGCCACGAAATCTTTATTCCAGAAATCTTTCTTAAACGATTTCGATATATTTTTACAAATTAACATAGAAGCCTTTTTATTTTTTTTAATACCAGTATAATCAGATATGCTCATGAAGAAAACACAACTTGCAAATAAATTCATTCCACTGATCCTATTCACTTTTTTAGTAGGTATTAACCAAATGCTTTCATTTAGAAAGCCTATTAATCCTGAGTTATTTACTACCTTAAACAGTGACTTTATAAAGGTTATATCATTTGGAAATTACCGCTTTATTTCCAGCTACTACTGGACCAAAACACTACTGGATGCTGATGTTGAGCACGTGAAAAGCGGAGAGAAATCTTGGCTATATTATCGCTTCAAACTAATAGCTGACCTAGACAGAGGGTTTTATGAGAACTACCTTCATGGTGGTATTTATTTATCGATTATTAAAGATGATATCATAGGCGCAGAAATAATCTTCAATAGAGGTTTGGAAGTTTTTCCAAATGACTATCGCCTAATGTATAATGCTGCATTCAACTATCACTTCCAACTTAGAGACTATAATAACTCACTTATTTTGTATCAAAAGATTCAACAAAGTCCATATGCAACAAATTTCATTATACTTCCAAGGTTAATAAAAGAAGCAAAGGATAAGAAGAAAACTAAAGAATCCCATATTCAACTTTTAATGTTACAGATGAATAAAACAAAAGACAGTAAAGAAAGAGAGATTTTACGAAAGAAAATAGAAGAGATAAAGAAGGCCTCAAATAAATGAAGCCTTCTGTCTAAGGTTACTTGTTAAAAGATTAATAACCCTTATTAATTTCTCTAAGTACTTTATCTTGATCAATCGCCCACTTACTTGCATTAGCTGTAGTAATGAAATCTGAATCGATGTAACCGATTGCACCAGCTACAAAGTAACCACCCTGAGCATCAACTCCTGGTGCTGTTTGTGAACCATCACCCATGTTTGAAATTGCAATAGTCGAGATGTTAGCAACAGTTGTTCTCTGTCCCCCAACTTTTCTAAATGCAGGTGCACCAAATTCAATATTTTGACAAGTTCCACCATTATCCCTAACAATTTGGTTTGGCGTAGAATTAGCAGCACTAAATCCAATTGAATAATAGTTACTTCCACTCGTTGGTGTAGAAGAGTCCCATGTACCGTTTGGAGATACGTAACCAGCATCACCTAGACATGTACCAAAAGAATCATAATCAGTTTGGATAGCAGTCATCGCTGAATAAATTGAAGCTAGTTGAAGCTTTGCTTCAGAAGTTTTCGTTTTTGCTTGGTACTTTTTAAAGTTTGGAATTGCTACCGCAGATAGAATTCCGATGATGGCAACAACGACCATCAACTCAACCAGGGTAAACCCCTTAGAGTTTCTCAACTCGTTTGTAAATTTCATGTCTTTTCTCCTCGTTAACCTAATTTAGATAGATTAATTATAAATATATAAGGCTTGGCCAAAATTAAGATTTAACCACTCCTATAATAACTTTACGGTATATTTAATTTAAATATTAGCTTTCAATAATATTAACAACTTACGCTAGACTAATAATTTATTATAACGACAATCTTGCCACTAAAGTCTGTCAATCCAGCTATTTAGGCTCCTGCTGACATGAACATTGGTAAGTAAATTGCTATAAGTACACCACCAATAATTCCACCTAGAACCACTAAAACTAAAGGTTCTAACATTTTTGTTGCAGCAGTAATTGCATCATTAACTTCATCTTCAAAAACAACAGAGATTTTCGCTAACATTTGATCAATTGAACCTGTGGATTCACCAACTTTAATCATTTGCGCAACCATCTCTGGAAAGTAGTCAATCTTTGTAAGAGGTTCAGTTAAAGTTTTTCCCTCAATAACCTTCTTTCTAACTTCCTTGATGTCACCACTGATTACAGTATTATCAATTGTCTCAACACATATTTCTAAAGCATCAATTAGAGCAACACCTGAACCAAGAAGAGTCGACAATGTTCTCGAAAATTGAGCCAAGCTTCCTTTTATAATAACCTTACCAAATGCTGGGATATTCATAGCAAACTTATCAAAAGCAATCTTTCCCTGTGGAGTCTTAACAAAGTATGTAAGGAAAATCATAGTAACAATTCCACCTATAATCATTTTCCCTGAGTACTCACCAAAGAACTCCGACGTATCAATAACAAACTGAGTAATCCAAGGAAGTTCTTGTCCTGTATCAGCAAGCATTCCAGTAAACTGAGGTACAACGTATGTAATAAGACCCCAAACAACAAGTGCACCAATACCGGAAACAATTAATGGATAGCTCATAGCTGATTTGATTTGTTTTTTTATTTTTTCTTGTTTTTCTAAATGCTCAGTAAGTTTAGATAAGATCTCATCAAGAATCCCACCAATCTCACCTGCCTTAACAAGGTTACAATAGAGATTATCGAAACCTTGTTGTTTACGCATACTCTCTGCAAGAGTATTCCCTTCTGCTACGTCTGTTGCAATATTCTTAACAGCATTTTTCAAAGATGGATTCTTTTCTGATTTATAAATAATCTCAAGTGCTAAAATAATAGGTACACCTGCATTGATCATAATTGATAATTGCTTAGTAAAATTCATTAATTCGGGAGCACCGAAGGCCGAACCAATTCCCTTCTCAATTAACCATGCGTTAATATCAAATTCAAAAATAGATGGCGGTATAATCTTTCGAACACGATTACCTTGAGCACGCAGTCTCTTCTTCGCATCCTTTTCATCATTGGCCTGGATTTGTCCACTGGCCTTTTTTCCATTCTTATCAAGTCCTTCCCATTTATATAGTGGCATATCTTACTCTATCGCTCCTTAATACCTAGCTGTGGACCTAGTTCCTCTGGGTTTGTTGAATATGACATTGCTGTCTCAACATCAATTGCACCAGAATCTACATGCTTTTTAATAGATTGATTCATTGTCGTCATTCCTGTTTGATCCTGACCAATTTGCATCTGTGAGTAAATCTGGTGCATTTTATCTTCACGTATTAAATTTCTAATGGCCGGTGTTGGCCTTAAAATCTCAAGACAAGCAACTCGCCCTGGTTCATATGTTTTTGGTAATAGCTGCTGTGAGACAACTCCTTGTAAAACAAATGAAAGCAGTGTACGTACTTGGTCTTGTTGATCAGACGGAAAAACGTTTACAAGTCGATTAATCGTCTGCACACACGAGTTAGTGTGGAGTGTACCAAAAACTAGGTGTCCTGTTTCCGCAACAGTTAAAGCAGCTTCAATTGTTTCCACATCCCTCATCTCACCAACAAGAACAATATCAGGGTCCTGTCTTAGGAGTCCTTTAAGAGCATTTTCAAATGAGTGAGTATCACGTCCAATCTCACGCTGATTCACAATACTTGTTTTATGTGGATGGACAAATTCGACAGGGTCTTCAAGAGTTACAATATGAGCAGGTTCCATCTCATTAAGACGATTAATAAGTGCTGCAAGTGTTGTTGATTTCCCCGAACCAGTTGGTCCCGTTACAAGAAAGAGACCATTTGAAACATCAGTCATTTCCATCAATACATTTGGTAAGTTCAGTGCTTTAAAGTCAGGAACAGCACTAGGAATCAAACGAAATACTGCGGCCACTCCACCTTTTGAATAGAATATATTGGCCCTAAAACGCGCTAGCCCTTTAATTCCAAAGGCAAGATCGAGTTCTAGGTTTTTTTCAAATTCATTTCTTTGTTCTTCAGAAAGAATTTGATAAATAAGCGACTTACTTGTAGAAGCATCTAAGGCAGGAAGTTTTACTCTTACAATATCACCATTAACTCTCATTGCTGGAGCTGTCCCAGGTGTTAAGTGTAAATCTGAGCCACCATTATCAACCATCAACTTAAATAGTTGTTGGATTTTTAGGGATTCGGCACTCGTGACAGCACCAGTCTTTGTTTCCGTTTTAGTTTTTGTTTGCGTACCATCGCTACTCATCTATTTCACCTATAGAAAATATTATTATAATTTATCAACACTTGAATTCTTAATTGCTTCAGCTAAAGTTGTGACACCTTCAGCAACTTTAGTCAGGGCCGACATTCTCAATGTCTTCATCCCATCTGCTATTGCCTGCTTTTTCAAGTCATCCGACGAACAATGTTTTAAAACAAGATCTCTTGCAGCAGGAGTCATCTCCAGAACTTCATAAATAGCAACTCGTCCCTTATAACCGGAGCCATCACAAAACTCACAACCTGTACCGTGATATACCTTAAGATTTTTCGCAGAGTTTGGAGTCACACCACATGCAACAATTTGATCAACAGTTACACTTTTATCGAGAGTCTTACAGTTTTCACAAATCTTTCGACATAATCTTTGTGCAACAACGACATTTAGGGCGCCTGTTACTAGAAAAGGTTCTATTCCCATATTTAGTAAACGTGTAACTGTAGATGGGGCATCATTTGTGTGAAGAGTTGATAAAACCATGTGACCAGTTAAGGCCGCTTCAATGGCAATCTCACCTACTTCCTGATCACGAATCTCTCCAACCATGATAATGTCTGGATCCTGTCTAAGAAATGCCTTAAGAGCTCTAGCAAAGTCCAGTCCAATATCTTTTCTAACGTTTACCTGATTAATCCCTTCTAAGTTAAATTCACAAGGATCTTCGGCCGTCGAAATATTTTTTTCAATATTATTAAGTTCTGACAATGCAGAGTATAGAGTCGTTGTTTTCCCTGAACCTGTTGGGCCGGTAACAAGACACATTCCATACGGTTGTCTAATACCCTCTAAAAAAACTTCAAGTTGTTTTTTTTCGAAACCTAGCTTTGTCATATCTAACTGAAGATTTGATTGATCCAAAAGTCGCATTACAACTTTCTCGCCAAATAATGTCGGAAGAGTAGAAACACGATAATCAATAGGGTTGCCATCAATCTCTAATTTAATACGCCCATCTTGTGGAATTCTCCTTTCAGAGATATCAAGTTGTGAAAGAATTTTCATTCTTGAAACTAATGGCAATAGCATTGACCTTGGAGGAGCAGCGTACTCATGGAGAGAACCATCTAATCGAAATCTAATTCTAAAATTATTTTCATAAGGCTCCACATGAATATCGGATACCTTTTTAATATACGCTTCCGCTAATACTTTATTAACGTATGAGATGATATCTTCACCAATATCCTCTTCTTTTACATTCTCATCACCTTGGGCCTGATCACCCCTAACTTCCCTTACTGTTTCAAGAATTTCATCAATTGATGCTTGAATATTTTGATAAAGAGTTTTCCATGCAGATAAAGATGTAAGTACAAACTCAACGTTTGATTGAATTTCCTTTTGTATCTCTGCACGAATTTCAACAAGTGACGGATCGAAAATAGCTAAAGATATAGTACCTGACTGCCTCTTTAAAGGGACAATACGAAATTTTGTTGCAACACCTTTTTTTACTAGTTTTAGTGTTGATCCAGGTACACGAGTCTCCTTTAAATCAACATAAGCTAGGCCACTTTGTTCTGCTACGGCCTTTGCAAATTTAATATCATCAAAAAAATTAAACTTTAATAGATCTAATTCTGATACAACACCAGGGTTCTTATTCGCAGCTAATGGCACTAAATCTTTTCGTGGTACCATACCGGTTTTTGAAATGACTTCTAGAAATTCTTTTCTTATCACCTTACGTTATCCTAATATTAGTTTCTTTAAATATTGAATACTTAGACACTCTAATTATTTACTATTTGTTTACTATTATAACGTAAAGTTCCAAAATTTTTTTGCGGCTACTGCTTGTAGGTAAAGAAGTTCACTTCCGTCTACATAAGTGAGTTTATTACTCAGAAAAGACAGATGATATTCATGGGAATAGTTCATGTCCCAAAAAATTGAGTTTTTAGATAGTTCGGAATTAAAGTGAAATTGTCGTGCGCAACAATTAATAAACAGTGCCTTATCTAGATCAACAAACGAATCATATTTAACAGAATTAAGATCGCCATTCTTTCGTCTAGAGAATTGATGAAAAATGATATTTAGCTCTTTAAATAAAACTTTGAACATATTTGTCATAGCGCCATCACCCAGCATAACAACATCTCTTTGTTCATATGAGTTTTTGAGAATGATCTCTTTAGCGGCCAAATAGTCAGTATTTGTGCCAAAAAATTGTGTTCCATCATACTTAATGCAATTAATTGCACCAATTTCCTTTACGCTCTCTTCTAGTGAGACTTCGTTTAGAAAGTGTTTCTTATAGGGAGCTGTAATCGAAAGTCCTTGAAGACTAGAGAATATCTCTTTTAATTTTGGAATATTTTTTTCATCATCAATATCCAAAAGAGTGTATTTGACTTTACCATCATAGAGTTCATCATATATATCTGGTGACTTTGAATGTTGAATATTCTTTCCCAAAAGACCCAGCTTAAGCATTAAAATATTCTCGCGTCTTTTTCACATCTAATTTAATTTGTTCAATGAGTTCATTTACTGATGAAAACTTTTTTTCATCTCTTAATCTTTTAATAAATGATACCTCTAGTTCATTTCCATAAATATCATTATCAAAGTCTAGAATATGTGTTTCAACAAAAACATTATTTCCATCTGTAAATGTAGGATTGTGACCGATATTTGTTACTGAGTACCAAGTTGATTCACCAAATTTAGTTTTCGTAATATAGACACCATTTTTGGGGTAACGACGGTAGCGATCGAGGGCCAAATTAGCGGTTGGAATTCCAATCTGACGGCCACGGCCAGCACCTTTGATAACTCGACCTCTTATAAAATAATTTCGCCCTAAGTATTTACCAACACTCTCAACATCACCATTTGCCAGAGATTCACGTACAACAGTACTTGAGACCTTATCCCCTTCAACATCATAAGAGCAAAGTACATTTACTTCTGTCTTCTTTGATGAACAAAAGCTTTTAACAAATTCATGATTTCCTTTCTTTTGAGCTCCAAAGGCAAAGTCATGACCTAGATAAATTCTTTTCGGCTCTATATGATTGAAAATATATTCATTTAAGAATACTTCTGGCTCTTTCATTGAAAGGTCACGATTGAATTCAATCTCTAGTAGGTAATCAATATTTTGACTAGAAAGAAGCTCTCTTCTCTCCTCATAACTATTAATTAGATAATGCTCTTTTGGATTTAGAATCTCTATCGGATGTGGAGTAAATGTTATCACGACAAGTTTTAAGCCCGCATCATAGCATTCATTATAAATCTGATTAATGATTTTTTGATGGCCACGGTGAACACCATCAAAGTTACCGATAGTAACAGCAAAATTATCACATTTTATTTCGTTTAAGTTTTTAATTATTTTCATATTCTGCTCTAGCTAGTTCTTGCCAGTACTCTTTCTTATATTTAAGAGGCAACCTGGCCCCTTTATACTCATTTTTACCGGCGTTATCCACAAGGTCAAAAAAGTACTTTCTAGCTTCATCTGAAACTTTCATCCCCTTAATACGATCATTTAAGCTATCACCCTGTACACTAGGTGTAAATATTGTGATGTAGTGAAAAATATTTGAATAGTTAAATTCTTTTTTTAGATTCTTAAATGGATCTCTGTCAAAAAATTTAATATAAGGGAATGCCGTAATCACTAGTATTAAAACGATGACTCCCATTAGAGAATAATTGATAATATCCCATAAGTTTCTTTTACTAGAAGTAACAAATATTGGCGCCATTATATTTTCTGCAAGTATTGTTTTTTGTACAGTTGGTGAAACAGTTTGATTATTTTTTACAACTTCCTTTGTTTCACTAGAAGCAATATTTGATGCAGCACTACCTGAGCCGATAATAACCAGTGGGTCAACGATTAACTCTGTCGTTTCAAACTGACCTGAAATTGGATTAAATGTCGATAGTTCAATCTTTCTTTGAGATACAAACTCTGCTCTTTTTGCTAAGAACGTATAATCAAATACTTTATTCTTAATAAGCGGAGTTTGTTCAATCATTTCGGCCCGTGTCTCGAAAACTTCGAATGCGTCTGAATTGATTAATATAGGAGCATCAAATTTCTCAAGAGCTCCATCACCCCGAACTTCTAAACGAGCTTCTAATACGTCATTCACAACAACTTTACTTTTATTAAGGCTCAAACTAAAAGAGTGTTTACCAACGAGCCCAGTAAAAGATTTAGGCATATTTTCCATTGGAATTTGAAGGGCCTTAATTTTAATTCGTTCACTTCTAATTGTTTTTGATTTATAAGTTGAAGAGCTAAATGAAAACGACATCCCAAAGGCGTTTCCACGTCTATTTTTATAATCAGGGTGTTGAAAACGAATTTCAATAGGATCAATTGAAAGGTCTCCTGGCTTTTCAGGGTAAAGAACACTTTTGTATACAGGAATACGTTTATAGACGTCTCCCTGTACACTTACTCTTTCAACATTTGTCCTAGGTAACTCAAAACGTTTTAAAAAATTCTTTTGTACTGGAAATTTTACGAATTCAGGATTAGTTATTTCGCCCTTAAAATATACATAATAGATAAGATCAATCTTCTCTCCAACATATGCCTGCGTTTTATCTACCTCGGCCCTAACGAAGTAATCTTGCAAACGGGCCCTCTGACTCAAAATACGCACAGTTAAAGATCGGTGTTTGATAACTTCATTTCCAAAGTCTACTTTAATATCTCTAACTACAGCACTTCCCTTTTTTAATGCTCTAAGTTCATAGACATAATTATAAACTTTTTTCTGAATCATTTTACCGCCAGCAAAATACCCTTTCACCATCAGTCTACTCGCATCATTTGTGTTATCAGATACTATTTCTGCATTATTAAGCTTAAAGCTTACATAAGGCTCAGTTTCTCCCTGATACTCGAAATTGATTATTAGTTTGAACGAATCCTCTAACGCGACCTCAGATGAACTTAGTTTTGCAGTTATAGTTTGTGCGATAGAAGAAAATGTTAATAAAATTAAAATTATATACTTAAACATTACCAATCCTTACGATTATTATTTCCATCTGAAGTTGTGTCGATAAATTTCTTCTGTAGTTGTGAATCATCATTCATAATTTGCTTAAAGACTCCATTTGCTTTCCTCATACGCTTCTTCTTTTTGGCCTGATCTTCAAGTTCTTTCCACTGTTGCTGCTGAGTCTTTTTCTTATTCTTTTCATTTTTATCATTATTCTTTTCAGACTTATTTTGATCTTTCTTTTCATTACCTTTATCAGATTCTTTTTGATCTTTTTTATGATCTTCTTGACCCTTTTGTCCTTGCTTTTTTTGATCTTGATTACTATCTTTATTTTTTTGACCATCTTTCTTTTTCTGCTGTTGGTCTTGATTCTTGCTATCTTTATTATCCTTATTATCTTTACTCTTTTCTTGTTTCTTCTTATCTTGTTCTTGTTTCTTCTTATCCTGCTTCTGCTTTTGGAGAGCAAATTTAATTTGCTTTTTAACTGCATCTGCAAGCTCTTTATTGTCCGCATTTTTTTCCAAAATATACTTATAAAGATTAACTGCATCGACAAATTGATTATTTTTTAAGAGTGCTGTTGCATAATTAAACAGGTCAGTAGGTGCTTCATCTTCATAATTATTCAGTGTTTCACTATAGATCTCTGCTGCTTGTTTTTGGCCATCCTTTTGTTTTAAAAAAAGCTCTGCCAGCTTTAGCTTTTCATCTTTTGAAATTTTACCCGCTCTCATTTTATCAACGAGCATTTCTTGTTTTGGATCAACTTCTACTTCTTCTTGTGCTAAGGGACTGTTAGCAGGAACAATCAATAAACAAACTAAAATTATCATGACTATCGGTTTGAATGTCTTGAAACGCCCCAAAAAAACAGATAAAACATAAAGAAAAATACTGACAACAATTAGCCAATATCCTAGCACAGGCCTTGATCTCAATGTTCCTTTGGTGAAAGAGTTCAAATGAATATCTTTAAAGAACCCTAGAATTTCTTTAGTTGGCAAACTATATGATTCCACAAACCATACTTTTGCATATTTTGATTTATTAACGAGATCTTCAAAAAACTTTTTATTTAGCTTAGAAATAATTTCAACGCTGTTGAACTTTTTATAACCAAGAAAGTTTCCACGTTTTCCACGCCTAGGTATTTTTCCGCCCTCGTCTGTTCCAACACCTACGATTGCCAAACTTATTTCACTAGGAATATCAACCTCAATATTAGAGTGCTCTTCACCATCTGTGATTAGTAGAATATTTCCTTTTGAAAATCCATCACTTGTTTTAAAGAATTGGAATGCTTCCTTTAGCGCAAGACTAACATTTGACCCGCCTTCTGGTGCTGCACTCAACATTGTACCCAGGCGGGATTCTAATATATCGACATCATCCGTAAATGGTACTATTTTACGTTGAATATCAGAGAAAATACTTAAAGCAACTTGATGGCCATAAGCATTTTTAACAAAGTGCTTTGCAATAATAGCTGCCTTCGAAATTCGATTAGGTCTAATATCTTCAACTAGCATACTTAGAGAATTATCAATCAAGATTAGTGTACGTTGATTAGGAATATTTGATTCAACAAGTTCTTCGGGACCACGAAGATCTCCAAGAGAAAACGCGAAACCAAAAAAGGCTAAGGTATAACACAGCATTGATAATTTACTGATTGGTCTAGAATTAAAATTCCAAACCTGTTTAACTATTTTAAAAAAACGTTTTCTCAATAAGTATAAGAGTGAAATAAATATAGCAACCGAT
Organism: Bacteriovorax sp. BAL6_X; assembly: GCF_000443995.1. Taxonomy (NCBI): domain Bacteria; kingdom Pseudomonadati; phylum Bdellovibrionota; class Bacteriovoracia; order Bacteriovoracales; family Bacteriovoracaceae; genus Bacteriovorax; species Bacteriovorax sp. BAL6_X. Next base: position 105,380 of record NZ_AUMC01000009.1, read on the forward strand.
ATAATAGAAATGATCAATAGCTTCGTATTAACAAAATCCATTATGCAACTTCCCTTAAGTATAAACGTCGAGTTCCCTCAACAAACATTAAAAGCAAAACACCGACAAGTAAAAACTTATAATAATCCTCTTGATAAATAATACGACCTTTAATCTCAAGCCCTTTTCTTTCGAGCTTATTAATCTCTGAAAGAACTTCATTTAAGGAGTCATTATCAGAAGCAACAAAATCTTTTCCACCTGATAGTTCTGCAATCTTTTGTAGAGTTTCAAAGTCCATACTTGCGCCAGGCATATTCTGGTACCGCTTTCTCCCAAAAGCATCACGACCAATTGGTAACTTCGCATCTGGATCACCACCGATACCAATCGTATAAATTTTTATTCCTAACTCTTTTGCTTTTTCTGCTGCTTGCATAGGAGACATTAGGCCAGCGTTAGCACTCCCATCAGTTAGTAAAACAATTGACTTATTTTCAGCAACACTCGTTTCTGATCTAGCGAGGGCGAGTCCAAGCGCATCACCTATATTTGTCCCCGAACCTAGAAATCCTATATTAATTTGTTCTACAGATTGTTCTACAAGCTTTAAGTCTGTAGTTACTGGAATTAAAGTAAATACCTTATCTCCAAACATGATTATACCGATACGATCAACTGGAGATAGTTCAACAAACTTCCTTATCTGACTTTTTGCAGCTTCTAAACGATTAGGAGGAAAGTCTTCCGCTAACATTGATCTAGACACATCAACAACAAAGTAAATATCGTTAATTTCTTTTTTTACGTTACTCTTCCCCATAGGAGTCTTTGGTCCCATTAAAGCAAAACTAATAAGCGCCCATGATAGAAATGAGATAAGAAATAAAATCCCTCTTAAAAATGATGGCCCAGACTTCAGGCTATATCGAGGAGGAAGGATTAGTTCTCCTTTTTTGAAGATTGCAAAAAAATCAATACACCAAAATAGAAAGCCTATAATTCCTACGATGAATAAATACTTATTGTGAAAGATATAATTACTTAACAATGATATTCTCCTTTGCACGATTATGGAGATCAGAAATTGTTATATCATCATCATGGGTCCAACTTCTCTTATATTGAAGCTCATTAATCTTATTTAAGTAGTCCTTAAAAAACTCTGCGTTTTCAAATATTTCTTCATAATTTATTTTTTTCGAATAGATATCCTCATGTTTTTCACGAGTATCAGCATTTTTAAATAGATCAATCTTTTCGGCCAAAACTCTTTTTGCACTCTGCTTTATATTGTAAACATGAAACCCATAAAATGAAGCCAAACATACAATTAGTAGTACTATTATATATATGACATACTCGACAAAAGATTTTTCCTCTTCTATTTTTTTATCAAACACTATGAAATCTTGTTGTGTAACTTGAGTATCTTGAAAATTGATACCAGAAAATGAAACACCTAGGGCCATACCACGATAGTCCCAAATTTTTGGAAAAGAATTCTTCGGTGTTGCAACTAAAACTCCACTAGCTTCAATGATATAGTACTGCGGATTTGTTTTTAAAAAATACTGTTTATTAATTTTTGATATCTTAACAATGTCAGCGAAGTCACGTGACATTAGATTATTGTTAATATCTTCATCAATTACATCTGTTATAGGATAAATTGTAAGTTTGAAATCACGAATTTCACCAACACTCCAAGCCTTTTCATCACCTTCAAGACTCAGTTCTACTTTAGTATCAAGAGCTTTCGCATTAAAAGTAAATATCATTAGAACTATTGAAAGCAGTGAATAAAAGAAATGTAGTCTCATTATAACATCTCCTTAACAAAATCTTCCAAGTAGCGATCTCCTACATTTATATCCTTTAGTCTGAACCCAAAATCTAAAGGTTCAACTTTACCTTTAAGTCTGGCATCTACTTTACCGCTTCCCTTCCCAGCAATACGTCCAATCACAGAGAAACGAAACTCATTTGAAGTATCAAGTGGACAAAGTAATCTAAAGGCATGAACATGTTTTCGTGCAGTTAGTCTCTTCAAGGTTTCCGGCGATAAGAACTCATAGAAGTCACTAAGGATAACAACTTCTCTTTTCTTATAAAATTCTCTTACTAACTCAGCATCAAACTTTTCAAAGTTGCGTTCTTTTTGAGAAACTAGATATTCTGTATCAATTTCTCCAACCGTATTTAAAACGTTAGACTTCCTTAGTGCATCAACAAATGCCACAAGCCCTGCTTCACCTCTTTTCTTTTGAACTCTTACAACACGATCATTCAAACAAATTATTGTTTCAATATAGTCATGAGTTTTTTCAGAGAGTAAGTAGAGTAATGAGATAATTTCAAAAGCAGCAGCTAGTTTTGACTTCCCATTGTGTCCGATAACCATTCCAGGGCTACAATCAAGTAATATTGTAATCTCAACATTTCTTTCTTCTTCAAATGTTTTGATATATGGCGTATTTGTTTTAGCGACCATTTTCCAATCAATAAAACGTACGTCATCACCATGAACATACACCTGATGTTCCTTAAACTTCAATCCCGTACCTCTGAAGTGAGATTTAAGCATACCAATGGAAAATGAGTTTGCTCTTTTGAACAAACTATTTTTCATATTTTGAACAATTTGATGTACTTCAAGTGTTTTCATATTAAATCAATTTCTGAGCAATCTTAACTGCTAAGTCCCTTGGGTTAATTCCATCAATAGATGCCTCATAAGTTAAAATAATTCTGTGTCCTAAAACAGAAGCAACTACTTTCATTACATCATCCGGCGTGACATAATCACGTTGGGCCATAAATGCGTTAAAACGTCCTAACTTTTGTAACCAGATAGCAGCACGAGGTGATGCTCCCGCTTGCACAAGTCCTTTAAAATCAGGAGAGAAGTGTTTGTCACCCGGTCTTGTTGCTCTTACTATCTTAATGATTAAATCCTTCATCTTGTCATCTACATAAACTTTATCAATCTCTGCACGTATTGAAAGAATATCATCAGTTGAAAGAATAGAGCTTAAATCTTGTTTAATATTCTCTAAATCTAGAATTGACTTCTCTGCTTCAAAATCAGGATAATTAACGCTTACTTTCATCATAAATCGATCAAGTTGTGCTTCTGGAAGAGGATAAGTTCCTTCTTGCTCAATAGGGTTCTGTGTTGCAAGTACAACAAATGGACTTGATAGCTTATGAGTAGAATCACCAATCGTTACTTGCTTTTCGGCCATGGCCTCTAATAGTGCTGATTGTACCTTGGCCGGTGATCTATTAATTTCATCGGCAAGTAAAAGTTGTGTAAAGATTGGGCCAAACTTAGTAGAAAATTCTTCTTTTTGTTGCGAATAAACCATTGTTCCGACAAGGTCAGATGGAAGTAGGTCTGGTGTAAACTGAACTCTTTTAAATGTTAAGTCACAAAGCTTACTCATTGTTGATACAGATAATGTTTTACCTAAACCAGGCATACCTTCAATAAGGAGATGTCCTTCACAGACTAATGCTGCAATAATACTATCTAGCATTTCGTCTTGACCATATACAATTCTCTTGGCCCTATCTAAAACACTATTAACCTTCTGTCTTGAATTATCAGTCATTTCTTTCCACCTTATAAGCTAAATATTTTATATAATTTGATTTTGAATCTAATCGACTAATAGGATGATCCAGGCCTTGAATACCTGTATCAATTAACCTAATTGTAAGGTCATTCTTCTGAGCAGCTTTAACAACACATTGATCTAATTCATTCATTGAGATATTTTGAGTGCATGATGCTGCCGCTAGAACTCCACCCTTATTAATCATTTTAAAAATACGAGTATATAATTTTTCGTAACCACTAAGTGCGGCTTTCTTATCTTTATAGCTCTTACTAAATGCTGGAGGATCACAAACGATTACATCATAGCTTGCACCTTCACTTACTTTTTCATCTAAAAACTTAAAGACGTCCTGACGCGTGAAACTCCCACGATTGCTAAAGTTATTAAGCTCAACATGATTGCTAACCACTTCTGCCATATTTGCTTGGTCAACAAACTCAACCTGTTCCACTCCAGCACGTAAGAGGTGCAATCCCCATGACCCCACATAAGTAAATAGATCTAGTCCTTTTTTATAGTTTTGCCCTGTTCTTTTAATAAGTTCTTCAAACTTTCTACGATTTTCACGGTGATCATAATAGTATCCCACCTTTTGCATCATCTCTCTTTTGATCTGATATTTAAAACCAGTTTCTTCAATTTCGATTAGCTCAGGTAGTTCATCACTTTCAAAAACCGGAAGTTCTTCGATATCACGATACTTCTTATTATCAAGAAGTATCACTTCTTTATCGAGAAGCTTTTGTATATGTGTCTTTATTTCATTTCGGTAAGTGTCCATTCCTGCAGTATTTATCTGAACAATGGCGCAGTTCTTATAGCCATCAAGTATCAGTCCAGGAAGTCCGTCTTCATCACCATAAATCAAACGAGCATCTTGTCCATAACCTATTTCAGAGCGATAGTTGATTGCATCTTCGATAGCTTTTGCCACATATTCCCAAGGTTCAAGTGATGATTTGAATATCGCAATATTCTTCTTCCGTGTTGAGTTTGGATTAACAAATCCAATATATTTATCTTTTAAATGACTAAAGCTACACCACTCCCCAGGACGATGTGAACGGAGTGAGTCTTCAATATCGTTTTCAGATAAATGGATCACTTTACTTTCAAAGTAAAGTCTAACTTTTTTATTAATTTCTATTTGTCTCATTTATAGACCTATAATCTTTTTGGCTTGCCCAGTATTGATTTGATAGTTTTGAATTTTCAAATCAAGTTTACCTAGCTCAACCTTCTTATCCCCTGTCACAACATATGACACAGCTTTGATATTACTTGGTAATCCGAATGTTCCAAATTTATCATAGTCAATTTCAATTTCTTTAATAACAGAAGAGGCACCCCTTCCCTCTGAAATAGAAATTTGAGAAATTACGCTTCTTCCTTTTGCCCATGACTTCTTGGCGTAAGAAAATGACGTTTTCGTATGTAACTGAGGACTACTTGATTCAATTTCTTTAATTTGTCCACTTGAGTATAGCTCAATACTTAAATCTAGTAGTTCTGCCTTATCTTTAACTCGAATGTAACGACTATTATTTTTTGGATCTTTTTTGAATGCACTCTGTTCAAGAGGTGTCGTTAAGTTTTTCGCTAACACCAACTCTACATACGGCTTAATTTTTGAGATTAAAGTTTGCTTTAATAAATCAAAACCCTTATCTGGTAATCCCTCAACTCTAATTCTAATATTACTTGGATAAACCCAATATACGCGATAGTAAACATCATCTGGTTCTAAGGCCGTATTTGACCTTACGTATTTTTCTAAGTTTGGCTCACGAATATCAAAAAACAGGTCCTGTATTTGTCCTTCTAATGGAGTATACGTTCTTAACTTGTGATCGTTAAAAATATTACTATTATTAGAAAAAACAGATGAAACAGAAAGCAATAAAACAATAATTAGAGATAAGTTAAATTTCAGCATATTATGTCCTTTTAACTTATTTTAAAAGGGACATAGACCATTACCAACTAGTTGAAATTATTTCCTTCCAATTGACTTTAGGGAGAATCAAATGCTTCTCTTTCTTATAAATGACTTTTCCAGCAGCTCCCTTTACTCCTTTGAGATTTTCTACTTGAGTAAAAATAACAGGTATTTGATCAGCGTTAAATTCACTATAATCGGCCAATATTGAGGCTACAACACTGTATTTATCGAAGTCAAAGACATCTAAATTTTTTGCAATAACGTGAGCACTCTTATCGCCATCGAGATGAAACCAAATATCGCCTTTAGTTGACCATTTACTACGGATATAATCATTTCCTTTTGTATTTAGGCCAACAGCAATTGAGATATTATTCCATCTAAAGATTGAGTGATCATCTGACTTATTCACTTCAGTACTCTTTTGAGCTACCTTTTTCCAAACAGGCACATTAATCTTTTCTTTAACAAATACGACTTTCTTAGACTCTATTTCTTTAATGACATCCTCAAGACGTTTCTCAAGAAACTCTTCACCCTTTCTAAGTTTTTTTATTTTAGTAAAGATTACATTTTTCTTTTGATAATAACTAAGGCCATAATCAAATCTTGCCTTAAGACTCTTATACTTGAAGATATGTTCGCTCAAATCTAATTCATCATTGATTAGTTTTTTTTCTATTTCATGTCTGACTTGGCAATTTTCTAAATCTTTTTCAATAAACTTCTTTTTTCTCATCAACTTCTTATTATAAGTTGTCTCAGCTTTTTTATTGAATACTTCAATTTCTTCTAAAACGAGTTTCTTCTCATTAATATCTTTATTATCTAGCTGCTTGCGACCTAGTTCATTAAAAATATCGAAGAAATTTTCAAACTCAAATATCTGTTTTTTATTTGATTGCCAAGGGGAGAAATGAAGCCTTCTCCCTTCATTTAGATATATATAAGAGAAGAAGAGTTGACGTCCTTTCCAAAAGAGCAAGAGATTACTCTTGTCAGAGAACTTTAAATTTAAGCATTTATCTTTCGTGTCGACTTCAATCTCACTTAAACGTGCGTTTCTAATATTTGATCTTAAAAACTCTAAAAACTGATCCCTAGTTATTCGATATTCAGAAGGTATGGATGCAATTGAGTCCCAAATTCCACAATGCTCTCCGCCTCTTCCCAATGTAATACAAAGATTCTTACCTCTGAGTCTCAGCTGTAATAAAACAAGCTTTCCAGAGGAAAATATTTTTTGAATTTTTGGGTTTGTCGACATACCGTTTTCAAATAATTGCGCATTAATTTTATCGACATTTCGCCCTAGCTCTGAGAAATTTAAATTCATGAATAATCCAACAATTTTGTCACAAACACTGAGTAATATTGACTGGAGCAAGATTGCTTCTGAAATTATCACCCATGCAAGGTTTCAGGTTAATAAGAATATTATAGAACATAATCCAAAGATATTCGAATCTGAACAACTAAACGAACATTTTTATGACTTAAACGAGATTATTAGGAAAATTGACGAAACAGGGAATCTTGGTGATTTCTTCTTTAGCAATTTGAGAGATAGTGATGAGAACCACAATGCCTTAAATTATATTGCAAAAGGTGGCGTCGCAACATTAGATCAGCTTAATTTCTTAGCTAATACGATCGAAAATCTTTTTTCAACTAAACGAGTCTTAAACTTTGGCCACTATCTAGCTTTCCTAGATGAATTAGTTAATAAAACACAGAGGCTTAAGCAAAAATTTATTAATCCATTTAGAAAGTTTGTGGATGCTGATGGAAGTGTTCACCTTGAAAAACACCCTATCATTGCGCCTCTTATTCAAGAGCAAATAAGTCTAGAAAGAAGAATTCGTGAAACTATTAACTTTATTTTAAAAGACGAAGATATTTCAAAACGTCTTCAAATGGACACTTTTGATATTATTAATGAAAGATTTGTCATTCCTATTAGAAGCGATTCTTATCGAAGTGACTTAGGTAGTATTGTAGCAAGATCATCAACAGGTAACACACTCTTTGTTGAACCTGTTGCAACAAGGAAAATGTCAAACGAGCTAATCGAAATTAACTCAAAGATTGATTACGCAATTTCTCAAATTTGCAAAGGTTATTGCGATCTGATCAATAATGATCTTACGACAATGCGTGCTGTTTACTCATTCTTTATCGAGCTAGACTATACATATACATTAGCTAGTTATTCACATACTAAGGATTTCTGCTCCCCAGAGGTTAGCCAAGATGGAACGACTAGCTTAGTGGACTTCTACCATCCCCTTATTGAAAACTGTGTTCGAAATACGATTGAAGTTGAAAGTAAAATGAGGGGGATTATCATCTCAGGGCCAAACACAGGGGGGAAAACTGTTTCCATTAAAAGTATTGTTATTGCGCACCTATTTTTAAAGCTTGGATTATTTATTCCAGCGCAAAAAGCGAAGCTACAGTACAAAAGCGATGTGTTTTATTTTGATAGTGACTATCAAGACTTAGAAATGGGTTTAAGTTCATTTGCGGGAGAAGTTCAAGTTATACTATCAATGCTTGAGAATATCCAAAATGATTCACTTATTGCAGCGGATGAAATCTTTAATTCGACATCATCAGATGAAGCATCATCGCTGGCCTACTCAATTATTAACTATGTCACTAAAGAGCTGGGTTGTGACGTTTTAATTTCAACTCACCACCAACTCTTAAAAACAAAGATACAAGAGAGTAAAGAATTTATTTCTGCCCATGTAGGCTATGACTTTGACAATAATATTCCTACTTACAAGCTAATCATTGGAACTCCGGGTTCATCGATGGCACTGGAAATCTTTAATCGCTTAAGTAAGAAGCATAATATACCTGCATTCATATTAGATGATGCAAAAAAGATGCTTGATACAAAATATGTAACCTACGAAAGACTTCTACAAGACCTTTCCAAGAAACAAGAAAGAATCAATAAAACACTTAAAGAAAATATACAGCTTAATCACGAACTCAAAAATCAAAAAAAATCTCAAGAAGGTATTCTCTTTCTAGAGAAACAAAGGGCCTATGATCAATATGAGAAAGAAATTAAAAAAATTATCAAAGGTCTTAATGATGTCAAAACCAAAAGTTTAAGTAATGAGATATCTTCTCTAAATAAACAATATGAAAGGCTCAAGCCCAGTAAAATTGAAAAACCCAAAGAGGAAAGGCAAGTTGCTTCAGAGATAAAAGTAGGTTCACGTTATTTTTGTGATCGTTTAAACACGACTTGCGTTGTCTCTGAAATTAAGGGCAAGAATTGTACTGTCGAAGTAAATGGTAAAAAGATTTCTGTACCAAAGACATCCCTCTTTGATCAACAAGGTATCAATAATAAAAAGCCTCAAAAGTCCAAAAAAATTGAAATTAATGTTTTCAAAACAATTAACTATACTACCGAAGTTAATTGTCGTGGTATGCGCTTAAATGAATTTCAGCAAAAGGTTTTCTCTTGTATAGACGATCTTAGAATGGGCCATATTCCATATTTAATTATTGTCCACGGACATGGAGATGGAACTTTAAAGAAGTGGCTTAGAAATGAACTTAGAAGACAGCGAGATTTAAGTTGGTCACCGGACGAAGGTAACGATGGGGCAACACGTATTGATCTTACTCAATAGTCTTAAAGATACGTTCTGACTTTATATTCATCTGACCAGTATAACTATCTTGCATCATTGAAAACCAAACAAAGAACGCACGGCCTCTGATATTTTCAAATGGGACAAATCCCCACGCTCGTGAGTCAGAAGAATTATCGCGGTTATCACCCATTACAAAGTAGTGACCTTCTGGAATTTTTGTCAGTGGATAATTAAGCTTATATATATTATCCATATCTTTTTTCACAACAAATTTTTTGTCCTTCATTGTTGTTTCAAGGTAGTCATAATTATCATTATATTTAGTTGCTATAAGTTTTTCGGTAAGCTCCTTACCATTAATATAGATCTTCTTATTCTTAATTTCTATGCTTTCACCAGGTAGGCCAATTACTCGCTTTATATAATTAATTTTAGGATCATTTGGATACTTGAAAACGATTATATCCCCACGTTGAACATCATTAGTTCTTAGCAAATAGAAAGGATTTGAATTTATTCCACCTAAGGCAATATCAGAGAAAGGAAGCTTAAATCCATAACTAAATTTTTCAACTAGAATAAAGTCCCCTATTTCTAATGTTGGAATCATTGATCCAGATGGGATTCGGTAAGGTTCATAGAAAGAAGATCTGAAAGTGAGAAGAAATAAGATAATTAAAAATGAATCGCGACACATCTTAAGAAAGCTTTTCTTACGACTTGCAATTTTCTCTTCTAATATATCACTCACTTAATTCCTCGGTAGTATTTTGAAATAATCTCTTGTGCTAACTTAGTTGATTTAACATACCACTTTTCGTAGTTGATAATCATAATACACACAGAGATACCCTTATCGTCTAAATTCTTTTTAGGTTTAGCATAAGAAGTAAACCAATCTCTTTTACCAAATGGAAAGCCCCCAGTAATAGATCCTGTTTTACCTCCAATTTCAAGCTTATTAGAGATTCGTCTGCTCATATATCTTCTAAATGTTCTTCTTGCTGTACCTCGTTTAATCGTCCCCTGCATTAACTCAGCGAGCTCCTTTGCTGTCTCTAGACCGATGACTTGTTCTTTTCGAACTTCATTTTCCCAAACCGTCTGGTTTTGCTCATCAACAAGGTTCGTTGCAAGGCGAGGATATTGAAGAACTCCCCCATTAGCGACTACACTTGATAAAACCGCACAGTGAACAGGTGAAATCTGAGTTCGCTTATTAAAGCCAGAAGCAATCTCGGCCATGGCATAATCTGTCTGAGGAATTTCAAAAGTAGACTTAGCTAAATCAATCTCTTTCATCAAGCTATCATTAAAACCAAGTCTTTTGGCCATATCCTCAAGCTCTTCCGGAGTTGTATTATTAATTGCGGCCTTTCCAAAGATAACATTATTAGAATAAGCAAATGCCCTATCAAATGAAGTCGTTCTCTGCCAACGAGTTTTCTTATTTTTCAACTGATACTTGTATAAAGTCGTTCCACGACCACGATATTTAAATTTGTCGTGAATATCAAAGTCTTCATTATTGATCAGGTCAGCACTCGTTACAATTTTAAATACACTTGCAGCAGGATGCGTACCAGTAAAAGGGAGAAGATAATCAAATACCTTCCCTTGACGTGTAAATCCAATACTAACAAGAAGATTGCCATTATTATTATCCATAACAACTACTGCTGCCTTGTCTGGACGATAGTAACGAAGACGCTTCCTTACAAAGCTTTCTAATTTAGGATCTGTTGAATAATTAACCTTATAAGAATTAGAATTATGTGAAATTGTTTGTTTGAATGGAGTTTTAGGATCTAAAAGCTGGCTCGAAAGGTAGTGCCTCAATTGTTGATTATCGATGACACTTGCCTTTGGCTTAACTTCTATTTTCTTTTGCTCATCTTTTCCTACTAAAAAATATCCTATTAAAGCGAGCGGAGCTAAAACTAATAAATACTTATACAAAAACCTATACTTGAACACCTTTATAGCCCTTACCAATCACAAAGAACTCCTTACTTACCGAACGTGTTGATTTCGGTTTAAGAAAATGGAATTCTTTAAAAATACTTCTTTGTGATTTTAGAAAGACTTGGGCCTCATGGCCATCAAATACTTTAATTACGAAGTTTCCATCCTTTCTTAAGAATACATCTAAATGTGCAAAAACTTGTTCTATTAAATTTAAACTTCTAAGTTGATCAACAGAGCGTACACCAGTTGTATTAGGGGCCATATCAGATATAACGACATCAAATTTACGATCGAATTCAAGTTCTTCGACAGTCGTTACATCGAAAATAGACTTCTCAAACAGCCTTACGTTTTTCACTCCCAAAAGTTTTTTATTGACTGGTTTAATATCGATACCAACCGCAAAACCCTCCGGCCCAATCTTCTTGCTTGTATACTGCATCCACGAACCAGGATAGTAGCCAAGATCAAGTACATTATTACCCTTTTCGATAACCTTATACTTCTTATCAATCTCTTCTAGCTTATAAATTGAGCGGGCCAGAAAATTCTCTTTCTTGGCCTTATTGTAATAATAATCTTTAACTTTAAACGTCATTAACTAAACCTTATATAAAACATTAGACTAACATTATTCAAAAAACTGAAAAAGTCGTTTTTTGTAAGTAGCCGACATTTTTCTTACATCTGAGCTCGAAAAAAAAATTTCTTTTGTGAAAAAACTTATTGACTCAGGTTTTTTACTAACATTATTAACAGAGTTATCCACACTTGACCATAATGCTTGGTTATTTTTCATTAAATTAACTTTTACTAATGAATTCCCTTATTTTCAACACTTTACCATTCATGTTGCAATGTGATGACAGGTTTTGACAGGTCGCAAGTAAACTTACCAACAAAAAATAGCAACTTATCCACATATGCACATTTCAAAGTGCTTTTGAAGCTTGTCAATAATATTTTTCGAATAATTGAAGTAAGATTTAGAGGGATGGATTTCCCTTATGCACAAAGCACAACAATAGTTATTTCAACAAGGTAGAAGAGGTTTACTCGGAAGTAACCATAAATTCTAATTCACTACTACTTGCCAGAATCGCACCATATTCTTCACCATCATCATAAGTAAATGAACTAGCAATCAGCTTGATACTGCTATCAGCTGGATCGACAAATACAAATGGATGGGAAGTGGTTGCGTCTTTACGCATTTTGTAGGAATCAGAAAACTCTTCGAACAATTGTCTTGTTATATGAGACTTAAACAGATGAAACTCCCTTTCATCGTTAACGTTAATTTAATTATAGTTTAATTCTCATATAAATAAATAAATTTAAGTCTTAGGAAATTAGTCAATTGCTCCAATCGTTCTAAGTAAAATCTTAACTCGGCCTTCAAAGTGTGAATCTAGCAGACATATAATAATATAGACTGCGTAGATCATATTCCTAGAGCTTCTAAGTCCTCTAATCTTTTGAAAGATTACTTCTATAAGTAGGACACTGAAGAAAGCTAAAAGCCATAGAATCGAAAAGTCCTGAAAGGTTCTTGAACTAAATAGCAGATCAATCAGGAGTAAGCATAGAATTGAGATAGCGACCTTAATTGAAGAGTCATGTGAAATATTTAATACCTTATGCTTCTCACTACGAGTTTGGGCAAGAATCTTATACATAAAAATAACTAGACCAAAAAAAGACAGGACAAAGAATGACTTACGTGAAACCAGTCTAGAAATTTCTGAAGAAATAATATTTACACTTTCAATCATCTCAACAGAGATTGTACTAGTAGATAAGAAAAAGAGAGATGTCGATAAGAAAACTCCAAGAAGCGTGTACTTAAAAAACTGTCTCTTATACCAAGCTGTTTCCTCTTTAAAAAAGACAAAATGAATCAATAATAGTTGGACAACTAGCAGGATAATATTGGATTTATCAATTACTGTCCCCCACGCACCTAGGAGCCCTATAAAAAGCCCTGATCGGTACGTAGAACTCTTAGTTGACCAAAGGGTAGACCATACCCATACCACTGAGAAAGTCGTTAAAAGAGTAAAACCGTAATTATTGGCCAATATCTTTGAGAATGACCACGAAGAAACTAATGCAAAGACACCTAAAAGTGACAATCTTCTTGAAACAAAATTTCGAAGAAGTGCATAGAATGTCATTAGAAATAACGACATCGTCACATAGTAGAAGTGAATCGACCATGAAAGGTTTAAGAGCTTCGGGTACTTACTAAATGGAATATAATTAATTGATATAAAATTCCAGAATGCCCCAGACACTCTTTCACTTGGATCAAAAAAAAGTCTTAAAGAACTTGTTGAAAATAAATTTGGTAATTGTGGTAGCGAAGTAAAGAACATGACGACTGTTAAAAAAAGTACCGTTTTTTCAAATTTATCTAAGTAGCGATATTCATGAAAATTCGTTGATACTGACTCTTTAATAATTTTTCCTCTTGTAGGCCAAGAGTAAAACAGCCCCATTACAACCCAAGTTACCCAAAAAATATTATAACTCCACTTATGTGGTAGTAAGCTTAATAGATTGAAGTAGATCGCCATGAAGAACATCCCCATGAATAGTCGATACACAACTCTATCGATGGAGGAATTTACTTTAAAATAAATCTTAAATCGATGATCAATTTCTTTTCCAAGTAGAAACCACTGGGAAACAATAAACATTGAAAAGAAAATCATTGCGATGATTTGCCAAATCGGTGCAAGATTAACTTCCTTTTGCAGATAAATTGGCAATAATAAGAATGTAAAATATGTAACTAGTCGAAAAAACAAGAATTTTGCCTTTTCAATGTAAATATCCGACTTTTTCTCTAAAGTTTTCACCATAATACCCGATAAATTTAGTACAAAATCCCAATCCCAAAAAAATTACTTTCTCGAAAAGTACCCGCCCACAAGGCGGGTTTTTTATTTTCAGGGATTTATCTATTATAGCCCCTAAAACATCAAATGACGAAGAAGCCTTGCCTAGAAAATTATTCCACTAATGATGCGACGGAAAAAAAACCTCAAGTGTGATAAAATCAGAGTCGGAGACAAGTGTGAAAAGGATTTTCACATTTAAAATCAGGAGGATTTTTGTCGATAGCAATGGGCTCCATTAACACCGGACTTCCTAAGGATATTGTTCAGCAAATTATGAAGGCTGAACGTATTCCAATTCAAAATATGGAAGTACGTAAGGGTAAAGTCGCCGACAAGAAAGCTCTTGTTCAAGAGCTGACATCCCTTGTTGAAGGCATGCGTGGGACCCTCCTCCAAAACGGTAGCGCTAGATCCTTAAGAGAATTAAGCGTTATTGGTAATGATGATATCGTTGGAATAACAGCAGACAAAAACGTTGCAGAGCCTGCAACCTATCAATTCGAAGTAAAACAACTTGCTCAAAAATCATCTGCCATGACAAGTGGATTTGCCGATCCAGAGGAAAGTTATATCGGAGTAGGCTTCATTCAATACTCACTACCAAACGGTGATACAAAAGAAATATATATTGATGCAGATAATGCATCTTTAAAATCAGTAGCCAAGCTAATTAATAGAGATGATGAATCAGGACTTAGGGCCAGCGTAATTAATGATGGCTCAGAATCAGATACTCCGTGGCGCCTGATCCTCTCGCTTAAGGACACAGGTGATATTAATAAAGCAGATTTCCCACACTTCTACTTCGTCGATGGTGAACAAGATTTTTATATAGAATTTGAGAGAGAGGCCCAAGATGCAGTTGTTGCACTTGATGGCTTTGAAATTGAATTACCTGAAAATAAAGCTGCAGAACTAATTCCAGGTGTAACGCTAGATCTAAAAAAAGCGAAACCAGGAGAAGAATTCACAATTAATATCAGTGAAGATGCTGGAAAGATCGGAGAAAAAGTTAAGTCACTAATTGATCAAATAAATGGTGTATTCACATTTATTAAACAGCAAAACACAATGGACGAAACAACTGATACGTCGAGAACCCTTGGTGGAGACATCCTACTTCAGTCCATTGAATCAAGATTAAGAAATGCCATATTTAAGGATATTCCACTAAAAGATGGTAGCACTTCTCGTATCGGAGAACTGGGGATTCAGTTTACAAGAGAAGGTTTACTTGATTTTGATCAAAAGAAATTTCAAACAGTAATGGAAAAAGACTACGACCATATTGCTGAAGTACTAACTGGTCGATATGAAGACGGGACAAAAACTAATGGGTTCATCGACAACCTTAAAGAAACAGTTGGACAACTTCTTCAGTTTCCAAATGGACTACTTTCTTCAAGAAAGAGATCACTAGAAAATAATATTGAAACAATTGATAGAAGGATTGCTCAAAGAGAGAACATGCTTCAACAAAAAGAGAAAAACTTAAAAGATAAATTTTCACGCTTAGAAGGAACCATGTCTAGGATTCGCTCTCAAGGTGCTGGCCTTGGCGGACCTCAGCCAATGGGGTAATTAAGGAGAAGTAAATGAGTTACGGTTTAGGAGCCTACAAACAAACATCTGTTAAAACAGCTAGTAAAGAACAAATCTTACTTATGCTTTATCAAGCTGCTATTAAAAATTGCAAAAGGTCAATTGAAGCAATTGAGAAGAAAGATATTGCTGGAAAAGGACAATATATTGGTAAGCTTCAGGATATTATTATCGAGCTTAATAGCAGTCTAGATTTTGAAGTTGGTGGAGATGTAGCTAAAGAACTTTCTTCACTATATGACTTTATGCTTTTTTCAAGCACACAAGCAAATATCAAAATTGATAAAGAGCCACTTAAAAGTGTGTTAGAAGTTCTGACTACTCTTTATGAAGGATGGCAAGAGGCCGTTAAGCAACTTAGAGTTGAACAGAAGGCCAAGTAATGGCAACAATGGAAGTCTTTAACAAGATCACCAGACATCTAGACCTCATGGGGCTTCTTGTTAACTCAACGAAGTCCATGATTAACTCATGTCAAAATAGCCGTTATGATCTGGTTGAACAAATTTCAGAAAACAGAGAAAGATTGATTAATATCATTCGCCTTCTCCAAGATGATATTGAAAGCGAACTGCAAAATAATAAAACCGTTTATCCACAAGAAGATATGGATATCTTCAAAGCATGGATTGGCGATGTTACAGAACTAGTTCAAGAAAACCAAAGACTAGATAAAGAGTGTTTAAATCTCTTGGCCAAAGCAAAAGAGTCAACTACTAAAGAGATCTCAACAGTATTTAAAAAGCGTCAACAATTCCAGGGTTACAACCTGAACAATGTAAAAAACAGGTAATACTAGACCAGTTTGCCCCCTTAATCGAAACTATAGTATAATGTGGTGGAGCTCTAGGATAGAGCTTCACTTATACAAAAGACCATTGGGCCTTAGGACGAGGAAATTATGGAATTAATAAAAGAATCAGCACAAGCAATTCCTGCAAAATCACTTTCTTTTTTAGATATTCACTCTTATGAGATTAAGCAATCTCGTAGTAATTTGAAAGTACCCGTTATTAATGGTGTACATCTTCATTCGAACTATCACCCAGCAAAAGAAGCTAAGAAATTAATCGCCAATATTGAGCATCAACTTAAAGAAAATAAAAATTTATTAATACTAGGTTTAGGATTTGCCTACCATGTTTACGAAGCCTGTAAGCTTTTAGAAACCTACCACGGACAAGATTACAAAGTTATTGTAATTGAACCAAATGAGCAAACATATACAGAATGTATAAAAAACAACCTTTTCCCAAATAAGAATATTGAAGTCTATGCGACAGATAATGTCGAAAGCATTTACAAAGAAAAGAATGTCGCTTCATTCTTGTCACAGAAGCCAACAATTCTAACACATGCTCCGTCGTTCTCACTCTACAATACTTTTTACAAAGCATTCTTAGACTTTGAAGCAAGTGACAAGATCAGCGATTGTATTGAACATATCAAGTCGAGTGAACTGAAGGCACTTTTATATAACGCTGAACAAGACAAAAGTATTGATCAATATATTGAAAGTAGCATTTATCAAACAAACCAATTTAAAAATAAAAATGATTTTTTACTCCTAGCATTTGATGCAGTTATCAAGCAAGGATAAGAGGAATAGATGAAAGATATACTTATTATCAACTTCAAAAGACATGGTGATATTTTCCAAATGGGAAGACTTATTTCTTCCATAAAGAATAATAATCCTGATGCTAACATTACTGTTTTAATCAATAAAGAATTTGATAAATCGGCCAAGCTTCTTAACGGTGTAAATAATATTATCTCTTTAGATAGGAAGAAGATTGTAAGCTACAAGAAAAACAAGATCTATTCAAATGGATTTGCTCTTGATGAATTTGGTAAAACTATAAAAGAGATTAATAAAAGCTGGAATTTAGTAATTAACTACTCTAATGATCGAATTTCAACAAGTCTTGCATCATACCTAAACAAAGATTTCAAAGGAATTCAATTCGATTTAAATTGCAATGTAAAGTATTCAAACGAGTGGGCCGTCGTTTTCAATGATGTATTAACTCAACAAAAATTTGCACCACTTAACTTTAATGACTGCTATCACAAGATGGTAGGTATTGAAGAGAATAATTCATTCAATGCTCTACATGTATCAAATGAATATAATAAAATTTGTCACCAAAACTTTTTAAAGATGAGAAAGGCCGAAGGTAAAGTTGAACCAAAACTAGTTGCAATTCAACTAACAGCATCAAATATTAATAAAATGATTGAAAGGCAAGAGCTTATCAATTTGATTAATAAGCTAAATAGCAAAGAAGACACAATTCCACTTTTAGTTATAGCACCTACTACTGATGAAAGATCCTATGCTAATAAAATAAACTTAGAACTCGATAATAAAGCCGTTACTATTGAAGCTCAATTCAGTGCTCTACCTTCAGTTTTAATTAATTGTGATCTTCTAATTACACCTGACACTGCCATCAAACATATGGCCGACATCTTAGATGTACCTACAATTGAGCTGTCAATGGGACCTTCTCCATTTTTAAAACAAGGGTCAACAAATCAAGAGAGCATTATTATTACACCAAGAGTAAAGGATCGTGACTTTGCCTATGGACCAAGTGCACATACAGAAAAACAAGTTAGAAATAATGAAATCATAAAGTCTGAACATATAGTTTATGCACTTGATAAGTTCTTTCTCAATAAAGATGTTAAGAAGCTAGAAAACACTGATGTTTCGATATATCAAATCAGACATGATGAACTAGGTGTATTCTACAAGAATATAGAAGGCCGCATGGACACAGAGATCGAACTTGAAAGATATCTTTCAAGAGATTTCTTGTATCGTAAAATCGAAAGAAATTCTTTATCAGGTCATGGTATTATAGAAAGTGACCTAAATTTTACTTCAAATTGGATAGAACAAGCACAAGCAGAGCTTTTAAATTCTTCAAAGCACGTTTTAGCTGCGATAAAAGCGACTCTGGCACAAGATGCCGTTAAACTACAGCATAAATTAACAGAAATAACTTCATACATGGGACGCACATCCGATTACTGTGCACTACCATTTTTATTTTATAGAGCAAAAATTAATAATATCGAAAATCCGACACTACCAGAAGTTGAGCATATTTTAATCGCATTAAAAAATGACTTACAAATACAATTTGAACAAATCAAAGAGGTTTCAAATCTAATTAGAGAAAGTCGCAGTAGATTACGTCAAGAATCTACAAAGGAATTATTAAATGAAGCAAGATCCTAACACTTTAAAGACAGAATTCTTTAAAGAACTTGAAAGAATACAAGAGAAACAAGTTAAAAGAGAAAACTTGAGTGAAGATGATATGTCATTTTTATATCTATGCTCTGTTTTAGAAGAGGAATAGGAGAAATCTATGAACGCCTTAAAAAATGAAGCGGATACAAAAAAGACTATAGCCATCATTCAAACAACTCGAATTGGAGATCTTCTACAAACATCACATGCAGTGAAGCTGCTTAGAGAAAATCATCCCGACTATAAAATTATCTTAATTGCGCGTAAAAAATTCGCTACACCGATTATGTTCTTACTAGAAAAAGTCTTTGATGAAGTTATTTCTATTGAGCATAAATCAGCAATGGTAGGCGTTGATAATGTCAGAGAGGCGCTTACAAACCTAAAAAAGCAGCTCAAACAAATAAACGATCAAAACATTGAGGTTTCGATTAATCTCGCATTTTCAAAGTCTGCAACCTATCTTCATTCATTAATAGACTCAAAAAATAAAGTCGGTCCTCATTTTAATGAACTACATGAAAGAGTGATTACGGATAGATGGTCGCAATATCTTTACTCCACAGTTATGAGAGGAGACCTAAACCCATATAACTTAGTCGATCTATTTTCTTCAATCATCGGTACGACAAAGAAACTTACTCACTTAAGTAACAAAGAGTTTTCCAATAAAAAGAAAACCAATTTATTAATTCATCCATTTGCCTCAAACGAAAGAAAAATGTGGAAAGCAAATCGCTGGGTTGAGGTTATATATCAAACGCTTAAAAAAGATGATCAAGTTAAAATTTATATTTGTGGTGCCAACCAAGACCAAAAATCAACAGATGAAATATTAAATTCAGAGCTTATTAAACCGTATAAAGAAAGAGTTGAAGCTTGGATTGGTCTCGATTTAAAAGAGCTATATACTAAAGTAGACAACTCATTTCTATTTGTTGGCCATGACTCAATGATTGGAAACCTATTAAGCTTCAAAAACATTAAGACTCTAACAATTTCTCTTGGTACGGTTAGACCACATGAAACAACTCCCTATGCATTAGACAACTATAATCTAGCACCAAAAACAGAGTGTGCGCCATGCTTTCCTAAGGATGAATGTAAGGAGTACAAATGTCATAACGATGTACCTTACAACATCACACATCAATGTATTGGTCAGTTATTAAAGAAAAATAGAATCGATATCGAAGAACTCAACAACTCGTGTTCTTCCCTCTCACTTAGCAGGGTAAAACTATATCAATCAGACATGCTTGATAATGGTGATTTAATCATTAACGAATTATTACACAAGGAACAAGATGCAAAAGAAGTTATGCGAAATTTCTATCACATTGCGTGGACTAGCATTTTTACTGAAGTTAACACTAGCATGGATATCCCTTCTTTTAATCTTCAAACTAAAGCACAATTGAGTACACATATTAAGGGAATTGAGACTCTATATGAGCTTTCGGAGTTCGGGAAAAAATACTCAAGATATATTATTGAAGAAATTAGTAAGAATACTCCTAGTTTGGAAGAAATTAAAAAATTCTCGGCAAAGCTGGATGAAATTGATCGTTTAAGTGATCTTGTAGCGACTTCTTATCCTCTGCTATCTCCTGTAATTGATTTTGCAAAAGTTGCAAAGAACAATCTACAAGGAAGCAATCTTGTGAACTTATCAGAAGCTGCATTCTACACATATAATGAGATCTCTCTTATGTGTAGTGTTCTTTACGAATTCTTCGAAAAATGCTCACTCATTAACAAGGCCAAGCAAGAGGCAAGGGAAAATATATGATCACATTAGAACTAGGAAACGATAGCTTTTCTTTGGATGGAAATTCAATTTCCCTTAGACAGGCCATAACAGCAATTGAAACAGATGGTATTTCAGCAAATGAGTCAATTACAGGAGTACTCATTGAAGGTAAGTCATTTCCAATTAATGAAGTTGGTGAGCTGCTAGACTACACACTAGAAGAGTTGGGGTATCCTAGTCTTCAAATCAAAAACTCATATGAATTAGCATTTGAAGCACTAGAAGATTGTAATCGATATATCGACGAGTTAATTGATAAGATCTTAATAACGACTGATGAATTCAATAAAGGCAATATTGATCAGGCAAATCTCTTCTTTGCTGATCTAATAGAGTTACTTGATCTTTATGTTCACTTAATCACAAGAATTCATGCGACTGCAAGAAAAGCTAATAAGGATTACTTTACAAATAAAGAAGTTATTAAGAACCTTGAAATCCATCTCTTTTCAGTCATTAAAGCACTAATACCAGCTCGTGAAAACAATGATATTGTGATGCTTTCCGACTTGCTAGAGTATGAACTAATAGATAACCTTAAACAGTGGAAAATAAAAGCAATACCACTCATTCAAGAGTCAAAAATAAATTTTTAAATATCTATACTGATAAGGCTGTCTTGGAAAATAAGTTTCAAGACAGCACTTTTATAACGACTTCAAAAAAAAACTCACAATTACAAATAAAAAAAATCAACAACTCCGAGATTGAGCTCAAGGTTAATAGTAAGAAATTCGTTCTATTGAATTCACAAGATTTCGTACTCGACAAACTCCGCGATTCCATTGAGCTTCTTTCAAAAGTCGAAAAAGAGTACCAATTTAAAAAGAAGGATAATATTCGTTCATTTCTAAAATACTTAACGACTTCGGAAGGTTTAAACGGATTTAGCTCGGCACAGATTTTGATTCATCAAAAAGGCACAACCAATATATATTCAATCACATACAAGAATGATGAATACTATGAAGCCTATCAAGAACCAACATTCTTCAACACACTCTTTGCCAAGGTAAGAAAGAGTAAAAACAAATCATTTGATCAAAAAGAATTATTAAATAAAGATATTCAACTTGATGGGCACTTCTTGGCGAAAGAACTTTCTTTTCGTGATTACAACCTAATTATACTTTTATCACGTAATGATCTATTTCCTATTGCTGATATAGATCGATCTATATTTAATGATCTAATTACCAAATCTATTCCCAAATTATTTAATATTATTACAATTGAGAGTAGCAGGCATTCTAAACTAGAAAGTGATCGAATTTTAAAAAACTTCCCTATCGACTCATTCATTATTGAAGAAGACAATGTTCTAATTAATCAAATTGCAATTGAAGACCATCAACAAGACACAAGTTCTCTACATCATGAGAGAATTTTGTTAATGGGAGAATTGTTAAACACTCTTAGACACGAACTTAGTAATCCTCTATTTGGTATTGATCTGTCACATAATTTACTTATTGATCAGACCAATGATTTAGATATTAAAGATACACTCTCTCATATTTCAAATAGCGTGAAACGATCACAGGCAATCATTCAAGAGTTTTCAAATCTGTATAAAGATGATGAAGAGTTCACTTCAATTTCGTTAAAGAATTTAATTTCAGAAACTATTATTTTAACTAAATCCGAGTCTCGCTCTCATAAAGTAAACTTCCGAATGGAAAATGATATTGAAATAATGTCTAATGGAACACTCTTAAGCCAAGTTATATTCAATTTACTTATCAACAGTTCCCAAGCACTGAGTGAGAATAAAGTAGAGAACTCAAAGATAGACATTCTCATTAGCGAGTCATCTCAAAATATCCTTATCGATATAATAGATAACGGGCCAGGAGTACCAGACAACCTAAAGAGTAATATCTTTAAACCGTTCTTTACAACAAAAGAGACAGGAACGGGTCTAGGGTTGGCAATTTGCAAAAATCTAACAAAGAAAATCAATAGTGATATCTCACTAGTTTCCAACAACAACGGTGCGCACTTTCAAATAAGCATCCCCAAGGTACACAATGAAAATCCTAGTCGTTGAAGATGAGCTACTAATTCAAAAAACTATTGTTACATTACTAAGGCGAAAAGGCGTAGAAGTAATGTCTACAGCAAGTGGTAAAGAAGCAATCGAACTTATTAAATCTAATAATTATAACCGAATTATTTGCGATTTAATGCTTCAAGATATTACTGGTTTTGATATAATAGAAGAATCCAAAACAAAGTATAATGAAGATGAAATATCAAATATATTCTACATAATAACAGCTTATAGCTCTGAACAAATTGTAGAACGTGCTTCATTATATGGATGCAAAGTAATTCAAAAACCTTTTGATGATATCAATAACTTTATAAATGAAGTTACAGTAGAGGAATAAATGGCGTTAGCAAACAAAGTAGCAATTATCTTAAAGCCTAAAGTGGTCTCAGAGTTTACAACCGTCCTACCAAATCTAACAAATTGGCTTAAGAGAAGAAAAGTTGATGTATTCTTTGAAAAATCACAAGAGGCAAGAATCTTAAAAATTTTTAAGAATTGTAAATCTGAAGATTTTAACTTCATAAGTAGAGATAAAATTACTGATAAGTGTAAAATTCTCATTACTCTTGGTGGCGATGGTACTCTTATAGGCGCAGCAAGAACTAAAGATATAAAAAAGTTAAATATCTTTGGAATTAACATGGGAAATCTGGGGTTTATTGCTGAATTTGCTAAACATGATTTTTACGATGGCCTAGAGATGGCCCTTAAAGGAAAACTCAAAACTCGTAAAGTTCAGATGTATCAAGCCGAGATCACAAGACCAGGACAAAAGAAAATTAAGCTTAACTTTTTAAACGATGCCGTGATTACAAAATCAGGTATTTCACGAATGTTTAATCTCGAACTCGAAGCAAATGGCGAGAGCATTTATAACTTGGCCGGTGATGGCCTCATCGTCAGTACACCAATTGGTTCCACTGCTTACTCTTTAGCAGCAAATGGACCAATCTTACATCCTAGTGTAAGGGGAGTTGTCCTCACACCAATTTGTCCACATGCTCTTACTCATAGGCCAATGGTACTACCTGATAATGAAACCTTAAGTATTATAATTCCACGTGGTCAAGACGATATCTACTTAACAATTGATGGACAAAAAGAATTCAAACTTGAACCAAAAGATGAAATTCAAATAAAGAAGTCTAGAAGTAGTCATGTAAACTTCTACATTAATGAAGAAAGAAATTATTTTAGAACGTTAAAAGAAAAATTCAAATACGGACGTCGTTAATTTTAACCTAGTACTTTAAATTGATATTTTTCATTAATCATCAAATATTTATTTGAAGAAGGAACATAGCCACAATTATAATATGAAAATGTTTCAGTTATAAACTCATCTTGATAGTGACTGTGTCCACATATTATAACATCAACATTGTATTCATTTGAGGCAATCTGAGCACTCTTTCGAAATTTATCTCGTATACTTCCATTGAGTTGAGTCTGTCCGTACCTTTTCTCATTACGTTGTCTACTTTTATGAGATAGATAATCACCTATTGCTTTCACAATTTTATAATTAAAAACATACTTAGAAATCAAGGCCAATGGATAACTTCTAATAAATGCACGCCAAACCTGGTAACTAAAATTTTCTATTTCAATTTCATCACCATGACAAAAGAGAACCTTTTGATTATTAATTATTTCAACGAAGGGTTTAGTCTTTACAATAATCCCATTATCAGTAAGTAAATCTTCAATGTGAAAGTCATGATTACCTTGGACATAATAAATTGGTATACCAAGAGAAGTGATTTCCTTTACTCTATTAAAGAACCAATCATATTGCTTTTCGTATTCCTGGTAGCTTCCAACCATTAAATCAAAGATATCTCCTAGAAAATAAATACGATCATTTTCATTAAAATTTATAGATAGAAATTTTTTAAGATATTCAGAATTTTTTTGATCCCATTTCACGTGGACATCAGATATCACAAAGCTGCTCATAAAAATATCATATCGGAATAGCACAGATAATCAAAGAAGATCTTTCATTAGTTTGTCACAACCATTTTGTAACTTCTTAACATGTTTACGAAAATCTGGATTATTCTCAATTGCTACTGCGATACGAAAGGCACCATATGGAAATCTAGATATTTGATAAGGTTTTATTTTCTTCTTATTAACGACATTTCCTTTTACATGAATTTTTTCATTTCCAAAAACAACTTCAAAATTTAGAGTTTGATTCTTTCCACTAAAGATCTGCTCATATTGAGAAGCCCCTAAGACAAATGAAACTCCGCCTTCGCTTATATCAAAAATCTCATACTTAATATTTTGAAAACAACTATAGAGTGGGATGAGTGGCTCGAAACGCTCATATTCTCTTCTCTCTAATCGCTTTTCTTTAATTGGATATGAAATTTCAAGACTATTACCATGTGAAGCATTTAGCTCGCTGATAAAGATCAACTGCAAATCGGGAATATAAAATTTCAGCAGACCTGGTCCTCGTACGAAGTGTGCTAAGCTATCTCTAAGGCCATCTTCAATCGATAAAAAGATCTGTTTAGAAAAGGCATTGAGGCTTTTAATTTTAACTGGAAGCCTAACAATATTATGACTAATAACATCCCAAATTATGACTTCACTGCCTTCTTTGATGGACTCGATAATATCTTGTTCAAACTTCTTTGTATTCATTTAGCTCTCAATTCCTATATCACTTCTTCCGTCAAAAAATACGGTCTCGCTTCTCTCCTGCGCGAGACCGCTTTAATTATTTAAGAAAGGAGTGGAGGGATGTCCCCCATTTTTATTAACCTACTAATCTAAGTGCAGATGAATTAATATTATTAGCTTGCGCTAAAGATGCAATTCCTGCTTGCTTAGCAATATTAGAAGAAGCAAGTTGCGATGACTCATAGGCCACATCTGCATCTTCAATTACCGATCTAGAAGCATCTAGATTCGTTGCCTGAATCTCTAAATTGTTTACAGAAGACTGTAGTCTTGACTGAACAGCACCGAGATTCGCTCTTTGCTCTGATAAGCTCGTAATAGCTTCATCGACATTTTCCATCGATGATCTAGCATCATCTTTGGATGCGACACTTAAGCCAGAGATATTGAGAGCTGATGCTGTAGCGTTCGTCTGAGATGGATCATATTGAATCTGTCCATTCTCACCTGCAAAAGTACCTACCTGAATATCCATTTCTGAACCCGACCCATTAAGTAATGATAGGGAACCAAATTTTGTAGACTCTGCAATACGATCTACCTCTTTAACTAATTGTTGATATTCTTTATCTAGAAAGCCACGTTCAGTATCACCAATCGTATCAGACGCAGCTTGTACTGATAGCTCTCTTAACCTTACTAAAATATTACTTGTTTCATTCATGGCCCCTTCCGCGGTCTGAACCATCGAAATACCATCATTTGCGTTTCGAGATGCCTGACGTAAGCCCTTTACCTGAGCTTCCATATTCTTAGCGATCGCTAAACCGGCAGCATCGTCAGCAGACTTATTAATCCTCTTACCACTCGATAATTTCTGCAGGGCCTCTCCAGAGGCTTTTCCTGTCTGTTTAATGTTTTTCTGCACCATTTGTGCAGCTGTATTAGTTGCAATACGTAAACCCATTTTTTTCTCCTTTCCTCACGTCCTACTAAATATAGCTTTCAGACAAAATTAGTGTTCACAAATACCTGTTCGTTACACTCGGTTAAATACTTTAGTGGATACCTCGGATAATTTAAAAAAAGTAGAAAATATCCTATAAACTCAAGTAGTTACAGATCAAGATATCAATAATAATTACTTAAAACTTGGATAATAATCGACAGTATTTTTTGTCACTAATAAATGATTAGGATCATATTTTGAAATAGGTATTATGAATATAATTAGGACTGAGCGATCCTCTCTCCTGAGTTTCTGCTCTTTCAAGATTCTAGTGGGCCACGTGAAAGCGTGGTCTATTTTTTTACTTCAATATTCTTACCATAGAAAATAATAAGGGCCTTCTAAAGAAGGCCCTTACTTTTAGATGTTGCTTTCGATTTAGATTTTTACTTAACCGATCAGTCTTAGTGCAGATTGGCTCGAAGCGTTTGCTTGCGAAAGAACAGAAGTTGCAGAACTAGTAAGGATATTCGCCTTAGCTAAGTTTGCAGACTCTGCTGCTACATCAGTATCTCTAATACGTGAATTAGCGGCACTCATATTCTCATTAGAGATTTCTAGGTTATTAATTGTAGACTGTAGTCTATTTTGTAATGCCCCTAGTTCCGCGCGTCCACCTGATACAGATGTCATTGCCTTATCGATAGCTTCAAGGTTAGATTGAGCGTCACCTTTTGTTGCAACAGAAAGACCTCCAATTCCTAGATCTTCTGTTTTAACTGATACTGCTGATGGCTTGAATGCAATTCTGTCATTTGTCTCATCATTATTAAGACCAATTTGGAATTCCTTATCTTCACCTTCACCGTTAATTAGTGTCGTTCCGTTAAACTGTACTGACTCTGCAATTCTATCAACTTCTTTTGTTAGTTGTTGGAATTCTTTATCAGTAAATTCACGTTCAGTATCACCAATTGTATCCGATGCAGACTGTACTGAAAGTTCTCTTAAACGAACTAAAATATTTGATACTTCGTTCATTCCACCTTCAGCGATCTGAATCATTGAGATACCATCACCCGCGTTTCTTGCAGCTTGTTGAGTACCTCTAATATTCGCTCTTAACTTTTCAGATATCGCAAGTCCTGCAGCATCGTCACTGGCCTTATTAATTCTTGAACCTGATGAAAGTTTGTTTAAAGATTCATCTTGTGTTCTCTTAACTTGTCCTAAACTTCTTTGTGCTGCAATTGACTGTGTGTTCGTGTTAATTCTTAATCCCATTACTATTCTCCTCGAATAAGCAACCTCCTTGTGTAATTAACGCTGAAACTCCTTGTCTCAACAAATAAAATCCCAAAACAACCAGACCCATCTGGCTGCAATACCCATAACGGTTACTCGGAAATATTCTTGAGAAAAAAGTGGAAGATATTTTACTTTTTTTTAAGATAACCAATCATTCAAATCAAGCATATACTCGACCATTTCAGTCGGTGATTAAAAATTTCTTTCAACAGGAAAGCGATTTTTTAATGAAATATTAATAAATACAAATTCAGTGTTGGCAACATAATGTTTACTACGAAGTTTCGTAGAATCGATATTTGCATCATTAAATTTTATTAGAACAGGATAGCCGAACTTTAATGTGGCCTTAATTGTTTTTAAGATATGAGCTAATGCCAATTCGGTATCAGAAATATCATTCGAAATAATCGCGATTTCATTTAGAAAATGAATATACACTTAAGAGCGGCCTTGGATCTTTTCAATTAGATTAGTCGTTGAGTAGCCATCTTCAAAATTCAAGCTTAAAACTTGTCCACCATTAGCTGTAACAATATCGTGACCAACAATTTGATCAATTGCCCAATCTCCACCTTTAACAAGGACGCTTGGTAGAACAGCACTTATCAGATCATAGGGTGTATCTTCATCAAAAAGAAAAACCTTATCTACAGACTTTAAGTTTTCAAGCATAAACAGACGATCGCCTTCTGAATTTACAGGACGATCTTCACCTTTTAAGCGCTTAACACTACTATCTGAATTGAGTCCAATAATGAGAATATCACCAAGTTTCTTCGCTTCATTTAAATACATTAAATGACCACGATGAAGAATATCAAAGCAACCATTAGTGAAGACAATTCTCTTCTCACTAAAGTGACTCTCTACAAATTCCTTGGCCTGTTGATATTTCATTACTTACTCTTTTTTAAGCTATTTCCGAAGAACTTCTTATCTAACCCCAATATATATGGAAGCCCTAGAAGCGGGATTGATATAAACTCAAAAAGAGTTCTTTCAATAATCGTATTGAATGCTGCTTCATTTGATAGCTTTGGCTTAAGTCCACAAATATATTGTCCTAATGTAGGTCTATAGACAGATGTAATACGATAAATAATATGGATTAGTACAAATAGTGCAATTAGAAATCTATAGTTTGAGTTTAGAAGCGTAATTTCAATAAATGACTCTATTGGAAGTCCACTTACTAAAAACATTGCGGCCAAAGTAACAGCAAAAATAACAAGAGACACACTCATATCAATTACGTAAGAAGTAAATCTTCTTGTAATAGAAACATCTTGTGACTTATTCTTTATTTCAATTTCACGGTTTACTTTAGGAATTTCAGACTCTGTACCTTTACGATAAAAAGCTTCAAGTTCAGAAGGAACACTCATCTCTTTTTCGCGACCAAGAACTTTATTGAAGTTATTTACATGTGATTGTGATGGAGTAACTTCAACACGTGCACTTTTTAAAACTTCTTTACTGGCCTTTCCATGATGGAAACCAAGACCTTCATTAATAGGTTTAAAAGGAATATCTTCAATTCCAAAGTCATCAAAGTCTTCTAAGTCATTTAAGCGAATTGGTTTCTTACTATTTTGTGATTCTAAATTCATCCCTGGGCCCTCTTATAATAGGATGACACATTTTTTATTTAACATCAAATTTTCCAAGTACATAGCCTACGATAGTTAGGACTGCACTTTCTGTTTTAAGAATAGGTGTTGCAAGTTTAAGTCCCATAACATTATTCTCTTTTAACATTAACTCTTCTTCACGACTAGAAAGTCCACCTTCTGGTCCAATGATAATTAAAATACGTTTATCTTTTATACTGTCAATACTTTCAATATCCATACCATTTGAACGAGATAACGTCGTTAAAAAAATATAATCGTATTGATGAAAGATTTCGAATAAAGCATCAAGACTTGCTGTCTCGTGATGTACAACAGGAAAGTAAGGATTATTTGATTGAATAAGCGAGCTTTCAATAACCGAATTCACTCGATCAAGATTCTTTATTGACCAATTTGAGTAGTCCGCTTGAAAAGGATAAATTTCTGAGATACCGACTTGTGTTGCGTTCTTAAGAGAGCTTTCAAAAGCTTCTCTTTTAGGAAGCCCTATTGCTAAATCGATATGTGTGAACTTCTCAATCTTCTCAAATGCTAATACCTTTAGTGAAACTTCACGCTTCGTGCAGTTAATCACTTCACTTGTATAGCGTCCACCTTTTCCATCTAAAAGTAGTACCTCATCACCCTTTTTAACCCGTACGGACTTAATTAAGTGATGGCTACGATCATCAGAAAAGCTAAGTATTCCATCGATTGATGGAGAGAGATCATCTCGAATATAAATAGCGCGCATGAATTACTCCTTTCTTAGAAGAATTGCAGACCAATCACCTTTAGATAATACATCGATTTTCTTTAAAGATTTATATTCTTCAATAACTGCATCAACTTGTTCATTTAGAATACCGGAAAGGATGATATGGCCCCCATCAGCCAGTGAGTCTAAAAGTACTTCTTTTTCAGATACAAGAACATGCATAAGAATATTAGCAAAAACAAGTTTATATTTGTCATCTAGATTGAACCGTTTTCTTGCAATAAGACGATGACCATTTAGACGGTCTTCATTCAAATTCAACTTAAGGTTTTCGTGACAATTATCAAGAGCAGCAGGATCAATATCGACAAAGTCGACTAACATATCACTTTTCTTAATAGCACCTATTCCTAAAATACCTGAACCACAACCAAAGTCTAAACAAAGGTCTTTCTCTTTAAAAGAGTCCTTTACCGACATAAAGTGCTTTAGACACAAGTATGTTGTTTCGTGTTCTCCTGTGCCAAAGCCCATTCCTGGAATGATATAAATATTATTATTATTTTTTTTATAATCTTCTTCTTTGAACCACTCCGGAATAACACTTAGTTCAGGAGTTACCTCAATTGGAGCATAGTGCTTTTTCCATACTTCATTCCAGTCTGAATACTCCTCATCTTTAACTTCAATTGTTAAGTCCATCCCATCAATTGCTTTCGCAAATTCATGGGCCCTATTAATATCTCCCTGAAAAAAGAAATAATTAAACTTCTTAACATCTTGATCATCTGAGATATCAACGACTTCATCAATTACTGATTCAGGGACATCTCCACCAGAATATGCTCTCTCACCAAGAATCTCATCAACACGCTCTTCTTCCATTGAGAACTCTTCAATTCCATCAACTTCAAATTCATTAAGAGCGATCTTATTCACCTCTTCACATTGTGAGCTACTTTGAAATTCAATCGTTACAATTTTAAAGATTTCAGTTTTTACAGACATTCTCAATTTCCTTTAAGACTAGAAAATTTCCATTAGGATAAATTTCTTTAAGCTTTATACACTTACTCATCACCCAAATGACATTTGGATGCCATAAGCTAATATATGGGTATTGTTCGTTTACTACTTGATTGGCCTTCTTATATAGAGCGACTTCTTTTTTCTTATTGATAGTCTGTTCGGCCTTCTTAATTAAATTATCAAAATCCTTATTATCAAAAAAGACACGATTTGCACCTTTTGGGGCCATATTTTCAGAGTAAAATGCGAATTTAAGCATATCCTGACCTGTAAATCCTACCCAGCGCCCTAAATAAAGATCGTATTCTCCTCTTTTAATGCCTCTAAGGAAAGTTCCCCATTCTTGAGGTACGACATTTACGACTAGGCCAAATTTCTCAAACTCATTCTTAATAATTGTCACTAATTCTTGTTGAAACTTATTACTACTCGTCTTCCAAGTCAGAGAAAAAGTCTTGCCATTATTATCATACCAAACACCATTTTTTCTCTCAAAACCTGCTTTATTAAAAAGCTCAAAGGCCTTTTTCGGATTGAAGTCATCCACAGGTGTATCGATATAAAAATTCTTAAATGATTCTGCAAAGAGTCCATTTGAAGCAACAGCATTATCTTTAAACTTATACTTAATAATTTTAGTTCTTGGGATAAGGTGACTTAATGCCTTTCGCACATTTTTATTTTGGAGAAGCTCTTTTTTCTGATTAAGTCCAATATAATTATAGTCTGTCCCTAGAACCTTCTGAACATTTACATCACTATTCTTTTCTAAGTAATTTACTTTTCGAGGAGAAATATTGGCGACAGATAAATCGATCTCACCTTTAATCAGCTTTAATGAAAGAGTTGTCTCATCTTTTACGACAACAAAGTTCAGATCGTAGTGATCTGCTTTTAACGATTTTAAGTCAATTTGCAAAGGTGCAATCTTTGCAATCTTATAGTCACCCGCGCCGATGATATCTGACATTTCAACTTTCTCAAGTTTTTCATAATTAGGAATTTGGATAATTTTAAATAATACTAAATTTGGTAAGTGATCAAGTCCAAAGCCCTTATAGATTAATTCAAAAGTAAGCTCATCGATAATTTTAACCTCTTTAATATTTCCAAAGGCAAAACGGAATATCGATTTAATTTTCTCTGTTTCTGTAAAATAAAAATGAGACTTTTCCACATCTTTCGACGTCAAAGTTGCACCATTTGAAAATTTAAGATTTGATTTTAGTTTGAATCGAATCTTATATGAATCTACTGTACGATATTCTTTGAATGATTCACACAATTGGCAAATCGGCTGCATATTACTATCAAAATCAATAAGTGAAGCGTTAACAAGGCGATTGATATTTTGTGAATTTGCATCAGTTGAAAAAAAAGGACTCAAGCTATTTGGAGATGACGAAATTGCGATATTAAGGCTTGCGCCATAACCCATTGAAGATAGGAAAATAAATAGTAAAAAAGATAAAAATCTAAACATCGAATATCCCTGACGAATGACACAAATGTAATTATTATAAGATTATCACCTCTTTTATTTGATGTGAACTCAATCTATGTTAAGTTACTGAAAACATTAAAACAAAGGTCATCTATGAAGCTAATTGGAATCACTGGTGGTTCAGGTTCAGGAAAAACTACTTTTGCTTCAAAAGTAATTTCAAAACTACCAAAAGACAAAGTGTCTGTCTTATCAATGGACTCTTACTATCTACCAGAGCAACCAAAAGAGCATTATACAAAATCAGGACGACCAAATTATGACCATCCGAAAGCATTTGACTGGGCACTCCTTCAGGAACATATCACGGCACTAAAAAATGATGAATCAATTGAAGTTCCAAACTACGACTTTAAAACTAGTAGTCGTACAACTTCAACAACAACTTTAAATCCAACTCCAGTAGTTCTTTTTGAAGGTATTTTTACTCTCTTTGATCAGGAGATCAGAGAGAAACTAGATATTCGCTGCTTTCTTCATGTCGAAGCAGATATTCGTTTTACTCGTAGACTTAATCGGGATGTAGCTGAAAGAGGAAGAAGTTTAGAAAGTGTTATCAATCAATACTATGACAGTGTACGGCCAATGTATGAAAAATTCCTAGCACCACAGAGACAGTATGCTGACTTTATTGTTGGTGAAGAGACTGATGTTGCATCTGAGATTTTAGCAGCTAGGCTTTCGCAGTTCATTGATCATAATAAGGAATTCGAACTACTACTAAACACAACGAAAGGATCTTAATGTCTAGTTTAAATATTTCACCTCTTGGTGGTGTTGGACAAATCGGATCTAATGCGACTCTAGTTTCTTATAAGAATACCAATATTATTATCGACAGTGGAATTCTATTCCCCTACGAAGACTGCTTTGATATCAATTATCTTATTCCTGATTTAAAGAATATAGATATTGACATTAATGCTCTCATTATTACTCACGGACACGAAGATCATATTGGTGCAATTTCACATTATATTGAGAGGTTTCCTGAGGCAGACGTCTTTGCCCCAACGTTTGCAAAAGAGCTTATAGAAGACAAATTGTCGTACTTAGATCTTTCAAAAAAAATCAACAAGCTTGAAAGTAAACTTGTTATAAATGAAATAGAAATTGACTCGATTCATGTTAACCATTCAATTCCAAACACAAAGGGAATCCATCTTGGAATCAAAGAAATTGACACTGGTATTCTCTTTATATCGGACTTTAAGTGTGACTTTAACTCTGAATTTGAAGAACCTATTGAATTAGAGAAGATAAATTTATTATCAAAGAACTACAGTAAGCGACTTGCGATGCTAGATTCAACAAATATCGTAAGCAACAACGAAAGAACGACTTCAGAATCCGAACTTAAAAAGGATCTATACACTTTTATATCAGAAGCAAAAGGACGAGTCTTTATCACATGCTTTGCTTCTAATATTCATCGTCTACAATCAATATTCAATATCGCAAAAGAGCTTAAATTAAAAGTAGTTCCGTATGGCCGCTCTTTACTAAAATACACACAAATTGCTAGAGATTGTGAAATCTTTAATGATCATGGCATTGTTCGTGAAGTTGAAAGCGTAAATGACTTAAAAAAGAAACATATTATTCTATGTTCAGGAAGTCAGGGTGAATTTAGAGGAACAGTAAAGAGAATTACAAGTACTAGTGATAAGTATTATAAGTTAAATGAAACAGATACTTTTATCTTTAGTTCAAAAGCAATTCCTGGAAATGAAAAGAAACTAGCACTTTTATACAACGAAATTACAGAGAAAGGTTGTGAGGTAATCACTCACTATAATGGTTTAATTCATGCTTCAGGACATCCAGGAAAAGCTGACCTTAAAGATGTTTATGATAGCTATCAACCTACAATAGCTGTTCCTATTCACGGAGAAACTTATTTTATAAGAAAACACTGTGAATATATCAAATCAATTCTACCAACGGCTGAAGTTATCGAAATTAAAAATCACGACAACATCTCAATATCTTTAAATGGTAAAATTAAAATTAATCACTCACAAGAAATCCCTCCGATTCTCATTCATGGAAATCGTATTGTGATCCAAAGAGAGAAGATCTCAGAAAGACGAAAAATGGCAACGCTAGGTACAGTCTTCGTTTCTATATCGAAGAATAGTATTGCTCGCTCCCAGCAAAGAGTTCACATAACGACCATGGGAATTCCATATGAAGAAGAGCAAATTAGTCAACTACAAGAAATTTGCTTTGATTACTTCAATGAAAAGGGAACTATTGATCAACGAAGTGAACGTATTCGAGTAGCGGTTAGAAGATATTTTCAAAATATCCTTGGATATAGGCCTCTGGCCATTGTTCATATTTGCTAACTCCATTAAACTAATTACATGGACAACTCGGTTATCATCATTGCATTACTTGTAATCATTGCGATTGCGCTTTTTCTACTTATAGGCGTCTTTGCATTTATCGCATTTCGAAAAGAGATTCAAAAAGAAGAAACTCAAGACGGAAAACTCACGGATAAGATAAACAGCTTACTAGAAAAGAATAAGCCACAAGAAAAAATTCTTGGGTTATGTAGTATTTGTGAAAAAGAACTCGTTGAAAATGATTACTTTAATGTCGACTCTCTTCATCTTTGTCGCGATCACTTCAATCTGTATTCGAGACATGAATGGGTAGCAATTACGAACGAGAGAACAACTAGTGATACACCTGAAAAAGGTGTCTATATTTATAATTTTAAAAAAGAGACTTGGGATAATGATAAAATTCCAACCTTTATTCTATGTGAGTACAAAATTGATGTGGAAAGTGACTTGATCGAAACCTATGTTCAATTACATGTGCAAAAAGAAATAGAAGATGAAATGAGACAAAGACTTAAAATACAAAAATAAGGGAGAGCGTAGTGAACGATCTAGAAATCCTAAAAGGCCAAATCAATCAAATCATGGAAACAAATAAGCCAAATGTTGTATTCGATTCTAAGCACGATCGATTAATAAGAGATTGTGAAAAAGACTTAACTTCAGCTGGCTTAAAACAAAAAGTATCTTATACGATTGATGCACTTATGCCTGAAAAAAGAGATTCAAAATTTGGAGGCGGGCAATTTAGTCGCTGGCAGTATGAATTAAGTTGGCAGGATTGGGAAGGAAACTTCAGACTTGTCCTAAGAAATATTCCACATAATAATTCAAAACTTCTCATTAAGCTGCCAGAAGATTTTAAGATTGATACGGCAGAACTATTAGAACCTTTTAAATCAAATATTCTTAAAACAATTTCTTTATAATTTTATATATTTTAAAAAAGAAAGGGCCCTATTGAGGGCCCTTTTTTTGATGTTTCCATCAATATACTTTGGGGGGAATCCTATCGCTCTACTTGGCGAAAAGTTTCATTTCCAGAAGTTTGTGGAGTCTCCTCTTTTCTTAAATAAGAAGGAGTATCAAGTTCATCTTCATCAAAGTTGATAAAACCAAGTTTTTCAGCAATTGATTTAGGACGATCAGATTTTTCAGCAGCAGAATTATTACCTGTTAACACTTTCTCATTTGCCCATGGATCAACTTCAGATTTAGATGCTTCGTATTGAGATGCAGCCTCTCTGATTGAATCAGTTAAGCTAGGTCTTTGAGAAGTCTCTGAGTTATCACCATCAAATGAGTGAGATCTTGCTGATTCTTGAGCTTGTTGCTCACGTTGTGCTTCCACTTGAATTTCTCTCATCGCATCTACTTGTGGGTTCGATTGAATAGGAGCTTCATGATAAGCAGCTTGTTGTACAGTTGGTTGTACTACTGGTTGTTCAAAAACTGGCTTTTCTTCAACTACAGGAGTAGCTGGTGTCGCTGGTGCCACATATACTGGTTTAGCTTCTTGAACAACAGGTCTTCTAACCTCTTGTTGTGGAGCCACATTAACAGTTGCTTCACGTCCACCAAGTCCAGTTGCAATAACAGTAACCTTGATATTATCTTCAAGTTCATCATCAACAACTGATCCAAAGATTACTTCAGCATCTTCATCAGCTGCTTCCATAATTAGAGTCGCTGCTTCATTGACTTCATGCATAGTCATAGAAGAACCACCAGTGATATTAATGATGATACCTGTTGCACCATCAATTGAGATATCCTCAAGTAGTGGTGAAGAGATTGCTTCATTAGCGGCCTTAATTGCTCTATCTGGCCCTGAACAAAGACCTGTACCCATTAGAGCTAGACCTTTATTAGACATAACTGTTGAAACGTCAGCAAAGTCAGCATTGATATGACCAGTCGTATTGATTAGGTCAGAAATACCTCTAACAGCATTTAATAAAACTTCGTCAGCTTTCATGAAAGTTTCAACAAGAGAAAGGCTTTCACCAGCTAATTGAAGAAGTCTCTGGTTTGGAATTGTGATTAGTGAATCAACATTTTCCTCAAGAGTTTGAATACCTGTTGATGCCTGTCTCATTCTCTTCTTACCTTCGAAGATAAATGGTTTAGTCACAACACCTACAGTTAGTGCACCTAATTCACGTGCAAGTTTTGCAAGTACAGGAGCTGCACCAGTTCCTGTTCCACCGCCCATACCGGCAGTAATAAATACCATGTCAGATCCTTCAAGAACCTGGCTAAGCATTTCATACTCATCTAGAGCTGCTTTACGACCAACTTCAGGGTTTGCCCCAGCTCCAAGACCTTTTGTTAACTCAACACCAAGTTGTACTTTAGTTGGTGCAAGGTTAACTGCAAGTGCTTGTGAGTCAGTGTTAGCAACAATATATTCAACACCAGTTAGACCGGCCTTAATCATTGTGTTTACGGCATTACACCCACCGCCACCAACACCAACAACGCGAATTTTCGCGCCTTCAGTTAATTTTAATTCGTTGTTGTCAGAAATTTCGAACATAAGTTCCCCCTTATTTAAAAAATTTCTCTAAATACTGATTTAATAGACCCTGATAATTTACTTACAATATCTATTTGATTAATATCTTCTTCCTCTTCTACGTCTACTTCCTTACCTTTTGAAGCTTCAAGTAGAAGACCTAAAACTGTAGAAAACTTTGGGTTTTGCATAATATTTGTCATGCCACCAAAAGCGATTGGAAAACCAATTTTAAGTGGACGCTCTAAAAGGTACTCACCAATATCTGGCATTCCTTTAATCATTGCACCACCACCAGTTAGGACTACGCCACCACTGATGTCATCTCCTAGGTTCTTTTCTCTAATTATATTTTTTATAAGATCAAATAGTTCTTCAGCTCTTGCTCCAAGTACATTTGCAACTGTATTTAGTTGTACTTCTCTTGGCTTAGTTCCAGAGATACCTTGTACTGTTATATGTGCTGATTGATTAACCTGTTCAGGTAGAACAGAACCATGGTTAATTTTAATTCTTTCTGCTTCTGCATGTGGGATCTTAAGTGCTACAGCAAGATCATTTGTGAAATGGTTTCCTCCGACAGGAATAACTTGTGTATGAACAAGGGCCCCATCTTTCCAAAGAGCAAGATCAGTTGTCCCACCACCAATATCAACAAGTAGAGTTCCCATTTCTTTTTCTTCAGGAGAAAGAACAGATTCAGAAGATGCAATTGGTTGAAGTGTAACATTCTCTACTTTTATCCCAGTATGCTCCACACATTTAACGAGATTTTGAATTAGTGAGATTGAACCTGTAACAATATGTACGTGGGCCTCAAGTCGAGTTCCACACATACCAATTGGATTTTTGATTCCAGTTGTATTATCAACCTTATACTCTTGTGCAATAACGTGAATGATTTCACGATCACTTGGCATAACAACTGCTTTAGCAGCTTCAAGTACGCGATCAACATCATCTTGTGAAATTTCATTACCTTTTACAGCAACAACACCTGAGCTATTAAAGCTATAAATATGGCTACCAGCAATTCCAATAGTTGCACTATGGATATCAACTCCGGCCATTAGTCTCGCTTCTTCTAAAGAATTATGAATTGAACGGACCGTTTTATCGATATTTACAACACTACCCTTCTTTAAACCATGACTTGGATGAGTACCAATACCAATGATTTCAAGCTCGGCTTTACCAGTGTTTTGATTAGAAATATTTTGGATACCTACGATTGTGCAGACTTTAGTTGTACCAACGTCTAAACCGACAACGATGTTTTTTTCTTTCATTGAGAATCCTTTCTCTAGTTTTTTCTTACAGAATCATTCTGTTAATAAAGAAATCTAACGGCAATTTTTACCGCATATAATGAAATTTTAGAATTAGTCGTTGAACTTGACAACAACTTTTTTGGAATTTGTAATATTTATCACAGATGGAATTTTCTTTTTCTTGTTCATATAACCAATGATTTGAGTCAACTTTTCAACCTTAAGTGGCCATTCATCTTTGCCCATAAAGACACTTGAAGGCTTCCCTTTAATAGAAAGAATCATTGTTAACTCTTTATCATCGCTAATAATAACTTCAGAAATTAACTTTCTAAATACAAGATCAAGATCTGCGATAATACGTGTGATGTTTTTTTGAACATTCTTATCCATTTCCCCAACAGGGATTGCAAGATAAGGAAGAGAGTAATTTAATTTCTTTTCTGTTCTTAAAAGAATTTCATATGTTGGATCAAATAATTGACCATTATCAACAAGTATTGCTTCGTAAGATTCCATTCCATTTTCTTTGTAGATTTGTACTTTCATTAATGGAGATGGACATTCATAGATAAAGTTAAGCATTCCTTCCATCGGATTATACTTAATCGTATAGTCTGACAGAAAGTGTTTTTCTTTTAATTTATCTGCTGCAACTAGATTCTTCATACTTCTTAAAGAACGGTTTCTTTCGAAGTCTTTTACTAACTTAAGAGTTAGTGTTCCAGCAGCACGTGAAGGACATTTACCAAAAGCCGTCTTATATTTGATCTTCTCATTTGGCTGTGAAACTGCTGATGCAGAAGCACTCAAAAGAAGAAGTGAAATAATTGAAATAGCTTTTTTCATTAAATGTCTATCCTGACTTCAGGCTCAAACTTTAAACCATAGTTTAGATAAAGTTCATCCTGTACAATTTTTATAAGTGCTTTAACATCGCTGGCCGTCGCTTTATCGAAATTCTCCATGAAATTTCCATGAAGATTACTCACTCGAACGTCACCAACTTGTAAACCTTTCAAATTAAGTATATCAATAAATTGTCCTGCAGTGCAAGTTCGCTTATCTCCTACGATATTTTTAAAGACACTTCCACAAGTTTTTTCCTTTAATGGTTGTGACTTATTTCTCATAAGAAGGTAGTTACGTATTTTCTCACCAAGGTTTACGTCTTGTCCTTTTGAGACAAGCTCGACTTGATAAATTATATCCCCAGTCTTTAAAAAATTATTTTGGCGATATGAAAAACTATCATTAGTTGCTTCATGAAGATACTCGTTACCTTCCTTATCGATATACCAAACTCTATTTATAATTTCACTAATCCAACCAAGACCTGTTCCTGCATTCATAAAAACGGCACCACCTAAGGTTGCAGGAATTCCAGTTATTACTTCCCAGCGCATATTCCCAAACTTAGAAGCATGAGAAGTTAAACTTGAAAGCTTCACAGAAGCAGGAAGAATATAGCTTTCATTATACTGATCTAAGATACGGCGATCATAATTAAAGTCCAGATTAATTATTGGATGTTCAATTTTTTCATTTAAGAGTTGATTAGCACCTAAGCCTAACACCATGTAGTTAATATTATTTTTAGTAAGTGTTCTTACAACGGCCTTAAGACCATTAAGGTCTTTTACAGTAATAAAGTCACCCTTAGACTGAAGTCGCATTGTTGAATATTTTGATAAATCCTTATCAATTTCGATTTCAATATTTGGAATATCAGCTAATAAATCTTTAATTTTATTCATTTCGATCGTTATCTAAAACCCATTCTCTAATGACTCGACCAATTGAGCCAGCACCCAATGTCATAATTGTTGAATTCTTATTAGACTTAATAATTGTATCTAAATCTTTAAGTTCAATTGTTTTAGCAAGCCCTGGATGAAGTTTATTAATATCTTCGACAAGTCTATCTGATGTAATTCCTGGAATAGGGACTTCACTAGCTGGGTAAATTGGACACATATATAACTCATCAACGTCGTTGAAACAGTGTAGAAATTCATTCCAACAATCTTTTGTTCGAGAGAAACGATGTGGCTCAAAAATAGCAATCTTCTTATGCTCTCTAATTTCTTTTAATGTGTTTAGAGTTTTAGCTATCTCAGTTGGATGATGGCCATAATCATCAAGAATCTCTACATCTTCGTTCTTATACAGTAATTGAAAACGACGACCAACATTTTCAAAGCTTCTAATTGAACTTCTAATCATATCTACAGGAACACCCATTTTATGAGCGATAGAGATTGCTCCAAGTGCATTTTGTACATTGTGCTTACCTGGAAGATTAATTATAAAGCGACCTAA
The DNA here is from genome assembly GCF_000443995.1 of Bacteriovorax sp. BAL6_X. NCBI lineage: Bacteria > Pseudomonadati > Bdellovibrionota > Bacteriovoracia > Bacteriovoracales > Bacteriovoracaceae > Bacteriovorax > Bacteriovorax sp. BAL6_X. The sequence continues at coordinate 146,392 of NZ_AUMC01000009.1, forward strand.
GTTTTCAGGACCAACGATTAAGTCAAACTCTGAACATAGATCAGACATTTTAATATCGACAGCTTGATAATCTGCTGGCTTTTCAATTCCAAAAGTAACAATTGGTTTTTTTATATGTGGAACAAGACTCATAAGTCTTTCATCATCTGCATTAAGTGAAGAGATCCCGTAGAAGGGAACTTTGTTAATAAACTCTTCAAAACTATCCATAAGAACATCTTCACTACCGTAGTGATCCATATGATCGAGGTCAATATTTGTTACAACAGACATAATTGGATTTAACATAAGAAAAGAACCATCAGACTCATCTGCTTCTGCAACAAGGTACTCACCAGCTCCAACCTTTGCGTGTCCCGCGAGATTAGAAACAATACCACCAATAATATAAGTTGGTTCGTAATTACTAGCTTGTAAGATTGTCGCAAGAAAGCTTGTTGTTGTCGTCTTACCATGAGTTCCCGCAATTGCGATTCCTCTTTTAAGTCTCATGAGCTCCGCCAACATTTCCGCTCTTCTCATAATAGGAATTTGCTTTTCACGGGCCATCTGCATTTCAGGATTAGATTCATTTACAGCAGATGAATAAACAACCACTGTCGTGTTATCAATTATATTTTCACGCTTATGTCCAATGAAAACATTAGCACCTAATTCTCTTAAACGAGCAACATTGGCAGACTCACTAATATCTGAACCCGTTACTTTATACCCAAGGCTCAGTAGAATTTCAGCGATACCGCTCATCCCAATTCCACCAATACCAATAAAATGCACGCTAATATTTTGAATATTAATATTCATACTTGTTCCTTTTCACAAGATTACTTCTTCTAAATTTAGCGCATATATTGGCTATTGTTGAGAAAAAAACGGTTTATTGCCTGACATCGCTTGTTGACGTGACACACAAGAGAAGATTACACCGATAGCAATTAAATTACTCATAAGTGATGATCCACCATAGCTAACGAATGGAAGGTTAAGTCCCTTTGTTGGAAGTAATCCAAGAACAACCCCCATATTTAAACAAGCTTGAACACCAATAATGAAAATAATGGACATGACCATTTTTTTAGCTATATCGTCTTTTAAAGAAAGAGCTAACCTAAATCCAGTATGAGTGAATGCAACAAAGAGAACAACAAATGCGAGAACTCCTAGAAAGCCAAACTCTTCACCAATAACCGAAAAGATAAAATCATTATGGGCCTCAGGCAGAAAGAATAACTTTTCTAAACTATTACCAATTCCCTTTCCAAAGAAGCCACCATTAGCAAAACCAATCCAAGACTGGATAACTTGGAAACCGCTTCCTCTTGGATTTGCCCAAGGATCTAAAAAGGCCATTAACCTTTTTACACGGTAAGGTTGAGCAACAAGTATAAGTGATGAAAGAATTGTTCCAACGACTCCCATGATGTAGAAATATTTACGACTGAAATTCGAAATAAAACATGTAAAGCCCATACCTAAGGCACAAATAAAGAATGTTCCAAAGTCAGGTTGTAAGAGTAATAGCAAGAGAACTAATCCAATATTGGCCGCATATTTTAAACGATTTTTAAGGTTTAACTTTTCATAATTTTCAAAAAAGAAAAGCGACATCATAAGTATCGTATACTTTGCAAGTTCACCCGGTTGTAATGAACCAAATCCTAAGTTAATCCAACGATTGGCACCTTTAGCAACAACACCTAATCCAGGTATAAATGTAAGGACTAATAGGAAGGCAACTATAAGATTCAAGTGGAATGAAAACTTTATCCAGAACTGATACTTAGTCTTTGCCACAACATAGGCCATCCCCACCCCCATTAGGGCAAAGAGAATTTGTCTTGAGAAGAAGTGAAGGCTTGTTCCGTAAACTTCTTTTGAGAACATATAGGATGAAGAATAAACCATGACGATACCAACACCAACAATAATTGATGTGATAATTAAAAATAGTTTTCCAAAACGATCCGTGTTTTCAATAGAGTTCATATATTAATCATATATGAAGATTGTATTCGATGCATTAGAAATATAGGAAACTACGCGTCAGGCTATTTGATATACATTTGCGCGAAATGCCTAATTGGGTCAATCCCTCTTTCATCAAAACATGTGTAGGCATTGAAGGGATCAAGCCCTTCTTTTTGAATTATATTTAAAACACAATTCTTCTCTTTTTCATTTTGCACCAAGGCCGCAACTGTCACATGAAAGATATTCACACGACTGTGATAGTACTTGGCCACTTCATGAATGCTTGCCAAGGTTTCAGCACTTCTAACATAAGTACATGCATTAAACTCTACAAGAGAGATCGCTCTTCGATTGTCCAAGACTTCAGTTAAACATTGAAACTGATACTTAGATGTAATTTGCGTGCATTGTTTTTTAAAACGAAATTGATTGTATTTTGAAAGCCTCTTGTCCACGAGGTTTTGACAGACTTTCACATAATCTTGATCAGCTTTAATTTGAGTAGAAAAAATAGAAACAAAAATAAAAAATAACAGAACCTTCATGACGAGATCATATGACTTAAAACCTGTTCTGTATTAGGCATAAAAAAAATGCCCCTATGAAAGGGGCATCTCAGTAATTATAGTTGGTAAACTAGTTTTTTGAAGTAATTCCCTCTTTCCTCGTAATCCCTAAAGAAGTCCGTAGCAGGGTTACCTGGTGAAAGAATAATCGTGTCACCAGTTCTCGACTTTTGATAAGCAAAGAGAACAGACTCTTCAAACGATCCAACAATGAAAGTTTGTGGATGCTCCCCAAGTGCGCGGTTCATTCTTTCTTTTGCTTCACCAACAAGAACGATGATTCTTGTTGTTTGAATTAGCTCATCAGTAAATGCTTCATACTCAAGATCTTCGATATCTTTCCCACCAGCAATTAAGATAACCGGAGTTTTAAACGCCTTAGTTGTCTCAACAAGTGTTCTCATATCTGTTGCTTTTGAGTCGTTATAGAAAGAAACACCATTCTTTTCCATTAAGAATTCAATTCTGTGTGGGATTCCAGGGAATTTCGTTACACATGTTTGAATTGCTTCATCAGAAAGATCTAGTGCCTTACATGCAGTAATTGCAGCAAGTAAGTTTTCACGGTTATTTTGACCAATGATTCTCATCTTCTTAACAACAAACTCTGAGTGATAATTGATATTTGAATGGATACGACGATCGTGGAAGTGTGTTCCTTGAATCTCTTCCATTACACCAAGTTTAACGAATGATCTTCTTGAGTACCAATAAGTCTGGCAATTTGCATTTCTAAAGAAGCTATTATTTGCAAGCTTGTCGAAATTAACAATTAAAGTGTCATCAGGAGATAGAGTCTTGATGATACTTAACTTTGTTTCCATGTACTCACCCATTGACGTGAATTGTCCTTGTGGGTAAGTGTCTGCGATATCTGTAAAGACAACCATCTTAGGATGGAAGTCAGTTAGACGTCTCATTTGAACTGCTGAAACCTCGACAACAACGTAGTCAATTTCATCTTTATTTGGCAGCATTGAGTATTCGATAAATGGGCTTTCGCTTGTTCCACCAACAAATACATTCTTTCCATCTTGTCTTAGAGTAAATCCAATCATGTGTGCTACAGTTGTGCGACCGTGAGATCCACAAACAGCAATGATTGGCTTACGACATAGCTTATTTCCAAGAGCGAATTCAGAGTAAACTTCTTTCCCCTCTCTTCTTGCTAATTCTAGTTGAGGCATATTTGGATCAACAGAACCTGAATACACAACAACATCTGCGTTGATAAAGTCGTCATCTAAGTGTTCACCAAAAGTCATTTCAACTGCAGGTTTAATCTTACGTAGTTTCTTTACAGCTTTATTAAGATCAAAAATCGGTTTGATATCTGTTACACGAATATTACAGTCAAGACGATTAAAGAAATTTATGAGTCTGAAACCAGTTTTTCCAATACCAACGATTAGGATATTCTTGTTTCTAAATCTCTCCATTCTCTACCTCATTTTTAATGTTGCGATCGCTAGAATCGCTAAAAATATACTTATAATCCAAAATCTAACAATTACTTTAGGCTCGGCCCATCCCAATAGCTCAAAGTGGTGATGTATCGGGGCCATCTTAAATATTCTCTTCTTACGAGTTTTGTAAGAAGCAACTTGTAAGATCACCGATACGGCCTCAGCAACAAAAACACCACCAATAATAACGAAAAGTAATTCACTTCTTGTTAGTACGGCCATTGTTCCTAGTGTACCACCTAAGGCAAGGGACCCCACGTCACCCATAAAAATCTGAGCTGGGTATGTGTTATACCACAAAAATCCAACGCCTGCACCGACGATTGCAGCACCAATGACAGCTAATTCTCCAACATTTTCAACGTATGGCACAAAAAGGTATGACGCAATCTCTCTGTGACCAGTTGCATAAGCAATAAATCCAAGAGTTGCAGCAGATGTAATAATTGGACCAATTGCTAATCCATCTAATCCATCTGTTAAATTAACAGCATTACTAGAACCAACGATAACGATAGCTCCGAAAATTACAAAGAAGCTCATCAGGTTAAAAACTGGCCCTTTAACAAATGGAACAAATAGTTGGGTGTCAATAACATTGAAATGTACCATAGCAAAGACAGCAATTAGGGCGGTTGCAAACTGCCACACAAGTTTACCTTTGGCCGAAACACCTTTTGTATTTCCTTTAGAAATCTTTGCATAGTCGTCGATAAAGCCGAGCACAAAATAGGATGCAGTTACACCACAGGTTATAAGAACTGGAACTGAATTAAAATTTCCAGTTATTAACAGTGTTAATAAGATTGTCCCCAAAATAAAGACACCACCCATTGTAGGTGTACCTGCTTTTTTTAAATGAGACTCTGGGCCATCATCACGTATAACTTGGCCAAACTGCTTACGCTGCATGAATCCAATAAAATACTTACCCCAAATAATTGAGATAACTGTTGCAAGCAAGAAGGCCACAACTGTTCTAAATGTGATGTATTTAAAAATGTTAAAAGCAAAGAATTCATCCCTTAGGGGATAGAGGAAATGATACAGCATGTAATCACCTAGTTTTTAAATTATATTACATAGTTATATCTATTAGCCTCTCTAGTTGTAAAGAACGAGAAGCTTTTAAAAAAATATAATCATACGAATTTAATACTGTAGGCCAATTTGAGATAAAATCTTCAAGATTTATATAAGTTTCGGACGCACCGCCAAATTTATTTTGGTAAAAATTAGCAAATCGGCCAATGAAAATTGAGTTTTTAATACCTAGATCATTTAATAACTCGGCAATGCTCTCGTGATGCTCTTGGGTCTTATCGCCTAATTCATTCATATCACCAATTATGAAGATAACATTTTTAGTATCTGGAACTTGCTTGGCAAACTCTCTGATTGCAAGCCTCATTGAAGTTGGGTTTGCATTGTAGGCATCTAAATATATTTTTGAATGATCAACATTAATCCACTGGGCCCTTTTATTTTCAGGAAGCCTTAGTTTTTTTAACTCGTGAAATAAACTCAGTGAAAAAATATTTTCTAAAACAAAACATGAAGATTGTACATTCCAGCGATTATAAGACTCTTTAATAAACTCACTTTCAAATTCGTAAACATTATCCTTACTTACAGGTACAACTTTTTCTGTAACATCTAAAGTTGCTAGTTTCTCATCTTCTAAATTTAAAAAGAATTTTTTACCATGGTCGTTAATCCAACGATAAAGCGCAGACTTTTCTGTCAGAACACCATTAAGATCAATTAGAAATTCAGTATGGGCATGACCAATATTTGTAATATAACCGTAGTCAGGTTGTGCAATTTTACAAAGTACTTCAATCTCGCCAAAGTGATTAGTTCCCATTTCAACAATGGCAAACTTATGTTCATCTTTAATAGAAAATATAGTTAGAGGGACACCAATATGATTATTTAAATTACCTTGTGTACATATAACTGCATCGTGAAGAAATGATTTTGCTAACGAGTAAAGTAGCTCTTTCGTAGTCGTCTTCCCATTAGAACCAGTAAGTCCAAAAACGAAACCACCATGATTCTTCCACTCAACAATTCGAAACTTAGCTGCTTCTTGTAAGAAAGAAAGGCTATCTTCAACTAAAAAGAAACATATCTCTTTATACTTTTCATAAAGTTCTTTTATCTCTTCTTCTCTTTCTTTAGAGTGAGTTAAGACAATTGCTTTTGCGCCGTTCTTTATCGCATCTTCAATAAAATTATAAGCATCAAAACGCTCGCCTTTTAGAGCAATAAATGTGTTCTTATCTTCAGGCATACGAGAGTCTGTTGATAATAAAATATCAATATCTCTATCATTACCAATATTTTTAATAAGACCTGAAACTTTATTTAAATCAGAAATTAACATAATTCCCCTAATGCACTCTTTACTTCTTCAATATCACTAAAATGATATTTCACACCTTTAATATCTTGATATTCTTCATGTCCTTTTCCAGCAATAATTACTGCGGTAGGACGTTCATATTCTTTTACATAAGTATGTATGGCCTCTTTGCGATCAACAATAATATCTACGACTTCTTTATTACCTTTAAGAATATCTTTAATAATCTCATTCGGATCTTCATTTCTTGGATTGTCACTTGTTACAACAACCTTATCACTGAACTCCAATGCAGCTGAAAGCATTTTTGGACGCTTTGTACGATCACGATCCCCACCACAGCCAAAGATTGTAACAATGTCATATGATCCAAAATGTTTCTTAGTTTCACGACAAATATTTACAATAGCATCAGGAGTATGAGCATAATCCACTATGAATACACTATCGCCCTTTCTAAAAAGATTAAATCTTCCCTTAGGTAAAGATAGTTTTATTTTTCTATTTAATTTTAAGCTAGAGGCTTTATCACAAAGAGCGAATGCTAACTCTAAATTATCGACATTGTAGCTGAGGTTAAACTCCTCACCATAAATATTTTCAACACAAGAAGCTAAGTTAAATTTAAGCTTAGACTTGAATTCATTTTCTTGAGTACGAGGTATGAAAAAATTTGAATCACTATAATTTGCAAGTTTTGCTTTAGCATTAAAATAGGACTCCATCGTTCCATGATAATCGAGATGGTCTTGAGTAAAGTTTGTCCAGCCAATTGAATCAAACTTCATCTTCTTAACTCTCTCCTGCTCCAGCGCATGAGAACTTACTTCTAAACAGAAGTAATTAATATCCTTAAGCTTAAAAATGATTCTTCTTAAATCAATAAAAGATGGCGTCGTCGCAGATAGACTTTCCAGCACTTCATCTTCACCTTTAATGACACCAACGGTTCCTATACTACATGCACTTAAGCCGTTAGCATTAAGAATAAGCTGACAAAGGTGAGCAACAGAAGACTTTCCGTTAGTACCTGTTATTCCAATTAACTTTACTTCACGATTAATTGGATACAGCTCCTCAACCAACTCTTCTTGTAATTTATAAAAATCACACTCGTCAACAACGAGTGTATCAACATCTGCAACTTCTCGATTCGTAATGACTAGTCCGGCACGACCTTTTTGATAACGTTGGCGAAATAGTTCAACAGCTTTCTCGTTATCATGTATTCGATAAAAAGCGATATCACACGGCTTTGCTTGATCTAAGTTTGTCGTAAGGTCAGTAAGACCTTCCAAAAGAATATTGTACTTATTAATTAAATCATTCATATGTAGGTGGGGCGTACTTTAGTTTTACAACGACATCGCCATCGCGAGAACTACCAGCTTCAGGAGTTTGCTCCAGAACAACCCCCACACCAATATGACTTAGATCGATTTCTAACTTTTGAGCAAGGGCCATTGCTGACTTCTTATCAAGTCCAACAAAGTTAGGAACAGAACCCCTACCAGTGTAGCGTTTTGCAGACTGAACACGTTTTACAGAATCAAAGGCCATATCATTTTTATAAGTCTCATTTTCGGCAAGACCTTCAAACTCTTTGTTCTTATAGAGAAGATATTCTGTCACTTTTCTAAAAACAGGCCCGGCGACCGAATTTCCGTAATATGACTTACCTCGTGCTGGTTTATCAACATATGAGTAAACGACAAATTTCTTTTTAACTCCAACCGGAAAGCCTAGGAAGCCAGGAATATAACCCGTATAGCGTCCATTATTATCAGCTCTTTGAGCAGTTGAAGTTTTTGCAGCGATCTTAAAGTAAGGAATTTTTCCTTTTCTTGCTGTACCACGATCAACTGTATTTACCATCATCTTAGTAATTGATTTAGCAACATCTACTGGGATAACTCTTTTTGATTTTACTTTCTTAGGATCATCAACTTTTAAGATAGTTGGCTTTACATAAACACCATCATTCGAGATTGCAGCAAAAGCAGCCAGCATTTGAATCCCTGTTGTTGCAACACCTTGACCAAAGCTAATATTACTTAAAGAAAGTGGAGATACGTTTTTATCATCAGTAAAAATTCCACGAGATTCGGCCGGAAGTTCAATTCCCGTTTTTTCACCAATTTTAAAATCATTTAGTGTCTTCTTAAGTTTTGGAAAAGTTAAATCAAATGCAATTTTCGTTGTTCCAATATTTGAAGAGTACATAAGGATCTCTTCAACAGATAACCACTCAAACTTTTTTCTCGATTCAGCTTCCTTAATAATATGATCTTCAACCTTAAGGCGGCCTTGTTCACAATAATAATTAGTATCAGGTCGTACAACTTTATTTTCTAGGGCCGAAGCAAGTGTTAAAACCTTAAGAGTTGATCCTGGTTCAAATGGGTCACTAATAAAAGCAAGCTTACGATCACTTCCCTTCGAATCACTAACATCATTTGGATCGAATGTAGGATAATTGGCCATAGCAATAATTTCACCGGTCTCAGCATCCATGACACCGACACCGCCACGTTTTGCATCAACTTTTTCAACAGCTTCTTTAATCGCCTTTTCAGCTACTGCTTGAACTTCCTTATCTATAGAAAGGTAAACATCGTTTGCTCTTTCTGTTGGAATATTTTGACTAACGTATCTTACAGGACGACCTTTATTGTCTTTAAAGTATTTAATAATTTGAGGCTCACCTCTGAGTTCTTTATCAAAGCGATGCTCAATTCCTGCCAGTCCATTATTATCGAGTCCAACAAAGCCTAAAGTTTGTGCAGCAAGCTCGTGATTTGGATAAATACGCTTTGGAATTTCTTCAATATAAATCCCCTTAAGCTTTTTAATCTGTGTAACTTGTTCTTCTGTCAGCTTTGACTTTCTTGTAATCCAAGTAAATCGATTTCTCTCAAGAGCCTTCTTTGCGATACCATCAAGCTCCATCTCAGGAAGAATTACCTTAAGTTTTTCATAAACTTTCTTATCTGAGATATTCTTTGGAATAGTAAAGATTGAGTAGGTTCTAATATTAATTGCGAGAGGGTTTCCATTGCGATCATAAATATGACCACGTCTCGGAAAGACTTTTCTTTCTCTAAAAAATTGTTTTTTTGATTGTGATAATAAGTGTCCACGATCAACAACTTGAATACGAAATGCTTTTACGAGTATTGCAACAAAAGCAATTGTAAAAATTGCGTATATAACTTTTAATCTGTTTTTTAAATTATTATCACTCACTACACTTACTTCTTAGCTGGAACAACAATGATTTGATGTTGCTTCGGCTGTGCTAAGTTATAATTACGGGCCATCTTTCTCAAATTAGATACAGATAGAAGTCTAGCTTTTTTAGCTTTTAACTCTTTTCCCTCAACTTTAATTCTCTCTACTTCTTTTTTTACAGTTGCGATCTCATAATTAAGCTCAATCCCTTTCATTCTAAAAAGTACGAATAAAACTGTAATCACAACTAAACTAAGAACAATTGGTAAACCTTGTGAACTAAGAACAACTCCCTTGATCTTATTTCCAATACCTTCCTTCTTAGATTTTGTTCGACTCATCCTTGAGGCCATTTAACAATCTCCTATTGTTATAAATTTTCAATCTTTGAAAACTTCTCATATTTATTTTTCGACTTCTTGCTTGCAACACGCTTAAGCACTCTAAGTTTTGCGCTTCTTGAGCGAGAGTTTTCAGCAATCTCGTCATCACTTGGAATAATTGGCTTTTTTACTTCATTTTCAAAAAGCATCTCACCAAGTCCATTTTTTTCATAATCTTTAAAAAGCTTCTTCACAATTCTATCTTCTAAAGAATGAAAACTTATAATTAATATTCTACCACCAATCTTTAATAATGGTAGCACCTGATTAATTACGTCAGTTATTACATCCAACTCGCGATTAACTTCTATACGCAGTGCTTGAAAGCATTTTGTCGCCGGATGAATTCGACCAAATTGTAATTTTTTTGGATAGCAATCTTTAATTAAATCGGCCAATTGAAATGTTGTATTAATCGAACCATTCTTATCTCGCTCAAGAACTATGCGCTCAGCAATTCTCCACGCATACTTTTCTTCGCCGTAATCTCTAAATAGGTTGGCCAGATCTTGCGCTGAATAACGATTGATAATATCTTTGGCCGTTTGAATATTGTCATTATCGTAGTCCATACGCATATCAAGCGGAGCGTCAACACGAAATGAAAACCCACGAGAACCTTCATCAAAATGATGAGAAGAAACTCCTAGATCAAGAAGAACACCATTTAGCCCGCCGTTTGCTTCGACAAGATCAGCATGATTATCCATGACAATATTTTTAAAGTGGCAAAAGTTGGAGTCGTGTAGGAAGAGTCTATCTTCAACTCCATTCTTCTTAATCAATTCACGACCGTTCTTTAAAGCATCAGGATCTTGGTCAAAAGATATAAGCTTGGCCTTATGCTCCCTTTTAACAATCGCCAAAGAGTGGCCGCCGGCCCCAAATGTACAGTCAGCAAAAAGCAACTGATCATGTTCTTCTTTGTCTAAATAAAGATAGTCGAGACATTCTTTCTTTAAGACGGAATAGTGCTCTTTATATTCTTCAACCATTAAATAACCTTATTTTATAAGTAGTTAGCAGTTATAAAATTCATGAAAAAAGTGAACAAACTTTTAAAATCTTTCATTCATTTGACTTGTATACACTACCAATGCCAAAATTTTACATCTAGCGCAAGGAATTTAAAAGTACTATGAGAGATACTGATTTAATTTTAAATAAATATATTGAATCAAAAGTTTTAGATTTTAAGAATCGTGTTAATGCTTATAGCGCGAGAAAGAATTATTCTAAATCTTTTTTAAACTCTGCTAAAGAATTAACAAAGTCTGATATAGTTGAAAGATTCAATTTAGTTAAGAATAATCTCTCTCCAAATGATGCCGTTAAACTGATGCGAAACCTTGTCACATCTAGTGCATGGATCAGCTTTTCTTCAGCTCGCTATATACATTCACTTACAAATTTTAAAAGCTTCGACAATAAATTTGACTTTGATAAAGTTAATTATAGGTTCTTCAATGACCTCAAATCTCGCAAACCAATTGATCTATCAGATGAAGAAATATTTAAAATCATTTATAACGAAGTTGAATATGCTAAGTACCATCCAAATTATATTTCAAATTTAGAAGAACCAAAAACAGACATTACTATTGTCTTAATTCCAGGTGTTTTTAATGAGTTGTTTTCAACACCTTCCTTTGAACGCGCATGCCAACACCTTAAAACAAAATTTAATATTAAATATTACACACCGGAAGTTAATGGTTTTGATAATTGCTTAAAGAATGCAAAGTCACTGCGTAAACAAATTTCAAAATATGTAAGTGATAACCCTAATGAAAAGCTATGGTTGATCGCCTTTTCTAAGGGAGGTCTAGACTCGCTCCACTACCTAGTTGATTATAGTGAAGAGCAAGATGCTATTGTAGGTCTTTCAACAATAGCCTCACCAATTCTAGGCTCTAATTCGTTTAATAAGAAATTTATCAAAACGCTAAATCTCATACATAATTTTTCAGACTCAAAGCTTTATCAATTAATTGATGGCAAAAAGGATATCTTAGCAAAAGAAATGCAGAAGTCACTTTCTTCTACTTTTCGTAGGCCATGGCTGAGAAATAACCACCAAAAGCTTAATCAAAATATTTTCTATACCTCGATTGGCTTCTCAGCAAAATGGTATGAAAGTCACCTTTGGATGATTCTCATGAAGATGTTTATAAGAAGTAAAAAAGATAATGACGGAGTTGTTGATACAGAAAGCTCATTATTTCCATACTATTTTGAAAGAGGTATCAAACTTGGTATTTTAGATGGTCATCACCTTATTGGAAGAAGATCTTCTTTCTACTGCCAAGAGGCTTTAATTGAGGCCCATATTCACTTTCTAAAGTATAAAGGGCTACTCTTTTAAGCCGCCCTTTAAATTCATCAATACTAATTTTGACATTGTTTTAAGAGTTTCAAAAACTCCAATACCTTTAACAGCTACAGCATCAAAGGCCGGCCTTTCATCTGCATTGAGTGTTTGATTCATGTCCTCAACAGGCGTAACATTTGGAAGATCTCTTTTATTCCACTGGAACACAATTGGAATCTGATCAATATCATAACCTTGCTCAGTAAGGTTTGCTTCAAGACTTTTAAGTGATTCAATATTGGCTTCCATTCTCTCAAGCTGAGAGTCGGCGACAAAGATCACACCATCAACCCCACGTAGAATTAGCTTGCGTGATGACTCATAAAAGACTTGTCCTGGAACTGTATATAAGTGAAAGCGAGTTTTAAAACCTCTTATTTCACCTAGATCAAGCGGTAAGAAATCAAAGAAAATTGTTCTTTCATTTTCTGAGTCAAGAGAAACCATCTCTCCTTTACTACCACCAGCAGTTTTCTGATAAATATATTGAATATTCGTTGTCTTACCACCAAGTCCTGGCCCGTAATAAACGATCTTACAATTAATTTCCTTCGTATTATAATTTACAAAAGACATGTGGCCCCCGTTATCCTAAAACGCCTGCAAAGAGGTCATCGACTTCGTTATCACTTATATCATCGAATAGAAAAACTTCATTTGGATCACTATCCCCTGATATATGTGCTTCAATAAATTCTGGAAGCTTTGATTCAATACTTCTAATTCTTGCTTTTAACTTTGCCGGATTATCCACATCAAAATAAATAAGACTTAGATAGATATCATCAAAGAGACCTGAGAGCTTTGTAATATAAATCCCTTTTGAAGAAGTTGCGTAATTGAATCTAAATTCGTCTTGCGTTTCTTCAGGGATAAATTGTGAAAGAACTGAACTTGCCTGCCAAACACCTGCAATAAGAGCACCAGCAGTATCACTATCGAAATCAGTTTCAACACTTTTAAACGAATATAGTGGAATACCATCCTGACGACAAACAATTAAGCCACTATTTACTAGAGAATCTAGTCCACTATACTCTCTAAAAAACTCTTGAATAACGACTTCGATGTTATCCATAAACCTTCCTTACATTTTGGTTTTATTTTCTAATGCCTTAGATATAGTCATTGTATCTAAGTAGTCGAGATTCCCACCCATAGGAATCCCAAAGCCAATTCTATCAACATTAACATCATCTGAAAGAACCGATTTAATATAACTACAAGTTGCATCACCCTCAACAGATGGACCAATAGCTAAAATTACAGATTTGATACCGAGAACATCAACACGCTTCTTAAGCTTATCAATGTTTAACTCCGATGGACCAACACCTAAAAGAGGATTTAGTACTCCTCCTAGAACATGATACAGCCCTCTGTATTGGCCACTTCTCTCAATGGCCATGTAATCAGTTATCGATTCAACAATACAAATCTCAGTTGATTCTTTACGATGGATATCGCTACAAACAGCACAGATATCTTCATCTGCAAAGACACCACATTGATTACATTTTTTTAACTCTGCTAATTCATTTAGTGCAACAGCAAAGTCTCCTAATTCTTCCTTAGTCCACTTTGCTAAGCTAAGAACGTGTCTTAAAGCACTCTTTTCTCCAATGCCTGGCACTTTAGAAAATGAATCAACAAGGTTATTAATTCTTTCAGGTAGTTTCATTAAGTTTTAGCCTTAGAAAAGTCCTGGAATATTTAGTCCACCAGTAACTTTGCTCATCGCATTTGAAACCATATCTTGAGATTCTTTAATTGCCTGGTTAACTGCAGTTAAAACAAGATCTTCAAGAGTTTCAACATCATTTGGATCTACTGCTTCAGGATCAATCGTGATAGCTTGAATCTCTTGCTTACCAGTGATTTTAATTTTGATAGCACCACCACCTGAAGAAACCTCTAGTTCACGCTTTTCAAGCTCTTTTTGAAGTGTACTAATTTTTTGCTGCATTTGCTGTGCCTGTTTCATTAGGCCTTGCATTCCCTTTGCCATTTTATTCTCCAATTTTATTCATCTTCATTTAAGATTATTTTATCAATTTTAGAGTTAAATATTGAACTGGCCAACTGAAGCATTTCATCACCTTCAATTTCCTTTCTTTGATTTTGTTTTTCAATATTTTCATTCTCTATATTAATTTCAAATTTTGATTTAAAGTCTGTTTCTTCAGCTTTCTTTTTTTCGACTAGCTCAATTGATAAATCAATCTCTTGCACTTGAAAATATTTTCTAAGATGCTCTCTAACCTTTTCAAGCGTTTCCTGATTATTCATATGATCAAAGAAAACTTTTGCACCAGTAGGGTAACCGATAAGTAGGGATACCTTGTCTAACTGAACAACTAATTCACCAATTAAATTCCCCTGCTCCATATTCGCACCCATTACAGGTGAAGTCTTTGCTAGAAATTGAAGAAAGCCGTCCCAAGACTTAGGGCCTTCAATAACAACTTCGTCCTCAATGGATTTAGTATCATCTACTTCTGGTTCTTGTGTCTCTTCACTAGATTCTTTTTGTGGTTCTATAGGATCATCAAAAATAATTTTATGAGGCTTCGGGGCTTCTTCTGTTAAAGCTTCCTCAACTTCAGTCTCAGGTGTGGGGCTAGATTGTGGTTGAACTTCTTCAGTAGCTACTTCTTCAGTCACGGCCACAACTTGGGCCTTAGGCTTTCCCGTGCTATCCTCCACTTGAGTGTCTGCAATTATCTGATGTCTTAATGCAACCTTTCTCATAGCAAGAAGTGTTGCATCTGTTGGAATAATTGATTCAAGCGTCCACGAAAAGTCTTTAGCAAGTGTTTCATATACCCAGTAAAGTTCTGCCCGTGATATACGATCAAATATATCTCCGTCTACTTTTGAAAGGACTCTCGACTTATCATTAAAATCTTTTGCAATTACAATTGAAAATAGATTTTCAAGTAAAGACTTTACGATATTTTGTAGAGAGATATTTTGTGAAATTAGAGCATTAAATGTATTAGTCAGCTCCTCAATATTTTCTGAAAGAGTAGAATCAATTAATGTTTTAATTGAACTTAGCTTTGCGATCCCAAGGGCCTGAGCAAAGATATCCTCTGTAATTTCTTGACCAAACGAAAAGCTTAAAACTTGATCAAATAAAGAAAGTGTATCCCTAAATGAACCATTACCTAGCTTCGCTAGTGTTTCAATTAACTCTGAATTAGCAAAAACAATATTTTCAAGCTGCGCAATATGAATAATATGAGACTTAAGCTCTTCAACTGTTGCATTTACAAAGTCGAAACGCTGACATCTTGAAAGAACTGTTCCAAGAAGCTTTTCTGGCTCAGTTGTCGCCATTAAGAATACGGCATGTTCCGGTGGCTCCTCTAAAGTTTTTAGAAGGGCATTGAAGGCACTATTTGATAACATGTGAACTTCATCAATAATATAAACTTTATACTTTCCACTAGATGGAAGATAAGAAATATTACTAATCAGCTCTCTTACATCATCAACACTATTATTAGATGCACCATCGATTTCAACGACATTCATTGAAGCCGCAGAATCAAAGTCCTGACACGCACTACATTCACCACATGGGTTCTGGTTCTCATCACGAGTTTCACATCTTAGGGCTTTTGCAAAAATTCTGGCTATCGTTGTTTTACCAATTCCACGCGTACCAGAAAAGATATAGGCATGACCTAGTCGATCTTCTCTTAGCGAATTAACTATTGTTTTAACGATATGTTCTTGCCCAACAAAATCTTGAAATTTTGCAGGACGATATTTTCTGGCCAAGACCTGATATGACATTAAGCACCATCACTTTATATGATTTAAAAATTTTACTTGTTAACTATAGGAAAAATTATAGGTATTGGAAAGGGGCAGCCGATACAAACACAATGCAACAAAAGTTACCGTTGCTTCGTTCCCGACCTGGCGGAGTTAGCCCCGCTGCATTTGTCTGACCGGCTACCGAACATGAATATAATATTTATCTTAGCATGATGTCAATGAAAGCTAGTATTTAATGATAATCGTCTCACCTTTGAGACTCACTGAGTCGGAATTAATGAATTTCATCACAAATTTCAAAACGAATTTTGTTGCTGTCATACCTGCTACTCTTGCTCGGTTAACTTTAATTCTCACCTCACGTTGCTCTGGATGAACATCGAGTTTTCCAGCGGCCTTAAATTTAAAAGTGAAAAGAGATTTTAGCTTGGCCGTCATATTAAAGTGGCCATCAGCAACAGTAATCTTTAGATCCCTAATACGATTTTTAGCAGAATCTTTCTTATCTTCACTTATCTTTTGAATACTAAAGTCAGATCTTCTAAGACATCCTTCATAAATTGAAACAGCATCCACTTCCTTATCAGATGGATCTATTTTTACACAACGTGCCTCTATCTTAGTGAAAGTAAATTCACCATTTTTAGTTTGGGCCTCTAGTTGATTAGCGATTAGTCCAAGGTGCTCCTTTTCAAAATAAAGCTGTCCATCAAAAACATTAAATGGCATCCCCTCTCTAAGTAGCTTAATCTCCTTTCCAGCAATTTGTGACTCTTCTAAACAACCTGCGAAGATCATATCAAGATTAAAAGTTGTTAAATTGGGATCTTTATAACAATCAATATTAATATTTTTAAAATTGATTGAACTATTTAAAAGGTTACCAGAAGCGCTCTGCGCATCGATGACTATTGAATCTTCTTCAAATGCAACTTCCTTTCCGCGAATATTTACATTAGATTGGCTAGCACCACTTTGAGTAATTTCCACGATTGCAAATTCCTTACCTTCAAGTGGCTTAATGTGCATATCTTTTAAACAGATTTCATCTAAGTTAAATGTAAACTCATCACTTTGACATTTAATATCAACATCTTTGATATCAAAAAGAAATTGCTCAGCACCAACACTTAGCTGTGGGCCACTTGCAAAAAAGCCAGTTTCTGAAAATTCGATTTTAGCTTCTTTCGCATAAATCATATTGAGTAAATCAATCTCAGTAAATTGTGGAAGATGAGTCGTAAGGTTTAAATTATCTTTTTGAAAATTAATACGATTATTAAATAAGTAAGTGTTAACAAGAAAAAGCTCACCATTCTCAGTTAAATCAAACTCAACAGCGTCGTATTTTATATACACATCTCTAGCGTGAGCAACACCACCAAGAAAGTCACTTCCCAGCGCTCTATTTAAGTTGATGGAGTCAACTTCAAAAAACATAGAATTGGCGATACATGATAATGCAAATAGTGCCGTAAAGATAAATTTAAACATATATTTATGTTCGATAAATATCGCCAGAATGTAAACACTAGAGCTTTAACTTTGACGTTTTCGATAAGTTTTTCGACGTAATTTGAAGAAATCTGATAATACTTTCGAGCATTTAAAGTGTTCAACGCCACCAATAATAGAAAATTTATGATTAAAGCGTTTATCTTTTTGAAAGCTGTAACCGAGAGAGACAGAGCCGGCCTTTTGATCATAAGCCCCAAAAACAACATTTTTGAAACGTGCCTGTAAAATTGCATATAAACACATAGGACAAGGCTCAAGCGTTATATAGATTGTACAATTAAGAAGTCGCCAATCACCAAGTTTTTCACTAGCTTCTCTAATGGCGAGAATTTCTGCATGGGCCGTTGTGTCTTTTTGATATTCTTTTAAATTATGAGCACGAGCTATCACATTATCATTTTCATCTACAATGATTGCCCCAACAGGAACCTCTCCCGCCTTAAAAGCGAGTTCCGCTTCTTTAAGCGCTAAGTTCATATTCCAAATGTGTGATTTAATACTCATGATTTAAATTTTTTATCTTTTTTGGCCTTACGCTCAAAATTCCAATATTTTTCTAACTCACCATAACGACGACGAGAAGTTTCATCTGCGTTATGAAACCTTACACCATATGTAAAAGGTCGTCCTATCGAGTGTTGTCTTTTAGATACCACCTCAACGCTCAAGCGTCCATCAATGCTTGCAGTTAGCGGTTCAATTTCTAGCTTTTGGCCAATCTTTAAATCGTCGAACAATGTTAGGCCTCCAGCTTTTCGGCGTAGATCAACGAGCCTTCCCTCCACTCCATCAAGACCTTCCGAGTAAACACATGTCTTTAAATCATTACGATATCTAAAGTCATACTCCCACCAACTTATGACAGGATAAAAAACAGGTGTATATAAAGAAAAACAAAGAACTCCAAGCAGCATCAAAGACATTGTATAGAGAAAAAATAATGAGAAATCATTGTAATAATATAGGGATCTCAAGATATAAAAAATGATAAAGAGACCAACAACAACACTTAAAGTCCAAAAAGAATAGTGTACATTTTTTTGCATTCGATAATAGAGTCGATAAAGAATTACGGAAAAGATAATTCCAAAGAGCGCAATAAAGTTAAATTGGAATTTAAAGAACTCATAACCCTTGGCCAAGAAGAACAAAAACATATGGAGAGAAAACAATGCCTGAACTTTATTGAAGTCACTCTTAATTGATAGTTTACTGATACTGATTAACATTATTCTATTTTATCAAAATAGGATTATTTGATAATTAGTGGAACTATTTGCTTAGCACCATCATCACGATTAAATTTATACTTTTTATTATCTATTAATAACTCATACTCACCAGGTTCAAGGTTAACCGGATAAAGGTGGATATGGTCATAAATACCATACCAAGAACGTAGGTCAGCTAATTCTGATTCTTGAATTGCTCGGTTACCAGCAGCGTAAGCTGCACTTGCGGAGAGATATGCTATAAGGTTCCCATTATTATAGAGACTACGGTAAGTCTGGTAGGCCGAAGTTAAAAGGGCAATATGCTTGGCCGCAAGCCTTGCCCCTACTTTTGCTTCTAAAAGTGCCACATCATTTTTTAAAGAACTACTTAAGACTTCAGAAGTATTGGTCATAAGCACAGAAGAACCGCTTTCTTGTTCCTCACCGTTAGCATTTTTGATTATAATCTTTTTAGGAGTTGAGACAGTCGTTGAATCGATTTTTGGTAACTCAAAATAAATCTTTGGTTCTGCCCCTCTAGTGAGAGCGAGCATATTTAGAGAGAAAGTTACAAAGTCATCCATTCCCTCGTCATTTGAAATATAAACTCCCACTGGAAGGCCCAATGGGAAATCATAAACTTTAGCAGTCTTCTTAATGACGTGACCATTTAAAATAATGATATAAGTATTAAATGATTTTCTACTATTAAAGAAGTCGTATGTGCTCTTATAAGTCTCTGTTTTTGTTATATACTTTGAAAGCTCACTCTGACTCATTAAGTGTAGCTTCTTATAATCCTCTTGATATTTTTTATGTGATGAATTGTAGCTAGGATATAATCCCATCTGCTGAATAAGATCTCTCTTTCCTATTTTCTTGAAATTATTTACGATCGATCGGTCTTTGGCCCTACCATAGGTATCATGAACAACAACTCCCATCAGATCAATAAAGGTTGATCCCTTATAGATTGCACGTCCTCTATTTTGTTCCTTAAAGTTTTCGATATAGGCACTCCAATCTCTTAGAGTTGATACCATTGCCTGTTGATGAAATCTCCTTTTCTTATCTGAAGTAACTTCTTTACTCTTCATATAATGAGCTAGAATTTCATAAAAACGAATATTGGCCTGTTCGAATTGATTTGGGTAATAGATGTCAGTAGCCTCTCCAATAAAAAGAGACTCTACTTTATTTGTAATACTAATTTTGTATAATTCATTTGCAATCTCTTTAGCATTATTAAGGTACAAAAGAGCATTGTCATAATCTTTTAAATTAAAATAAGCAATACCGAGCTCAGCTTGCTTTAGGAAGCGATCTTCCTCTCGCTTATAGACTTCACCTTTGTTAATTTTTTCAACAACACTTTTGTAATCGTTACTTTTATATAAAGATGAAATGAGATCCCCTTCATCCCTTACCTTTCTTGCTGCACATGAGACAAGAACAATAAGGAATGAAAGAGTTAAAATCTTTTTTAAATTAGTAATATTCAACTAATTACCAACCTACTTTCGATTTTTCAGAGTACTTATTTACACGTGTTCTCGTTCTCATAACTTCGATACCTCTAGAAATGTCAGTCATACGAATATTCATCGTGTATTCTTTTAATGTTTTCCCACTTCTTGAACGTGGTTGCATTCTTACATTACCAAAGATCATAATATCAGCACCGGCAGCATTTCCAATTTTCTTTGCTTCGGCAGGACTAACCATTCCATCATTTTGATATTGAATTTCTTTTAATAAGGCCTCACGAGCAGAAGCATCAATTAAGATATATTCTCCAGACTCACTTAATTGAGTTAAAAACTCATCAGAAATATCATCTGACGGGAAATATGGTTCGGCCGTTTGATTACTAAATTCAGCAACAAATACTTTAGGACGCCTTCCTAATTTAAGTAGGTAATTTTTAAATCCTTTATGTTGTTTCATTTTTTGAATCACTGTTTCAACTGAATTTTCAGTATCACGTGTAACCCATGCATCAGTAATCTCTAATGACTTCTCATCTGATGTATCTCCCGAAACACGCTCAGCTTGAAATCCCCCACATGAAATTAAAGTAAAAAGCAGTGTAAGAGTTAAAATCTTTTTCATATATCCTCCATTAAATTTTTAAATCAACAAAAATATCAGGTAAGTCATCCATCAACTCATTAACGACTTCTTCAATGATGGCCTTTTCAGAGCGACCTGTTTGTGTATATCTTTTTGTTATATTTAATTTTTTCTTATTGAAGTTAATCTCCAATGTTTTTTTTACAAAACCATCAACTTTTAAAAATTCATCGATCAAAGCGATAGCTATATTCAAGCGTTCATCACTATTACCAGAGAATACATTGTTCTTATTAAGCTCACTTATTAACAGCTTATCAACAATGTTAAACTTAGGTTGTGAATAAACGTGCAAGGTAATTTCTTTTTTAGGACGTGATTCATACTTTTTAACTTTAGACTTATAATTATCGGCTAAAGTCATCATATATAGCTCTAATTTTTTAATCACACTATTATTGGCCCTAATTTTAGAGAGAACTAGATTATAACCAGTCTTATATAAATCTTCGTTATCTTTTTTAAGTCCAGAAATATCACTTTTTAATTTAGTAACAAATTTTTTAGTATTAAGTCCCATTAAAACGCAATAGTATGATTCCTCATCAACAAATGATTCAATCATTTCAACGCCAAATAAGTTTTCCGAAACTTCTTCACTGACAAAATCAGAATACTCACCTTCATCTAATTTTCCGTTCGAGCTTTCAATAGATACGAACTTCGCTTTTACTTTTACCTGAAAGCTTTTGGCTATCTCGACTCGAGCGTCTTCACTTGCCTCTTTTTCACTTAGACTACATGTCTTTGCACATAGGTAGTCCTTAGGACACGACTTTATTTGTCCAAATGAATAAAGACTTAAAATTGAAATCAGAAGGATCTTAGTCTTCAAATTTTTGTCTCAACTCTTCTTTGTGTGAATCATTAGCAACAGCAATTGCTTTTTCTTGTGCATATCGAATTGCTCTTTGTAGAGTATCTTCTTTAATACCAACTAAGGAATAGCAAGTATAGTACGGGTCACCAATAAGCTTTTCATCTTTCATTTTTTGTCTTTTTTCCCAATACTGCTCTTTTACACGAACCCCAGAAACTTTTGTTCTTATTGACTGAGTAAGAGTCTCAGAAAATGTTTTAATTTCTTGTGAATCCTCATCAAGATTCGTGACTTCTGTATAATCATTAGCAATCTCTTGTGAAATTTCAGAAGCAATAACTGCAGTTGATCTGGCGGTAGCAGACTTTACACAAAGTCTTCTATTTCTATTTTCTGATTGCGATAAGAAGTAGTGATAATCTTTATCACCTTTATAATTATCAACACTCTCTAACCAGTCTGGTTCAATTTTATTTGAAGCATTTAGAATTTTATAATCGATTTCAAACTCTCTTGCTTTCTTTCCAGAAGCACAAGAAATCATCGCAATTGATATTAGAAAAAATGAGAAAAACTTTGTCATGATATCTCCTAAAAAATAACCTCAGTGGACTTTTTCAAGTCAACTAATTTTACTTTACGGTGAGATATAATCAATGAAAAATTATTTTAATAATTCCTTAACGGCAATATGGCTTAGCAAGAAGCCTACTGTTCCTGTCATGTATGTTGCGGTACCCAGCCCTCCATCACAATCTAACTTAAGTGCTTTTGAAGTATTATCAATATCGCACTTTTTAATCTTCTTTGATGGCTCTGGAGAATAGACGCATTGAACCTTCGCCTTAGAACGGCCAAGAGGGTAAAGGTGTTTCTTTTTAAGCTCTTGCCTTACTTTTCGATAAAGCATGTCTTGCTTTGTCTTAGAAAGCTCAGCAACTGTAATCATTGTTGGATCTACTTTTCCACCAATTGCCCCAGAACTTACAATTTTAACATCGCGCTTATAGCACTCATTAATTAAAACCGCCTTCTCACGAGGTGCATCAATCGTATCGATAATAATAGACGGGCGCTCAGCAAATATCTTGGCCATACTCTTTTCATTAAAAAAACAATAATGACATATAACTTCACAATCAGGATTAATCATAGCGATTCTATCCTTTAGGGCATCGGCCTTCATCTTTCCATAATTCCCATCGTGGGCATGTAGTTGACGATTTGTATTTGAAACACAAATATCGTCGAGATCGACCAAAGTAATTTTATTAACTCCAAGGCGCGCAATAGATTCAACGCACCAAGTCCCAACTCCACCAAGACCGATAATCATAAAATGTGAGTCTTTTATAAAAGAAAAAGCCTCAGCTCCAAGAAGGGCCGCTATTCCATTAAATCTTTGTTCGTGATTTGACATAGGCTTGTAAAAACAGGTGCTTGAGAAACATGGCGCACTCGGCAGGAGTCGAACCTGCGACCTTCTGATCCGTAGTCAGACACTCTATCCAGCTGAGCTACGAGTGCGCATGTAGGAGTTATTTATAGCCCCTAACTACTCATATTGTCAATGCGTTCTTGCATTCAAGGAAATATTTGTCAGAGGGCCTTAAAAAATTGGACAATAGGCTCAATTTATTAATTTTTTACCAGTCAAATACATGAACAAGATTTTTCTTATATTTCTTACTCTACCCCTGCTAACTCTTGCTAGTGAAAGCAGTGAGATACAAAAATCCCTTGAACAAAGAATCAAAGAAGACAATCATTCAAATAGTACTTCCTCTTTAGTTACTGCACATAGGCCAAATTACATTTTGCCAATTACTTATATGCACGATCCAAATGAGGAGCCCTACCCATCAGATGATGAGTTAAAGAATATCGAAACAAAATTTCAACTTAGCTTCAAATTCACAGTATTGTCACATGTCTTTGGATCGAAAACAGATTTAAATTTTGCCTATACTCAAAAGTCATTATGGCAGCTTTACAATAAGAAAAATTCGGCAGCATTTAGAGATACTAATTATGAGCCGGAGTTATTTATCTCTTTAGAGCCGTTTAATGAAGACTGGCGAATTTTTAAAAACTACTACCACTTCGGTTTTGTTCATCAATCGAATGGTAAAGATTTACCATTATCTCGAAGCTGGAACAGAATCTTTGCAACAACCTTTTTTGAATGGCAAAAAACTCTATTCATGCTCAAGGTCTGGTATCGTATAAAAGAAGAAGCTAAAGATGGACCGACTGATTATACAGGTGATGACAATCCCGATATTACTGACTATCTTGGATACTTTGAACTAACAGGAATTCATAAAATTAATGGCCATACTCTTTCTTGGATGCTTAGAAATAATTTAAAGAAAGATAACAAGGGTGCACTCGAAGTTAACTGGTCTTTCCCTTTACCGGAAACACGTTTAAAGGGTTACTTTCAAGTCTTTACTGGTTATGGTGAAACGATGATTGATTACAATTATAATATGACCCGAGTTGGGCTCGGGGTCGCATTTACAGATTGGTTATAATGAAAAAAATTTTAACAACTATTTTTATCTCTACATTTACTTTTGCGAGTAACTACAGTCCAGAATATTGGGGTATTGGGTTTGGTTATCGTAATGCATCGATACCATTTCAAGTAAAAGATAAAAAAGTTTCTGACATTATCCCACTCTTCTATTATAAGCGTGGAGATTTTCAACTCGATGGCCTATCTGCTCACTTCACTTTTTATAGACCTATTAAAAAGTTAAATATCAACCTTATGTCAAAGTACCGCTTTTTTGATATTCCAAAAGATACTCAAAATACAGTTCGAGGAGCTGGCTTTGATTATGGTTTAGAAGCACAGTATATTCACTCAACAATGTGGAGAACCAGGGCCCAGATCCTCACAGACCATTCAACAAGAACATACTTCACAGTAAATACTGAAGCAGATCTTGTTTGGAAGAAAGTTTTCTTTCGCCCATATGCCTATGCAACAATTAGAACTGCTCAGTTTAATAATAAGTACTATGGTTTAGATGTATCAAATCCTGGTCCAGGCTATGAAATTGGTACCGGTGTTAAGGCCGCTATAAAAGTGTATAAAGATTTTAATATCCTTACTCATATAAAAGTAAGCGCCCTTGATAATGAAACGGCCCATACTTCTACTATTCGTAACCAAGTAAACACAGAAACATTTTTAGGAATCGGCTTCATTGATCCGAACCTGGCCCAAAAGAATGGATATGAAATTTCTAAACGTACAAAACTTAAGTCGAAAGCTTTTATAAGAACAGCCTATGCAATGGCGACTCCGTCAAATCTAAGCGATATCCTTGCTTTTCATACTGCAACAGATAAATATAACAACGATATGGTTTCCTTTGCATATGGAATCCCAATGGCCGATAAACTTCTAGGTGCAAATATTCCAGTTTATTTGCTACCCCAATATGTTGGACATCTTAAAAGTGCGGTTCAGGAAAGAAGTAATGAGTTTGCACTAGCTGTTAAAATATTCATTCCGTTTCACTGGCCTACAAAGTGGAGGCTTGGCCTTGCAGAAGGAATTTCTTATGCCGACCAAATCACCTATATAGAAGAGTTTGATATTTCCGGAAAGGGCTATCGTAGCAGTAAGTTTATGAATTACTTAGACTTCTCTATCGATTTTAGCTTGGAAAAAGCAGGTTTAAAGTACACATGGCTTGGACTTATGATTCATCATCGCTCAGCTATTTTTGAATCATCATCCATGTTTGGCCGAATCAAAGGTGGAAGTAACTATATTGGAGCCTATATTCAACAGGATCTATAGAACCACTAAAAAGTTCAATAAAATGATTTTAAAAACCCAATAATTTCAATAATATCTATCGTTCAGATTACTTGAATCATGATATTTGTCATTAAAATTTCGCTCTAGTAGGAACGCATTCATCCGATAATGAATGCATGAAAAATTTAAGCTATATAATTACTCCATTATTTTTATCGACCTCTATCACAGGGCTTTGCATCTACTACAATCACATGAGTTTCACGCAAGGACTTTCTTTCTTTAGTGCACTCATTCCTTTTGCATTTTTTGCTGTAAAGGAAAGAAGAAAACATCGAGTTAATCTTCAATCTTTTGTACAAAAACTAGATTATCTACAGCGGAATATAGTTGGAACAAACGCTCAATTCTTTGAATCGTGTGAGCAACTTGATGAAAGTACAGATGAACAAGCAAGTGCTGTTATTCAAACAAGTGCCACTAGTGATGAAATTAGTGCAATGATTACTAAAACGACAGGATCGATTAATTCATTCGAAACAAACATTAAAGAGATCAACAATCTAATAAGTAGAAGTGATCACTCTTTAGCAAAATTAGAAAAAAATATTCAATCAAGCTTAACAACAAGTCGTGATATTACTGAGTCATTAAATGATATTGTTCTTAACCTTAATGGTTTCTTATCTACTTTTACGGATGTTGAATCTAAAGCTATGCTCATTAATGATATTGTCTTTCAAACGAAACTGCTTTCTTTCAACGCTTCAGTAGAAGCTGCTCGTGCAGGTGAACACGGGAAAGGCTTCTCAGTTGTCGCTGAAGAAATTGGTAAACTTGCATCAACAAGTGGGGAAAGTGCTGAGGCGATTAATGCAACTTTAAATGAAGCACAATTAAAACTAAATTCTCTTATTACTAATATTCAAGAAAATAGTAAGGACCTAAATGAAAGGCTCGATCAAACTGCTGAGTCATGTGACAACACTCTTCAAGAATTCAGACATAGCTTTAATCAAACTAATGATGAGACTGTCAAAATGAATGAACAAATTCACGAGGTCACTATTGCAGCAAAAGAGCAAGAGAACGGTGTAATTGAACTACGTGATGCGATTCATGCTATTAATAACTCTACACAAAGAAGTGCACTTGTTGTCTCACAGACGCTAAATTTAGCTAATACAATAAACCTATATCTTGGTGAACTTTCTGGATCAATCGATCATACAAAAATGTCACAAAATATTAAAATCAATACAAATATTGAATTAATCCCATGGGAAGATAAGTACAATATTGGTATTTCAAAAGTAGATAATGAACACCAAGAATTACTGCGTAAAATCAACGGATTAATTAATTCTATGAATATGAATCAGGGAATGAAAGAGGCATTTCAATCTCTTAAAGAATATACTGTTTTCCATTTCGACGAAGAAGAAGAGTATATGCAAAGTATTAATTATCCTTCATACGAATCACATAAAAGAGTTCACGAGAAGCTTTTATCTGCAGTAGCACGCTTTGAGAAACAACTACATAACGGCACTTTAGAAAAAGATAAACTAGCGAGCTTCTTAAAGAACTGGTTATTTACGCATATTATGGGAATTGATACTAAGTATGCAGATCATGCCAAAAAGCAGCGAACAAGAAAGTTCGCTGCCTAATTAGATTTAAAACTCAGGATAAAAGACTTTAGCAAATCTAGAGTAATTCTCAAATTGAGGCATATGCCCTAAACCATCTAATTCAATTAGCTTAAGTTTAGGGTTTTCCTTTTTTAAGTCCTTACCTAAATTTTGATATTGACCTAATTTTCTTTTAACACCTTTTTTCTTCCAACCACGGCCAGGACCTGTGCGATCACGCGTACCTAAAATTAAAACAGTTTTGGCCTTAATCTTTGGAAACTTTACGACAATATTATCATTAAAGATTGGGCCATATGTTAAGGCCGCATTCCAAGCAACATCATCATAATTAGGGCCATTTAGCCAGCCTTTAAAGGGCGTTAGAAGTTCTTCATAAGACTCGGCCCAAGCACCATCATAATAGTTTTTCTTTTGATAATTTCTGGCACCATCAACAGTTTTATTCTTTTCAATATTATAAAAAAAGTCTGGATCTTTATATTCTGCATAATCCAAATATGCTTCCAGGCCAATAGGATTAACCAAAACGACTTTTTTGATATCACGATACATGGCCCCCATATTAACAGCGAGCATTCCTCCCATCGAGTGACCAACGACAGTATACTTTTTTACACCAATAGACTTTAAGAGGTCATGAGTATTCTTAGCGAGCTGTGGGAAGCTGTAACTATAATTTTTAGGCTTTGAACTTTTACCAAAGCCAATTTGATCAGGAATGATAACTCGATAGCCTTTTTTTACGAGATCATTTGCTACTTTCTCCCAGTAAAATCCTGCAAAATTTTTACCGTGAAGTAGAACGGCCACTTTATGTTTTGATTTACCAATATCCATATAACGCATTTTTAACTTCTGCCTTTGAGAAGCGAGCTCATATGTTTTTACCGGAAAGGGATATTTAAACTGAGATAATTCGGCATCGAAACTTAGTTTATTTTCAGTGTTAGAAGCACAAGAAGCTAGAAATAGCGCTAAAAATAGCGTCAAGATAATTTTCATTTTACATCCTTTGTTAGCATGTAAAATTTTAAAAACGACTAGCGCGGATGTAAACCCATCTGACAAAGAGTTAACAAATCAAATGTTTAAGTCGGATACTTAGATACGAATTCCAAAACCTAATGACGATTGATATTCGTGCTCATCATCAGTAAAAATAACATTCATACCGGCATTTAACGTAAATACATTCATTAAATTAATAGCAAGTCCTGTACCTGCATATGGATTTACGTATGTGGCGGGTTCAATTGTTGTTGTCACACCTGCTTGAGTTCTTTCATACTTACTATCACGTGCGTGCGCTCCGGCCCTTAAATACCAATTAAGAGCTCGTCCAATATTAAATGAACTTCTTAGCCCAAGCATGTAATTCGTTGAATTATCACTGATATCAACTCCTGTATCAAAGGACTCATCTTCTTTCGCCTGTGTTACCTCTGCTTCAAGTGATAAGTACTTTGGGCCATAGTTTGCTCTTAGGCCGTAAAAGAGACGACTAGACGTATGAGGAGTTGGAAGAATCTTTTGTACACGCTCATACCCTACTACAGGCTCAATTTCCAAATTACCGCTCTTAAAGCCACCAAAGCTTCGACCTTGAGCAAAAGTTGAAAGAGAAATAATAATTGTAAGTACAGCTAGTAGTAGTTGAGTTTTCATAAATCTATTATTGCATGTCTATAGGGGCAATGTATTTGAGAGGTAAATTTGGCCTAAGGTAAAATTTAGGTACAAAAAAAGACCGCTTTTGCGATCTTACATTTAATTGGGGATTTTAAAATGGCGGAGACTGACCTGCGGCACGTGCGTTAGCACAGTGACGTTGAGTCTGCTTAATATGCATAAGAAAAAAACAAGCGTAAGCGCCAGTTTTTTTGTGATCAGTTTGATGTTGGATTTAATAATAGAATTATTTGATTCAAAATGGCGGAGAAGGCGAGATTTGAACTCGCGGTACCCGGAGGTACGACACCTTAGCAAGGTGCTGGATTCGGCCACTCTCCCACTTCTCCACTAAGAAAAAAAGTGGCGGAGGACACAGGATTCGAACCTGCGGAGCTCGCGCTCAACGGTTTTCAAAACCGCCGCTTTCGACCACTCAGCCAATCCTCCGCAAAATACAAATATTTTGCATTCGTGAGATATATTATTAAGATTCTTACACACATTTGTCAACGCTTTAATGCATTTATTAATGCAAGAATATTTTGACGGTCTCTAGCAGCTGGGCTGAGCGTCAAATATCTTTGAAATTTATCGATTGCAAGGTTAGGTTGACCAAGTTCTTTATACAGAAAACCCATCATCTTATTTAAGTCTGGATCATTCGGATTAAGCCTGTTAGCGCGCTGAAAGAACTGTAGAGAGGGTACAAACTCTCTTGTTTGAAATGTTAATTTACCCATTGAGAAAATAGCATCAAAATAGTTTTTATTAATCTGAATTGCCTTAGATAAATTCTTTTTGGCCTCTTGGACTTTTTTGCCTATTAAATAAATTTCCCCTAACATATAGTAACCAAATTCTGAATTTGGATGTTTTTCAATTTCAACAAGTGCTGCTTTTTCAGCATCTCTGAACTTTCTTTGACTAAAGAGAATCTTAGAACGGTAATAATTAATCCTAGGGTAAGTAGGTAATCTCTTTTCTAAAATGTCTAAATGCTGACTAGCGAGGCCGTAGTTATTCATATGAATATAAGTTATGATTAACTTTTCTCTAACTAGAAGGTTTCCTGGCTCATATACAAGAAGCTTAATCGCATTCTCGATCAACTCTTTATAATTTCTTTCGATCTCAGATACTTCAACTAAGTAAGAGTATAGAGCACCGTCTTTTTTATTCAGACGATCGAGAACTTCTTTCATCTCACGATAAGCTTCATAATTCTGATCACGATAGTAGAAGACTGCGATTTGTCCATAAAGCTTTGGATTATCTCTATGTTCTAAGAGCTCTTGACGAAGATATCCAATAGCAGTTGTAACACCATCTGTTTCGTATAAGACCTTACTATTTAGAATTTTATAATCAATATTAGATGGATTTAATCCCATCGCTTCATTTAAGAATATCTTTGTTTGTTTAAATTTTTTATTTTTGAAGGCGATCTTGGCCATTTCAAATTGAGCGATATCACTAAGAGGATTTACTCTTGCAGCGGCCTTAAACTTATCAAAGGCCATCTTATCATTTGCAATTAAGTTATAATAAAGTCCTAAGAGCATATGAAATTCAAAAGTCTCTCTAAACTTCTCACTTGTCGATAAAGCTGATAGTAATCGTTTCGCTTCGTCTTTTTTATAGGACATAATATTTGCTTTAATAAGCGCATAATTAATTCGAGGATTAACTGGATGTAATGCTCTTAACTTAGTTAGAGTTGTTATCGCAAAATCAAAATAACCTCTTTTGACTTGTAGCTCTGCTAAGTAAAGTTTTGCATCAATACTTGTCTCATCCAATGAAACTGCTCTTAAGGCCAATTCAAATGCCCTGTCCCAGTTTAAAAGTGCGACTTCGTCTTTTGATTGTCTTATGAGAACTTTTATTTTACTTGTTGAGATAACCTTTTGAGTAAGATCACTTCCAGCAACATCAAGAGTTGCAAGAGTATCTCTTAAAGATTCATCATCATAAATCTTAAGTGATTGTTGGAATAGCTTTGTTGCACCTTGAATGTCTTTATTATAGGCCTTAACAAAGCCCATGAACTTTAGACCTTGAGCAAAGTTATATGGTGACCCACCACCATATTTTGCAATTAAGATTGAGGCTATCTTATTTAGTTCCCCCATTTTCTCTAACTCTAAGAGGAGATCCCCATATATAATTAAAAACCTGTAATCACTTTGAAACTTTTCCTTATTCTCAGTAATAAGTTTAAGGGCATCAGTACTATTTTCATTTAAGAGTAGATAGTTAACCATTGCATCAATCGATTCAACAGTTCTTAGCTTAGCTTGAAATAGCTTGTCATAAACAATCTTGGCCTTATCAAGCTCACCAGCTTTTAAGAGATAGTTCAAGTATATTGAAAACATCTTAATAGAGGGTTTATTCGATTTTAAATAATTATACCTTTCAATAGTGAATATCGCTGTTTCATATTTTTGAAAATAGGCATAAAACTGAGCAGCCCCGATAACGACATCAATATCTGACAAAAGCTTTGAATCTTCAATTCTTATCAGTTTTGAGAGAACTTGACCTGCTTCAAATTTATTTTGTGTATCAATTAGTAAATCACTATAAGCGTGGATCAATTTGCTAATAGCAGGATTTCCTGAGAATTTGTAACGAAGCGAGAGATTAAACTTATTTGCCGCACTAATACGATTTACAAAACCTTCTTGTTTAAACAAGGCCATACCTTCTTTATAGGCCAATTGCGCTTTTTGCGGCTGTGCAACTTCAGTTGCAACAGGGAATGATATTTTTGGAACAACAACTGTTTGAATATCTTTCTTCTCTTCAGGCAATAGAAAAATTATCGTCACGACAAGAAATAACACAACAACTAAGTTTCTTTTCTTATTATTAGTAACTTCCTTTTTTTCGACATGCTTTTGAACAACTTTTTTCTTAGGTTTCTTTTTAAGCCTACGCTCTTCTTGCATAATCTGAAGTTCAATATCACTATAGTCTTCAGTCTTTGTTGGAAGCTCTTCTTTCTTTAACTCTGCGAGATTGAACATCTGGGTAGCTGCATCGGAGTCAACAACTTCTTCAGGCTCAGGTTCAGGCATTTTATCTTTCCCCTCCTCCTCATCACTACCATCAGAATCTTCACCATCGCTATCAAGATCAAATTCATCTCTAAAATTATTTACAACGACAGTTTTGGCAACATCCTCGTCTTCTTCTTTATCTATACTTTTCTTTTTTAAACTAGAGACATTAACAAGAACTGTTTTATCAATTGGAGGTGGTCCTTCTTCCCCAATCTCATCCTTTGCTTCGTCTTCTAATTCCTTCTTGGCCTTAAATTTCTCTTCAATTTCTTGATAATCAATATCGAATTCTTTGTCTTTAGAAAATTTAAACTCATTAAAGGCAGTTTTATCTTCACCTATCAAAGTATGATGCTTTTGCTCACTATCTGTTTGAGCATATTTTACTTCTTTTTGTGTTTCTTCTTTAACCGACACTGGCTCTTCAATTTTAGAAAAGAGTTCGCTTAGTTCTGGAATTGCGTTTACAGGGGCCCAATCCCCTGTTGGAAACTTTTGAAATAGACATGAGTCATCGATTGCATCTTTATGACCCAACTCAATTAATTCTGAAAATACAAAAGGGCCCAAAACCTTATTTGATTTGGTTTTGACACGAAACTTTATCATGTCTTCATTATCCTAAGTATTTGAATTTAAATCAAATCTAGGCAGTGCGTGGATTATTTTTCACAATACCAAATATATTCTGTCTGTATGCTAGTGAAATAATCAAGAATATCGTCGAAAGTAATTGTAAATTCGTTAAATAATCCATGTGTAAATAAACGATATGTCCTATTAAGAATAAATAGGCCACGTGTATAATCCCCATGAGTTTAGATACAAGTGGAGAATAATCAACTTTAATAGCAAATATTAACAAGTATATGACTAAGAACAACTGATAAAAACTATCAATACCAAAAGTTGGAAGATAGATAACTGCACTAAATAAACAAATCGACATCAGTTGAATGGCCTGATAACGGGTATCGACTTTTATAAACGAAAATATCACCTGTACGCATAAGAATAATAGGTAAAAATAAGGGCTTAACTCTATATTCAAACTAATAAATCTTTCTAAAACAGATAAGCAGAATATATATTGCAGGATTGAAAGATATGGACGCTTTTTTTCTTTAGGCATTAATAAAGTTGTCGTAACAACAATTAGAATTTCATAGAAAAAGTTACCTAACTCAACACCTTGGAATTCTTTAACAAAGAAGTAAACTACTGTAATGATAATCCATGCGAGAATATAAAATAAACTATGATCACTCTTTTTATCCGTGTCAAAAAAACAAAGGGCACCAAGAAGAAGAACAATATCAGTAACACCAGTAAAGTTCCATATATTAAAAAGTGAAAACCATAAGAGTGTAAATCCTTTGAACAAAGATCTTAAGTCACCCTTACTATTGAAAAAGAAAAATGAAAAAGTTACTGCTGTTACAGCAAAATAACTTCTCTCAGTTGAAGAGAAAACAAAATCCTTAAACAGAAAATAAAACACACCTAAAAAAATCATTGAAAGAATAGATGTACGTTGTTTTTCATTAACCCCTGAATACTTCTCTAAAATAGAGTTTAAAAAATATGTGACAGGATAAAATAATAATAGTGAATAAAAACTAGCTTGCATGGTTTAACTCCACACTCTTGTTACAAAAGTCGACAAATACAGTAAGTAGAACCATTAAAGGTATCAGTTTTGCTAGGCCCGAAACAAATGAAATAGATAGAATTATCGTCATCATTGAAATATTAGCTGTCATAATAAATTGCATACGTTCTTTAGAACCTTTAATGAACTCAGACAAACCAAGCAAACTAAGTGCCGTAAGTAAAACTGGTAACGTTTGAACTTGAGTAAGTAGCAATAGAGATAGAGCAAGAATATTAATCGAATTAGTAACTCTTAGTCTAAAATGAAGTCCAATTAACAGAAGTACAATAAATGGAACAATGAATATTGATGTACTTGAAACATAATCTACATAATTAATAAGTGTTAAATATTTCAAAATCATAAGAGATAGTAAGACACTATCTTCTTTAGAAAAGAAAATAAATAATAATGAAGAAATCACTAGAGCGTAGAAAAGATAGTAAAATTGATCCTTAAAAATTAATAGACCTATTAAATTTACAAATAAGTAAGCTAGAAACTTGAAATTATGTAATTTAGCAATTGAAAGTAGAGACATCGTCCCTAGTAAGAAAGTTGCCATATTAGAAGCACCAAATATTACGAAAGCAAGGGGTGCCATTAATATTAAGCTTAACGAATCAGACTTTCTTAAAAGGTATAAACTAAATAAGGCACCCACCACCGGTAAGAAACCAAACTCTACTCCCAAAGTGAGACCTGAGAATCCTGTTGAATAAAGTATGCCACTGAGTACGAAACATAAAATTGCTGAAATAAATATAGAAGCTATAAGTATAATATATTCTTTAGTGAAGCTCATTTCATTACCACCTGGATAATAAGCACGAGAAAGTACGATGCCATAAGAATCATACTTAATGCACGAACACTACGATAAGACAGAGCAAATGCACCAATATGTGAGTGAGTCATGGTAACCTGAGAACCTACCTTATCTTTTGACGAAAAAATTTCATCAATGAATGTAAATCGCTTCGTATTACCTAAATTAATTCTCGTCCCAATCATTGTTGTAAGCTGAGGAAATTTAACTGCAAGGCCAAATACTAGAAAATTTAAAGTAACATAAGAAGCTGTTGCATAATAAATAGGTTCACGGTCAATATCACCAACTAGGCTTTGGAAAAATATTAACCCAAAAGAAATTAGACTTATTGTTATTAAACTATATAGAAATTCAAACCATTGAAGCGCTTCACGGTTTCTTTGAGTTGATTCTGTATTTAGAAGAAATACGATCATTGCAACAAAGAATGTTAAGACGAGAATAGTTGAATTTCCAATTGTAAAGGCCAATGTAAATAGTCCGATTAACCAGATCTGATCAAATAACTCATATGAAAAGTACTTTTTTAGTACTTGTGTCTCTTGTAACAGTATATTTTTTGTAGAGATAAATGACTTACCTACATAGTAGAAAACGATAATCGACATCAATAATGTTTCTAAGTTCAATAAGACAGCAATAATTGAAGTTAATAAGAAAACCGCTTTAAAGATACTATTCTTACTCATTATAGTTAAAAATATTAGAATTGATAAAGTAATAAGAAATACATTAAGAGTCATTGAGATATGTTGGATATTCGATAATAACAAAAATGAAATAATTACACCGTCTGTAATGGCAAAGTCATCATCATTAGAATGTAAAAAACTCAAAAATAGATATACAGAAAACAGGTATTTAAATGAAGCAGACTTATCAACTAAAGTAAGAAAACAAATTATCGCTATTTTTAAAATTGCTAAGGATCTAAACTTAAAGTCTGCCTGAGAGAAGTTAAAAAAACTACATGTACTAAAACCTATGATCTTTAAGTTAATGTCGATAGGTAGTAGTAGAATACCAAATGGTAAAACTTCATAAACCTTTCGTTTGCTTTGATCAATAATCAAGTAAGAGAACACAAAAGGTATAATGGTGTTAAAAAAATCAAATTCGACACCAGAAAAGTAATAAATAAAATTTAAGATTATAGGAAATATACTAATAGTAGTCTTAGAGTAATTATTCAAACGACTACTAAAATGAAGGCCAATGAGACTAAGGATGAATAATGAGATATTTATATAGATCATTTCAGGCCCTGCCTTACTTTAAACTCTTTAAAAATAGCATTAATTATAAGAAAGATCGGAGCTGAATAAATAAAAATCATGACTCCATCACCTAAGCTGATTGATTCTTGGACTCTTAGATCAATTAGTAAAAGAAAGATTACTATGACTGTAAAAAGGGAAAAAAGCTTCTTTGTAAATCGCTTAGTAAAAAGGTAAACGCCAATATTTATAATAAACAGAGTTGATAATAATGTAAAAGGATCGATATTATGCATTCTTATCTCCATCTAAATTTACAATTGATAAAAATGCTATAAATACAAGCAATACACTAAATTTTAATAAGATTGTCCAATCAACATGTGTATCAACATTAAAATTATTAATTGAACCAATTAATCCACCACTACTCTTAAGATGATAGATATTAACAGAGAATACACCCAGTACTATTGTTGTAAATAGAAAATACGGTAAATACTCAAAACGCTTAAATCTTACCTCAGACGTTGGAAAACAATATTCAACTACACTTAGAACGAGAATAAACAAAGATAAGAAAATAAATAAGAAATATAACAATATAGTAGAAGAAATACCTAAAAAATTTAAAAGAAGCAGCGTTAGAGATACAGGATATAGAATCATCGTGTATCTCTTTTTTGAGAAAGCGGCCAATAAGAAGAATATGATGATTAAGATATTAAAATACATTGAATACCTTTGTAATACATAAAATCATTATGACTACTAAGCTAAAGACTGCTCTACTACGAGCACTACTTAGTATAGTCGAATAGTCTTTGAGTGGTTGAAATTTAAGATAAGTATTACTTAAGATAATTAAAACCGATTGATAAAATAAAACAAAGAGAGATACGACAAAATAATAAAGAGCAACCGATTCAAACTTACTTTTAAAAAGCAATGACCAATCGGTATTAGTAAAAGTTAAATTAATAAAAAAGAGAGCAATAAAGCTCTGATATAAAAGTCTTACGTAGGAACATTGAATACTAAGATATTTCTTATCTGAATATATAGAACCTGCCTTTATAACTTCAATCTCAGTTGTATAAAAAAGAGCTAACACCGGTAGGCCAAAAAGTAACTTAATAAGAAAACTGTTTGTTTGAATTAATGAATAAATTATTAAAAAAGTACTCAAGACTATAAGCTGACAAATAATTATTTGCGTCTTTTCGATGATTTCTGAACGTATCAATGAGAGTCTAAATCTAAAAATACCAACAAAAATTGTGACAGCAACCATAAGAACATAGAATGGTAAGATATAGCTAATTTCGTTTGTCAGTATAAAAAACGCAGATATTGTCTGTCCGAAGATGGCCAAGAACAAGATGACGATAAAAGAATTAAAACATAAAGCATCTACACTCGCAATATCGTGTGAAGCTGCTAAATATTTCCTCAAACTCAAAGTCGGTAAGATTTCTTTCGAGTTAAGAAGAGAACCCATTAATTGAATAACGATTAGCCAGAGTGGCAAAGCAATAATTAGTTCCAAGAACTATCCTCTTTAATTTTAGATAATTACAAAATAAGTAGTATTAAAATTGTAGCAAGACCAATCAATATTGAATACGCTTCTTTATAAAAATCTAGTGTTTGTGCACCAAGAATAACAACTGTAATCATGGCAATAACTTGAAAAACAACAAGAAGCTTAAATGTCATCTTTAATGAAACTAAGTTTGATTTGGCCAGATGTGATTCACGATTCAATTTCTTGAAAGGAGCTTGGGCCATTTTAGGTTTGAAAAACAAGGGGTAGCCTAAGACTACCCCAAGAATAATAAAAAAAGTTAAGGATGTTAGTAGTACTAATTCCATACTACTTAATTAGGAGCAAGGCCCCGTTAGCAAGAGCGATAAGCTTTTGCCAGAAAATACCAAGAAGTACAACTGGAAGCGTATAAGCACCAATTACTAATTGGTTGATAAATCCGAAACCACCGATTTGCTCATCAGATTCTGCATCTTTAAGAATCATTACACGAACAACTTTCATGTAGTAGTAAAGAGAGATTACAGAGTTAAGAGCAGTAATAACCGCTAGTACATAGAATTTCTTATCAATAATAGCAGCAAGAATGTTGAACTTAGCTACAAATCCCGATAATGGAGGAAGACCAGCTAGAGAAAACATTGTAATCGCCATAGCAATGGCCATAACTGGATGCTTCTTAATAAGACCAGAGAAACGATCGATATGATCATTACCATAGTGATCTTGAATAAATGATGCAACATAAAATGCTACAAGCGTCATAAATAAGTAAGTTACAGAATAGAAAAGTATTGCAGTCCATCCTGATTTACCAAGTACAATCGCACCAAGCATCATTACACCAGCGTGTGAAATTGAAGAAAAAGCAAGCATTCTCTTAATTGAGCGCTGACCGATAGCTGATACGTTACCAACTGTCATCGTAAGAGCTGCTACGATACTTAGAAGAACTAACCAAGAGTCTTTTAGAACTCCTACATCTCCACCAAAGAATACCTGAGTAAGACGAGCAAAAGCTACGATCCCTGCAAACTTAGGAACTAATGAGAAGAATGCTGTAACTGGCAGAGGTGAACCTTCGTAAACATCTGGAGACCACATGTGGAAAGGTACACAAGAAATCTTATAACCAATCCCTACAAAGAAAAGTAAGAACGAAGGAATAAGAATTGCCGTTTGTTCAGTAGATAGAGTTGATAGCATTGGCATTAGTTCAGAGAAGTTGATTGTCCCTAGAACACCAAAAATATGACTCATACCAAATAACATCATACCAGCAGTTACACCACCGTATAGTACATACTTAAGCCCGGCTTCAGTCGAACGTTCGTCGTTCTTTTTAAGAGCGGCCATTGCGTATGATAGTAGTGAAAGAGTTTCGATCCCTAAATAGAATAGGAGCATATTATTTGCAGAAGCCAGAAGCATCCCACCAACTAAAACACCCATTGCTAGAATTGTGTATTCAGCTTTTGTACCTTCATAAAGATCCTTAGAGATCTTAGAAAGGTAAATAACACCAGCTGTACTAAGGATCATTACGATCTTTGCAAAACCTGAGAAGTGATCAATAACTAAAGACTTAGTAAAAATATGTGTCGGCTCAATACCAAGACCTTTAACCTGGTAGATAAGCGCACATAGTAGTCCAAGCATTGAACCCCAGTAAAACATGTTTTTTGAGCTACCTTTTTCATCATTTCCGTAAGTAGCTTCGATGAGGATTAAGGCTCCCATCGTGAAGCATACTAAAAGCTCCGGAATATAATGTGAGATACTCGCTAAATAATTTAAAGCCATCACTTCACCTATTGACTATTAAAAAGTCGCTAATAATGAAACTAGTTTACCTACAGAAGCCTTCATCATATCTAGTAATGGAGATGGCCAAATACCAAATAGGATTACTGCAACACATAGTGGAACCATGTAAAAGATTTCTCTAGCATTCATATCTGTATAAGATTTATTTTCTTCAATAACTTCACCAAAGAACATTCTCTTGAACATCCATAGTAGGTAAGCAGCACCAAGAAGAAGACCAACAACTGCAAGAACAGTGATTGTTGTAAATCTATTGTAGATCCCTAGGAAAATTAGAGCTTCAGAGATGAAACCTGAAAGTCCTGGAAGACCCATTGATGCGAACATCGCGATGATGAAAACAATTGAGAACTTTGGTAGTTGTGTATAAAGACCACCAAAACCTTTTGTACCATCTGGTCTAACGATCCATCTGTGGTGTGATCTTTCATAAAGAATACCAATAAGAAGGAACATCATAGCTGTTGAAGTACCGTGGTTGAACATCTGAAGAACAGCACCGTTCATACCTTGTACTGTCATTGCAGCAAGACCTAGCATTACGAATCCCATGTGTGAAACTGAAGAGTATGCAACAAGTTTCTTAACATCTGTTTGTGCCATGGCACAGAATGCTCCGTAAATAACGTTAATTAAACCTAGCCATGCAATTGCATCTGCAAAGTAAACAGAAGCTGATGGGAAGATTGGGAATGCAATTCTTAAGAAACCATAAGTACCCATCTTAAGTAGTACACCGGCAAGGATAACTGAGATCGCTGTTGGTGCCTGAACGTGTGCGTGTGGTAGCCACGTATGGAATGGGAAAACTGGAACTTTGATCGCGAAACCAATGAAAAGTGCTACAAAGAATACTTTTGCAAATGGAAGGGCCATACCAAAGATATTTACAGTTTCGTTTACAAATTTACCGCCTGAAAGCGCTAGAATATTGAATGAATCAACACCTTGACCTGTTACGAAGTATAGAGCAACCATACCAACAAGCATTAGGATTGAACCAAAGAATGTATATAAGAAGAATTTAACAGCTGCGTACTCTCTATTCTCACCACCCCAAATTCCAATTAGGAAGAACATTGGGATCAGCATTACTTCCCAGTAAACATAAAATAGGAAGAAATCCATTGATAAGAATACACCGTAAACAGTTGATTGAAGCATTAGTAGTAATGCAAAGTAACCCTTAACTTGCTTTTTAACTGTCCATGAAGAAAGGATACAGATCGCAAAAAGAAGCGAAGTTAAAAGAACCATTGGTA
Source organism: Bacteriovorax sp. BAL6_X (assembly GCF_000443995.1). Taxonomy (NCBI): domain Bacteria; kingdom Pseudomonadati; phylum Bdellovibrionota; class Bacteriovoracia; order Bacteriovoracales; family Bacteriovoracaceae; genus Bacteriovorax; species Bacteriovorax sp. BAL6_X. The sequence continues at coordinate 186,741 of NZ_AUMC01000009.1, forward strand.
ATGAAATACCATCAATTCCTAGGTGATAAAAAATGTTAAACTGCGAAATCCAAGAATGTTTAATTGTAAACATCTCTTGCATACCTGGCACAGTATTGTCGAATTTCATGTATAGACAACCTGATAAAACAAGTGTGATCACAGTATTAATCAAAGACCATACTCTAATTGCCGTCTCTTTCGTCTTAGGTAATAAAAGTACCCCAAGAACACCGATCATAGGCATCCACAGAATCCAACTTAATAGATTAGAATGTGCGTTCACTGTAACTCCTTAATTCTCTTATAAAGCTAAAATATAACCAAATAGTACTAAAATAATCATTGCGATGTAGAACTGGATCTTTCCGTTTTGGATCGTTCTTAAGATAACGTTAAATAAACGTACACTTGCTCCAGTACCATCTACCATCATTGTGTCGACAAATAAGTTATCGAACCACGCTGAAACTCTCATTACAAAACGTGTAACTGTTGCCCAACCATCAACTGCGTATCTGTCATAGAATCCCATGTCAAACTTAGCTAATAAGTTGTTAAATGGAAGAAGTCCCTTCTTGATGAAACCACCAATATAAAGATCATCCATAAAGTATTTGTTTTGTAGTGTTCTATAGTAACGGTTAAATGTATTAACCCAGAACCCAGGATTCCATTTACCCCATAGGTACATCATCATCGCGATAAATACACCAGAGAAAGCAATCACAATCGACATACCAGCACCAATATAGTGAACCTGGTGAATGTGGTGTGCTTCTTCTTCAGAAAGTCCGTAAGTCGAATCGTACTTAGAAGTTGTAAATGTACCTTTTTCACGTACATCAATTGATCCAAGTTGTTCACGCTTATAGTTTTCGAACTGACCCTTCTTAGGCTTTTGAATTAAAGTCTGGAACCACTCATACTTACCATTTGCCTTGTCTGCAACTTTAACAAAACCTTGTCCTGTTAGAGAACCAGAGAACCAAACACCTAGAGTAAATACAGCTAGAATGAGTAGAGGTACGTTTCTGTTCCAAGTAAGCTTTTCTTCATGACAGTGATCGTAAACTTCCTTATCTCTAGGCTTCCCGTGGAAAGCAAGGAACATCATACGACACATGTAGAAAGCTGTTAGTAGAGCACCCATGAAACCAAGAACTGCCGGAGCAACCATTACTGGTGAGTGAAGTGCTTCAATTAATGCATCTCCTAGGATTCTATCTTTCGAAACGAAACCAGAGAAGAACGGGATTCCTGCGATTGCAAGAGTACAACACCACATTGCAAACCAAGTAAATTTCATCTTATGTCTTAGACCACCCATTCTTGGCATCTCTTGTACGTGAGCATGCGTGTGGTGATCGTGAAGAGAGTGAATTACTGAACCAGCCGCTAGGAATAGACATGCCTTGAAAACAGCGTGTGTAATCAGGTGCATGAAAGCAGCATTGTATGACCCAACACCAATACCTAGAACCATGTATCCTAGTTGAGAGATTGTTGAGAAAGCTAGTACCGCTTTGAAGTCTGTTTGAACAAGTGCAATTGTTGCAGCACCGAAGGCAGTAATCCCACCGATATAAGCAACAAAAGTTAAAAGTCCACCAGCATCAAGTAGCGGGTAAATTCTTAGTGATAGATAAACACCAGCAGCAACCATTGTCGCAGCGTGAATTAGTGCTGAACATGGAGTTGGACCGTTCATCGCATCTGGTAGCCAAACGTTTAAAGGGAATTGAGCTGACTTACCAATTGTTCCCATAAAGATACAGAAACCAGCAAATGTTGCTAGAGGGATACCAAGTACCGCCTGACCAGCTAATCCACCAGCGTCGATTGCTTTATATAGGTCGACAAAACTTACTGAACCAACAACAGTCCACAGAGCAACAATACCTAGTAGGAAGAAAACATCCCCTACTCTTGTTGTCATGAAGGCCTTAACGTTAGCAGCACCAGCAACTTCTTTTTCGTAGTAGTGACCGATTAGAGAGTATGAACAGAATCCCATAAGCTCCCAAAAGATAAATACTGAAAATAAGTTATCAGATAGTGCAAGACCAAGCATTGCAGAAGTAAAGAGTGACATATAAGTAAAGAAACGTCCGTTTCTACCGTAGTTCATGTCATCTTTCATATACCAAGTTGAGAAAACGTGGATAAGAGTAGCAACGGCCGTAACCATCATTAGTAGAACAGCAGTCATGTTATCAATATAGATACCCATATTTACTACGAACTCTTGTCCACCACCAGTTAGGTCAAACCAAGTAAATACTTTGTGGATATGATAATCAGCAGAATACGTTCCGAAAACGAAGTCGCTAAAAATTCTCCACGCATAAATTGTCGAACCTGCGATTGCTGCACAACTGATCGCTACAGCAGTTCTTGTAAAACGTGATGCAATAAACGCATTAATCACGAAAGCGAAGAACGGTAGTAAAACAATTGGAGCAATACTTGAAATCGTATAATCCATTTTTTTCCCTTATATCTCTAATTAACTTTTTAGTTCAGTTGCATCATCAATATGAATCGAATCTTTAACCTGGAAGAAACGAATCACGATTGCTAAACCAACGGCCGCTTCAGCAGCAGCAACAATAATAATGAATAGTGACATGATATTTCCGTCAATATTCTGGTTTGCATATCTTGTGTAAGCAGCGAAGTTCAGTGCAGCTGCGTTTAAAATCAATTCAACACCAAGTAAGATAGCGATAATATTCTTTCTTGCTACCATTACTGCAACACCTGCAAGGAATAAGAAGAAAGAAATTAGTAAGTAAGAAGATAAAGTCATCATTTTTTTAATCTCCTTGGTCTAGAAATTACTGCTGCACCAACAAGAGCTCCAAGTAGCAAGATTGAAGAAATTTCAAAAGCTAGAACATGGTCTGTAATAAGCTTAGTTCCGATCTCTTCAACTGTTGATTGCATATCTTCCATTTGCACATGTTTTTGAATCTTCAGAACAGGTGCTAGGATTTTCATTAATACAAAACTAATTACAAGCATCATGACTGCTGCAATAGAGTACGTCTTAGCTGTTCCCATTGCTGCTACTTTTTTTATCCCTAGCTTATTATAAGCTTGTTCAATTCCACCAGTTAACATGATGGCAAATAGCATGAGAATTACAACACCACCCGCATATACAACTAACTGAGTGGCCGCCAAGAAGTCAGCACCTAAAGTTGCATAAAGACCAGCTACTCCAAAAAGAGTAAGAAGAAGGTAGATACATGCATGCATTAAATTTTTTGAAACGGCGACAAGGAATGCTCCTATAACTGTAGCCGCTGCTGAAATTAAAAACATTGTGTTAATAAACATTTCAAATATCCTTAAATATTAGTGTCCGCCCGCACCAGCAGATGCAGATGCGATTACTTTTCCAAGAATTGCCCACATAGATTTACCATTAAATAGGTAAAGCCATACAGCACAACCAATCATATTAAATAGTGCAATTGGAGTTAGATATTTCCAACAAAGTACCATAAGAGAATCAACTCTCATTCTTGGTAGTGTCCATCTAATCCAAATAACAACGTAATAAAGAGCAAGTGTCTTAGTTACGAAAGCACCTAGTTGTAAAAAGTTTCCAACTTGCTTACCAATCATCGGGTGAGCTGAAGGAATTAATTTATTTACGAATTCACCTGTACCAAGACCAAAAGGAACTTGATATCCACCTAAGAATAAAGCAGCACAAACACCACAAACAACGAAAACTTCGATGTATTCTGCAAGTGCAAAAAATGCAAACTTCATACCTGTAAATTCAGTATGGTAACCAGAAACTAGTTCCGACTCTGCTTCAGGAAGATCAAAAGGAGCTCTGTTTGTTTCTGCAAGTGCACCAATAAAAAGTACGAAGAACCCAATGAAAGTAAATGGGTTATGAAGAACAAACCACTGGTGAGGTAAACCACCCTGAGCTTCTGTAATTGTTTTAAATGATAATGAACCAGTCATGATTACAATTGCAAGAATTGAAAGTGTTACTGGAACTTCGTAAGAGATAATTTGAGAAGCACCCCTCATACCACCAAGCATTGACCACTTTGAGTTAGATGCATAACCACCAAGAAAGATACCAACACCAACTAGTGAAGAAACACCTAATAAGTAGAAAACACCAACATTAAGGTGAGTTAGAGTAAATCCGCTTGAGAATGGCACAACAGCAAGTGACATGAATACACCAACTAAAGCCAGTAGTGGTGCAATGTTAAATAGGAACTTGTCCGCATCACGTGGAACAACATCCTCTTTTAGAATCATCTTCACACCATCAGCTAAAAACTGAAGAATACCAAAAGGACCAACACGGTTAGGACCTTGCCTCATTTGAAGGTCGGCAGAAATCTTTCTTTCTGCATAAGTACCAAGACCACCAATAGTTGCAAGAGCACCCACGATGATTAATGAGAAAACTAAGAAAAGTAAAAAAGTTACGATTCCAGTTGCATCAGTTCCTAAAAGTTTTGATAGTGCATCCACGGCCATAGAAAAGCCTGGTGCTTGTGATAAATACGATACAATCGTTGAATTCATTATTTATCCTTTCCATTAATATTTGCTTGGAAAGATTTAACCCAATCAAGGTCACCTTTTTTCCAGCAATAAACTAAACCTAAACTTAAAATAACAATGAATAGAAGAAGTGATCCAAGAACTGCACCACCCTGTCCGATGTCGACAAAGTTTTTATAAACTGTTGCAACAGGGAACATTAAAGCACCTTCAACATCAAAGATTAAAAATACTAGAGCAATAACATAGAAACGAACGTTAAAGTTAGACCAAGCACTACCAGTTGGTTCCTCACCACATTCATATGGCGTAAGTTTCAATTCTGTTGGATTATTTGGCCTTACAAGACGACCGACAAGTAATGTTCCAAAGAAAGCGACAACTGCTACAGCGGCTAAAATTAACACCGGCATATAGACGTCAAAGTTTTGCGACATCGATTTATCTCCATGTATAAGTAAAGTAAGTTCCCAAATATTACACGATTACTAGCACTTTGGAAATAAATTGGCCCCTCTTTTTTTGAGTAATATCTTCTATTTAGTAACGCATGGGCCAATGCATAAATTCTTTGTTCTCACAATATTTTATGTTAAAAAACGACATGGATTTATTTTCACCACTACGCACAAAACTAGATACTTGGTTAGACACTAGGCAACACGACCTTACCATCGACGGTATTAATAGGGAGCACTGGGCATTTGCTAAGTACTTATTACAAGAAAAAAATGGTAAATTTAATCCATCGAATTTATTTATTTTTGAAAATTATGATGACGCAGAACAGTTCTATGAGCTTGTAAAAACCAGCTTTTCTAAAACAAAACTTGTTTTCTACCCAGGACTAGATGCGTCACCTTATTCGGGAATGTTTGCCTCAGAAAGTGCACAACTTGCCCGACACTCAGCATTGGAAAAAATTATACGTGCTGAAAATAAAGAATTAATAGTTATCACTTCAATAGAATCTCTTGGCTTAAAAGTTCCACCGGCCAATTTTTTTAATGAAACTAAAATTGAAATTACTGAATCAGATATCATTTCTCCTGATGAGCTAGCTGGAAAATTAGTTAAACTTGGATACAGCTCTTCTTTTACAGTGGAAGAACAAGGAACATTTTCTAAGAAGGGTGAAATTTTTGACATCTATCCTGTTGGTCATCATCCAATACGTATTCATTATTTTGATGAAATGATTGAAGAGATTTATGAAATTGATAAAGAAACCCTAAAGACTATTAAGGATAAGAAACTTGAGTCAATTATCATTGCACCTGGGCCTACTATTTTTTGCGAGTCACAATACTCTAATAATTTACGAAATAATATCCCACGCCCTAGGGCCAATCAAAGAGACTTATTAGAAAAACGTAATGATATTTTTAGCAAGCTTTCAAGTGGAATGCTTTTTGAAAATCATCCAATCTATACGCCTTTATTTTTTAATGAAAATGAAACTGCAACACTTCTCGACTACATTAACGAAAATTGGATTGTCTCAATCTTTGATCGTGACAATGTTGAAGACTATTTTTCAAATTACATCGATGATCTCGCTAGAGATTTTGAAGACTGTGAAGAATTACTTCCAGACCCTAAATATTTTTATGACTTATCAACAATTGATCGTTTAAAAGATATTGCTTGTTTAAACCTCAATCATTTAAATATTACTGTTAACCTCGATAATGACAGCAATATCGTCGACCTTGGGTTTCGGCCATTCAAGTCTTATATATCTTATCACGAAATTAACTACTTAGTTAAAAAGGATTTTTTAACAGGACTCTTTAAGCATATTAAAAGTGAGTTCAAATACTCCGGGAAAATTATTTTTACAATTCAAAATGAGAATTCTCGAAAAGAAATTGAACATTTAATTGAAACATTTGAAGTAGAACCTGAAATCAAGAAACGTATCGAGTTTGTTCCTTTCAAATTGAGTGAAGGCTTCTTCTACCCTAGTGATAAATTACTCACGATTTCAGATAGTGATTTATTTTCTATAAGAAGAGACAAGGCCAAGGTTTCAAAGATTCACGACTACGATTTATTTGCAGAGCAACTGGCTTCACTTAAAGAAGGTGACTACGTTATTCACTCTAAACACGGTATTGGAAAATATCTAGGACTAGAGGCAATGGATATTGGTGGGTCTAAAACAGACTACCTAGTTCTTCTTTATAAAGGTAATGATAAAGTATTCGTACCAATTTATAAGATGAATCTTATTCAAAAGCATGCCGGCGGAGAATTGAATGTTAATGTCGATAGCTTAAGAACAAATAAATTCTCAGCACTAACTTCAAGAGCTCGCGAATCGATTAAGAAGCTAGCATTTGACCTCCTAAAGCTTCAGGCCGAAAGAGCGTCTGCTAAAGCTTTTCAATTCTCTCCTCCAGATCATGACTTTAAAGAGTTTGAACTTTCATTCCCGTTTAATGAAACTCCAGACCAAAAGAACGCTATTGATTCAGTTATTGATAAAATGCAAGCAAGTACAGCTATGGATTTTCTTGTTTGTGGAGATGTTGGTTTTGGAAAAACAGAAGTTGCCATGCGTGCAGCATTTAAAGCTGTTCTAGATGGAAAGCAAGTTGCCGTTTTAGTTCCGACAACAGTTCTTGCCCTTCAACATTATAATTCTTTTATTAAGCGCTTTGAAAAATTCCCAGTTCGTATCGACTATCTTTCACGTTTTAAAACTGGAAAAGATGAAAAAGAAACAAAAGAAAAATTAGAAAAAGGTGAAATTGATATTATCGTTGGTACACATAAATTACTTGGTAAAACTATTCGCTATAAGGACCTAGGTCTTGTTATTGTTGATGAGGAACAACGCTTTGGTGTTGGCCATAAAAACCAACTTAAACTTCTAAAATCTTCAGTTGATTTCTTGACTTTAACGGCAACACCAATTCCTAGAACACTACAACTATCTTTCTTAGGACTTAAGGATCTTGCTCTTATTAAGACGGCTCCTCCTAGAAGACAGTCGATTAAGACTTATGTGATTAAAGAAGATGATCACACAATTCAAGCGGCTATCAACCGTGAACTTAAACGTGGTGGCCAAGTTTTTATTGTCCATAATCGAGTTCAAGATATAGAAAATTACACTGCCTATATTAGAGAGCTTGTTCCAGAAGCAAAGATAGTTTTTGCTCACGGACAAATGGCAGAAAAAGAACTTGAGTCTCGTATCTCCGCTTTCTACAACGGTGCTTACCAGATTCTAATTTCGACTACTATTATTGAATCAGGAATTGATATTCCAAATGCCAACACGATGATTGTTGATCGTGCTGACCGTTATGGGCTAGCACAACTTCACCAGCTTCGTGGCCGAATTGGACGTTCAGATAAGAAAGCTTATTGTTACTTTGTCGTTCCAAATAATCGCAATATTACAGAAATTGCGGCCAAACGTCTCAAGGCCCTCCAAACTTACGCGGATATGGGAAGCGGTTTTCAAATTGCCAATTGTGACCTGGAAATTCGTGGAGCCGGCGATATTCTTGGGGCCCATCAATCTGGGCATATCGAGGCCATTGGTCTAGAGCTTTATATGGAACTTCTAACTGAGGCCATTCAGGAGCTTCGTGGTGAGAAGAAAGTCATCACAAAAGATATTGAAATCAACACACCATTTGCGGCCTTCATTCCTGCCCACTTTATTAGTGAATCAAGTGAGCGTTTAAAATATTACAAGCAATTATCAAATTCAAAATCAATTGATGAAATCACTGCTTTAAAAGAGACAATCTTTGATATCTACGGCCCAGGCCCTGAAGAATTTAATCAACTGATTGCCATTCTTGAAGCTCGTTCCTACCTGATGCCTTGTGGTGTAAAGTCGGCGCAGTTAATTGATAACACGCTTATTTTTCAATTTGATCAAAATGTCGTTGAGGCAAATGAACAGCTACGTAATAATATTTTGAATAATTTCTTAGGAATGCCACGAAAATATCGTTTCACTCCAGATTTCAAACTGATATTCACTAATAAAACCACAATATCTCCGAGTGGTTTAGTCGAGTTTTGTCAGGAAATTGCGGAAAAAATAGTTCCATCTTAGTGAAATTTATAAGTTTTTAAGAATTTTTGGTACAATTAGATATAGTTTAAGAATTTGAATTCGATAATTTGAAAAGGATATCTATATGTACGGTAAAATCATTTTAGTTTTACTACTTGCACTAGGGCTTGAGGCTGCACCAAAGAAAATCGTAGCTGAAGTAAATGGTCAAAAAATCACGAAAGAAGAGTTAGATCAAGCATACCTACTAAATAAGTATGTTGTTACTAATGATCCTGTAACGATGAAAAGAGTTCTTACAGACCTAATCAACAAAAAGCTAGGTGTTGAAAAAGCTAAGAAGGCAAAGCTTGATAAGGACCCTATCGTTGTTAGAAAATTAGAGGAAGTAATCTTTAACGCACAAGTTTCAAAAGACCTAGAGGGTGAATTCCAAAAAATTAAAGTTACAGATGCTGATGTAAAGAAATTCTATAGTGAATTTCCAGAGTATCGTACAGCACATATCTTACTAAGAGTAAGAGTTGCTCCATCTGAAAATGAAATTAATGCTGCTCAAAAGAAGATTTTCGAAATCCATGAAAAAGTATCACAAGAGCCTGCAAAATTCGCTGAATTTGCTAATAAGTATTCACAATCACCTAATGCTCATACTGGGGGTGACGTAGGATATCAACCAGCTTTCTTTATGGCACCAGAGTATTTTGCGGCCATTAAGGGAAAGAAAGATGGCTTTATTACACGTCCAGTTCGCACTCAACTTGGTTATCACGTAATTAAAGTTCTTGGAGTCAAAAAGTACGAAGAAATCAATATGGGCGCTTATAAAAAGTTTGTTTATGACAGGAAGCGCGATAGAATTATTGAAGATTATTTCGCTGGCTTACGTAAAAAAGCCAATATTAAAATTTTAGACAAAAATCTAAAATAAATAAGATTAAATAATTTGCACAAGCCTCATGGGCACGATAAATTATTGTTCTATACTTCATCGATGAAAGAACAGTAATAAGAGGTGTTCATGAGGCTTTTTCTTTTTTTGGCCCTACTTTTTTCAACATTAAACCTACAAGCAAAAAATACAAAACTTTTAGATAAGATTACAGCAGTAGTTGATGAACACGTCATCACAAAATCAATGATCGAACGTGTGAAAAAATCACTACCTATTCGCCAAAATATATCTCCATTTATCTACAAGAAAGAAATGAAGTATACTGATAAGGCAATCTCTAATCTTATCATTAGAAAATATATTATTCGTTCAACTCTTGCGGAACAGGGATATGTAATCTCAGATTCAACGGTTGAAAAAGAAATTAAAAGAAAAGAACAAAGGCTAGGCCTGAGTCGTAAAGACCTAATCGCATTTCTTAAAAAATCCAATACTAATTTTGAAGAGTTTTTTGAACTTAACAAGGAAGCTATTGAGTTTAATCACTTTAACTCGGTTGTTATCATTCCACTTATCTCTGTAAGTGAACAAGAAATTAAAAACGAATTCTTTAAAGAGAATGTAAACAATAAGACTGTATCTTACCGCTATACTCTTGTGGACTTTTCAATTGATCAGTCAATTGTAACAAAGAAAGACTATGCTAAGTTTAAGAAGACGATGGAATCTTTTCAAAAAGGTGGACCTCTACCAAGTAAGTATGGATCTATTGAAACTTCAACACTTGGTGATATCACGGCCGATGGTCTAACTGCAGAGTTGCAAAAACTTCTTAATAAGACACAAGAAGGACAATTCACTCAACCAATTAATATGATGGGTGAAACACATATATTCTATGTAAAAACACGTGATGTTGTTGAGTCCTCTCTATTTCAAAGTGCTAAGAATAGAATTAGAGCTCAATTATATGAAGCTAAAGCAAAAGAAGTTACAAGAATGTGGTTTGAGAGAGAAAAAGCAAATCACTATGTAAAAACATTATAGAAGAAATGATCTATGTTACTGCTGGCCATGAAAAAGGGATAGGACTTGAAGTTTTTTTAAAAGCTTGGAGTCTTCTATCATCAAGTCAGCAGTCTAAATTCCACCTCTTTGTCGGTGAAGAATTTAAAGACCAACTACCTACCGAATTAAATCGTACATTAGTCCAGATCCCCTATTCACATAATGCTCTTGAACAAGCTTGTGATCTTTGTGGACCTAGCGACATCCTCGTAACGATGCCCACAACAAAAGATGAATTATTTTTTGAAGGCAGGCCAGTGTCGGGACATACAGAGTATTTTCGCAAGAGATATAAAAATGAAAATCTTGTGATGTTCTTTAAGTCCTATGATGCCAATGTACTTTTAATTACTGATCACATTCCTCTTAAGGATGTCGCCGCGAAAATAAATCATGACCTTATTCACAACAAGGTTAAGATTTGTGTGGATAATTACAAAAAATATTTTGGACATTTAAATGATGTCATTATTTCTGGAATTAATCCACATGCCGGAGAAGGTGGTATCCTAGGTAGTGAAGAAAAAGAAATTATTAGAGCAATTAAAGCACTTAATATCGATGAAACAATTATTGGCCCTCTGCCAGCAGATGGTCTCTTTCTAAATGATAATTTTGCAAGTGATAAGCTCTTCGTCTATATGTATCACGACCAAGGTCTTGCACCATTTAAGACGATGTTTAAATCCAAGGGTGCAAATATCACCTTAGGTATGCCCTTTCTTCGCCTAAGTGTTGATCACGGTACGGCCTTTGATCTTTACGGAAAAGATTGTGCCAATTATATGGGCTGTTACTATGTTTTAAAGCTAGCTTTAAAGGTTATAAAAAATGAACAATGAAATTAAAGTCGTAAAAGCACGTGTTCACAATTTAAAAGACGTCACGATTGATATTCCAAAAAATCAATTGACCGTTATTACAGGTCCTTCCGGATCGGGAAAAAGTTCTCTTGCTTTTGATACAATATATGCTGAAGGCCAAAGGCGCTATATCGAATCTCTTTCTTCTTATGCGAGGCAATTTCTTGGACAACAGCAAGCACCAGATGTTGAGTCGATCACAGGTCTTTCACCGGCCATTGCAATTGACCAAAAGACAACAAGTAAGAACCCTAGGTCAACAGTAGGAACAATTACTGAAGTCTATGATTATATGAGAGTTCTCTTTGCAAGAGTAGGAGATCTCTACGATCCAAACAATGGTGAAAAAGTTATTAGCTACACACCAGGCCAGATTACACGTGACCTTATGGATCTACCTGAAAAAACAAAACTTCATATTACAGTTGAAATCACTGATGAAACTAAAAAAGCTCTTGAGCAACAAATGGCCAAGTACCTTTCAATGGGATTTTCCCGCTTTATCGTAAATGATGAAATTATGCTACTTGATAGTAGTGAAATAAAATCACTAAAAGCATCTGATGAAATCCTCGTCGTTATCGATCGAATTTTAGTAAAAGCAGATATCGAAAAGCGCTTAACAGACTCTGTTGAGCTTGGCCTAAAGCTTGGTAATGGAATTATTCACGTCATGATTGATGATGAATACCATACATATTCAGAGATCAATATGTCTCATGTAACAGGCGAAGCCTTTCCTGATCTTGAACCTAGGCTCTTCTCTTTCAACTCACCTGTTGGTGCATGTGGAAAATGTAATGGACTTGGCGAATCAAAAGAATTTGTTCTTAGCGAAATTATTTTCGATGACTCACTTCCAGTTCTTAAGGGCGCAATTCCACTTTTAACAAAGAAGAATAATTTCCTTCACAAGATGGTTGAGTGCATGCTTAAAGAAGAAGGTTTTGACTTAAAACTTCCTCTTTCTAAAATGCCAAAGAAGATATTTAAAATTCTAACTGAAGGAACAGAAAAGGTTTATACCTATAAATTCAAATCTGAAAACTCTGTCTTTGAATTTTCTAAGCCATTCCCAGGGTTAATTAACTGGCTGGACAAGAAGTATCAAGAATCATCTTCAGAGAGAGTACGTTCTGAACTTGAAAAGAGTATGCGAGTACAAAAGTGTTCAGAATGTAAGGGACGCCGTCTTAATACTATCGCCTTAAGCACTAAAGTAGGTGAAAAGAATATTATTGAACTTTGTGAAGTACCACTAAGTGAAACATACGAATATTTTAAAGACATAAAGCTAGAAGGTATTAAAGAAAAGATCGGTGCAAAACTATTAATTGAAATTACTTCACGTCTTAAATTCTTAAATGATGTAGGCCTTGATTATTTAACACTTAACCGTTCTGCCGGAACTTTAAGTGGTGGTGAATCGCAACGTATTCGTCTAGCAACGCAAATTGGTTCTGCTCTTTCAGGTGTTCTCTATGTTTTAGATGAGCCTAGTATCGGCCTTCACCAAAGAGACAATGTAAGACTAATTCATACATTAAAAGAATTACGTGATCTAGGTAACACAGTTCTTGTTGTTGAGCACGACGAAGATACGATGAAAGCAAGTGATTACATTATTGATATGGGACCAGGTGCAGGAGTTCACGGTGGAGAGATCGTTGCTCATGCAACAACTAAAGACTTCCTTAAGAAGAAATCTCTTACTGCTGATTACCTCAACCATAAAGTAAAAATCGAAGTACCTAATGAGCGACGCAAGCTTAATGAGTTTATCAAACTTAGAGGTGCTGAGCATAATAACTTAAAGAAAGTCGATGTAGACTTTCCTCTTGGAGGACTCGTTTGTATCAGTGGTGTTTCTGGTTCTGGTAAATCAACGCTTGTTCACGAAGTCTTAATCCCAGCGGTAAAAAGTAAACTAACACGAATTAATCGATCAATTTACGAAAAGGCCAATTATAAATCAATCACAGGGCTTGATAAGATCAAAACTGTTATTGAACTAGACCAATCACCAATTGGCCGAACTCCTCATTCAAACCCAGCAACTTATTCTGGCTTATTTGATGATGTAAGAAAGTTATTTGCTGCTACTAGTGAATCTCAGATTCGTGGCTATAAACCAGGTCGCTTCAGCTTCAACGTTAAGGGTGGACGCTGTGAGGAATGCGAAGGAAATGGAACTCAAAAAATTGAGATGCACTTTCTTCCAGATGTCTATGTAACGTGTAATGAGTGCAATGGCCGTCGTTATAATAATGAAACTCTATCTGTTCTCTATAAAGGAAAGTCAGTCGCAGATATTCTTGAGATGACAATTGAAGAGGGATATGAATTCTTCAAAAATCATCGAAGACTCGGAAAGATCCTAAAGACAATGAATGACGTTGGTCTTGGCTATATGACTCTAGGACAGCCGGCCACAACACTGTCTGGAGGAGAGGCCCAAAGACTTAAGCTTGCAAGAGAACTTGCTAAGTCAACAAAAGGACACACTCTCTACGTTCTTGATGAGCCTACAACAGGACTACATTTTGAAGATATTAAAGTTCTAATGAAAGCAATTAATGAACTTGTCGAAAGTGATAATTCGGTGCTTATCATTGAACATAATTTAGATGTACTTAAAGTTGCTGATCAAATAATTGATTTAGGACCTGAAGGTGGACACCGAGGTGGAACAATTGTTGGTACAGGAACACCAGAAGAGATAGCAAAAATCAAAACGTCTCATACAGGTAAATTTTTAAAGGAAATTTTAAAGTGATAAATGGTTTTGAAGAATTCTATAACTTAAAAGATAAGAATCTTATTAAAGAAGATTACTGTATCGCTGAAACTGAAAAAGTCGTTTGCAAAGCACTTGTTTCAAAACATGAAGTAGAAAAGATCATTGCAACTCAAGAGTTCTACGAAGCCAATAAAGTATTAATTGATAATAATTGCAATCATGTACTAATTAAAGAAAAGAAAGAGTTAGAAGAGATCACTGGCTTTAAGCTTCATCATGGAATACTGGCCAAGGTTAAAACTAATGCCCTAAAAAAAATTGATGAACTTGGAGATAAAATTCTTATCTTTAATGGCGTTACTTCACCAGAAAATGTTGGGACGATGACAAGAGCAGCAATGGCATTTGGTTTCGATAATATTATCTATGATGCAAAGAGTGCTTCTCCTTACCTAAGACGCTGTATTAGAGTTTCTATGGGGAATGCATTTGAAGCAAATATATGTAAGTCACTTAACCTTCTAGAAGATATTTCTTTACTTCAGAAACTTGGTTATGCAGTTTGTGCTACGGCCAATGAAGAAGGTGCCATATCAATTACGGACTTCAAGTATCCACAGAAAGTGGCCTTAATTATTGGAAATGAGGGCAATGGTATGGATCGTGAAGTTATTGACACTTGTGATAAAAAGCTTTTTATACCTATTACAAATTATGTTGCACACTTAAATGCTGCAAGTGCAGCTTCAATTTTTCTTTATCACTCGATCTTTTAATTAGACTTTTTTTATTTTTATTAACCTGACATTAATCATGTTAGTCTATAACTTAGGCCTATAAGCTCATCACCACACACCGATAGAGTTTGTATCTTTTTCGTTTTTTCCAATAAAAAAGGCCACTATGTCAGTGGCCTTTCTTTTAAGAATATTTTTAAATGATTTTAATCAATAGATTTTAAAAGTGTTGCCATCTCAATTGCAGACATAGCAGCTTCCCAACCTTTGTTTCCAGCTTTTGTACCAGCTCTTTCAATAGCTTGCTCAATAGTATCAACTGTAAGAACACCAAATGTTACAGGAACACCTGTTTCAAGTGATACTTTTGAAATTCCTTTAGCAACTTCATTTGAAACAAAGTCAAAGTGTGGAGTCGATCCACGAATAACTGCACCTAAAGTAATAACAGCATCATACTTTTTTGAAGCTGCAAGTCTTTGAGCAATTAATGGAATTTCGAAAGCACCTGGTACCCACGCAATATCCATTTCATCAACGTTTCCATCGTGTCTTTTAATGCAATCAACTGCACCACCTAATAGTTTGCTTGTAATTAGTTCGTTAAAACGTCCTGCTACAACAGCAAATTTCTTTCCAGATGCATTTAAGTTACCTTCTAGATTTCTAGGCATGTGTTTCTCCTAAATTATCAGCACTTTCACCAAGTGCTTCTTTTCTATATTTAATTAAGTCTTTAATCGTAACAAATTTCAAACCGTGCTCTTGAGCAACTTTAGAAAGTTCAGGAGCTTTTGCCATTGTTCCATCTGCACTCATAATTTCACAGATAACACCTGCCGGATAACAGCCAGCAATGCGGGCCATATCAACAGCAGCTTCAGTGTGACCGTCTCTTTCTAACACTCCACCACTTTTAGCAATTAATGGAAAGATATGACCTGGTCTCATAAAACTGTCGGCCGTTGAATTCTTATCAGCTAGTAACGAAATTGTTAGCGCACGATCTTGGCATGAAATACCAGTACCACCATTTGCAGCATCAATAGAAACAGTGAATGCTGTGTGATGAACTGAATCGTTTTCTTTCACCATAAGTGGAAGATCTAATTCAACAGCACGCTCTTTCGTAATTGGTGCACAAATTAAGCCGCGACCAATTGTTGCCATAAAGTTGATTGCTTCAGGTGTAATACGGTCCGCTGCCATAACGAAGTCACCTTCATTTTCGCGGTCTTCATCATCTATTACAATGACCATCTTCCCAAGACGAATATCTTCAATGGCCTCTTCAATTTTATCAAATTTAATCATTTAGAAATGACTCCAAATTTTGTGTGCTTGCTCCATTACTACGTCTAGCACCGTTAAAAAGCAAGTTTTCTATATATTTTCCCAAGATATCCACTTCAATATTCACAAAACTCTGAACACTGCGATTTCTTAAAACCGTGTTTTCCCAAGTATGTGGAATGATTGATAGTTGAAATGATGAATCGGCCTTAAAGACATCGGCCACAGTTAGTGAAATCCCATCAATTGTTATTGATCCTTCTTTCACAATATATTTCATTTGCTTTGAATTTACTTTAATCGTTACAAGATAGTTATTACCTCGACTTTGAATTTGAATAATTTGGCCAACATCATTGACGTGACCTTGAACGATATGACCACCTAGTCGATCACTTGCACGAAGTGCCAACTCTAAGTTTACCTCTTCACCAGACCTAAGACTTCCAAGAGTCGTCTTATCCAAACTCGTATGTACTGTTTGTACAACAAAAGTAGAGTCCGTAACCTTCACGGCCGTCTGACAAGCGCCATTAATTGCAA
Source organism: Bacteriovorax sp. BAL6_X (assembly GCF_000443995.1). NCBI lineage: Bacteria > Pseudomonadati > Bdellovibrionota > Bacteriovoracia > Bacteriovoracales > Bacteriovoracaceae > Bacteriovorax > Bacteriovorax sp. BAL6_X. The sequence continues at coordinate 203,455 of NZ_AUMC01000009.1, forward strand.
CTGAATCATCAATTGCAATTTCAGGGAGTAGCTCTTTAGAGCTTACTTCAATAAGTTTCCCCTCAGCATTTGAGCGAACACTTACAACTTTTCCAATTTCTTTTACTAGTCCAGTAAACACTATGACCTCGTATCAATCTCAAACATTGCTTGAGATCCTATATTTTTAACTTCTACATTTTTGAAATTTAAAGCATCGGCCATTGAGTCCAGTTGCTCATCATAATAACCAATACCATTTCCTAAAATCTTAGGTGCAACGAAGATTGTCATTTTATCCGCTAACTTCTTCTTTAAAATAGTCGAAGCAAGCATTCCTCCACCTTCTACTAGAATTGATTGAACGCCGATGGCCTTTAGTTGTGCCATGGCATCTTCGATAACAATTTCATTACTATCACACTTAGCAAATACAATTCGTATTTGTTTTTCAGTAAAGAACTTCACAACATCATCAGGTGCAGATTGATAGTCTGCTCCCGTAGTAACAATTATCGTTTTCTTCGTGTGCTGATCATTGAATACTTTTGAAAGTGGGTCCATCTTAGAAATAGAGCCCATTACAATTCGATATGGAATTTTCCCATTATCATCAAGGCCAAAACGAATATTTAAGCTTGGATCATCGTTGTTAAGAGTCTTACGACCAACCATGACACCGTCATATCTTTTTCTAAAAGCGTGAACCATCTTGCGGGCACTTTCATCTGTGATCCATTTCGAATCACCTGTCATTGTAGATAGCTTTCCATCAAGAGTTTGAGCAAGTTTTAAATGAACAAATGGTAACTTACTTTGCATAGATTTAAAGAAAACACGATTAAGCTCTTTTGATTCTTCTTCAAGCACGCCAACCTTGCACTCAATTCCTGCAGCTTCTAAAATCTTAATTCCATTTCCAGCAACCTGTGGATTTGGATCAAGGCAGGCGACAACAACACGTGCAAAACCATGTTTTAATAATTCATGTGCACATGGAGGTGTTCTTTTATTTGTGTGACAACATGGCTCAAGCGTTACATAAATAGTTGCGCCTTTAAGTTCGGCCTTTTGATCTACGGCCACGTCAGAGATTGCCTCAGGTTCTGCATGTGGAAGCCCGGCCTTTTTATGCCAACCTTTTCCAAGTACAATCCCATCTTTTACAATCACAGCACCAACCATCGGATTGGGAGAAGTTGTTCCCTCACCCAATTTCGCTAAATTAAGCGCCATTTGCATATAAGCAATATCTCTAGAAGCCTGATTTTCCATGCCTTTTCATAACATATCTGGCCATAACTCGCACTCATTTATTAGGTACGTCGATACTTTTGACAATACTGGGCCCATAGAACCGAACCAATTAGATTATATATAATATTAATAACTTAGAAACCGTTCTACTTCTTTACACCCTATAAATAAATTTCACTAAGAAGCAATAATTCTCAATTATTAGCTAAATTAGTTTCATGAACAAGTTAATCGCACCACTTATTTTAATCTTAGCTTTCTCGATGGCCTCGTGCTCAAAGGATAGCCAGAAGATCCTAAACTCCAATATACCAAATACGACTCAGTTGGAACCAACAGATAGTAATTCGGACAAAGTCATTCTTAATGCCAAGGTTGGAAATTTCTGCGAAGGCCATGAGTGCCCAGACGGGATTATTGCAGTTAAAACAAACGACAAATCAGTAACTTGTGCCGGTATAGTCGAGTCAGCAACAGAAGTTCTGATCTCACAAAACTGCGCCGAAGCAAGCAACACATTTCATATCCAAACAACGGCCGGAGAAATAATCAAGGTCACATCAGTTGAAGAAGTGCTATCGAACGAATTTAACGACAAAGTTCTTAAACTTACTACTTCCAAAGAATTGGAAACTCTAGCAACAATCTCAATTCCAGACCCTGATAATAATTCGGTTGAGCTATTAAGCTTTGATAAATTTGGAGTCCTTACAAAACAATCATGTGAACTTACATACGCCTCACTTGCTTACGCTAACTCATTCGATAACGAATCCCAACTTCTTAACATCAAAAATTGTGATGGTGTTAAAGATGGCGCACTCATTTCTCAAGACGGAAATGTGATTGGTTTTCTAACTAAGAAGCATGAAGAGATTGCGTTGTATGAGGGGGTTTCGCTGAATGGAACCATTACGACTGAATCAATAACTTCAAAAATAGATTCATTAAGTTTAAATTATGATAATAATGATGCACTTGTATTAGGCTTATATGCATCTGTAATTCCACTTATGGAAGGTGAATATAGTAATCAGGAGATTATCTTTAATGAGAAGAACTTCACATTTGAAGTGAATACTTTATGTCTAAATAAAGAATTAGAAGAAGCTTATGAAGATGAAAAGATAAAAATAGTTTTTAATAATGATATATATGAATTTAATGAAAGATCGAAAATTAAAGTTCTAAAAAACATAGCCTATATACCAATGAAGTATAGCCTAGTAGCGGACTTCAACCAATCACTAGGTGAGTTTAATAAGAGCCATAAGCATATTATATACAGCGGTAGTATAAACGAATTAGCACAAGCAAATAACTATTCTAACATTAACAAAACTGAAAATATTTTTTATATTATTACACCTGTAAATGACGATCGTTATAAGACTAAAAACATCGATTTTTGCAAATAAAAAAGGGGCTCAAGGCCCCTAGATTAATAATTAAAATCTTCTATTTTATAATTTTTAAATTTTACCTTAGTTAATATTCTTCTTTTCAATATATTCGCAGACATGTTCTTTCTAGCTCTTTTAACATTAAAAGAAACATCTTCAACTTCAATTTGCTTATTTTTATAACTATCGATTAGTTCAATATTTTCAACACTAAGTACTCTAGATTTAGTTTTAAGTAACCATCTGTCAGAAAGTGAATCGAACTTAAAGTCACCCGAATTAAGAGATTTTAAATCATCACCTGATCTTTCTTCAACTTCAATAATAGGTAAAGTTCTCCAATCATCAGTTAAATCTCCTGTTCCTCTCCATACACCACCAAGGTCTCCTGTACCAGCAAATATAATATTTGAAAGTAACATTATTAAATATAATTTTTTACACATAATATATCCTTATAGTTTTTTTAGTAATGATGAATAAGCAACTAGGTCTGTTCCAAAATTATCTGGATTCATCATTATTTTTTTCATTTTATAATCATATTCTTCAGTCAATTCTCTTAACTCAGGCAGAACTTTTTCTAAGTTTAAAGATTCAACCCATAAAGACCTAGAGCACTTTTTATTTCTTTGTGTCAAACTAAACTCTTCAGCCAACTCTTTATAAATTAACTCATTAACCTTATTTGCAGAATAACCACTCATTCTTAAGTCACTATCAGAGAGAAAGAATCTTCCATTCTTATTTATAAAAACTCCATCTGCCGCAAGCTTCATAAAAGTTTTATGACCTTCACGACCATAATCTTGAAGTACTTCATTCTCTACTAAACCTGCTGCTGAACTCGCTTTTAACATCATCTTATAAGTAAGTTGCTCTTGAAAATACTTTTCAATATCTTTATCGTGAGCTTCAAGTTTAGTTACATCCTGAAAATACCCATACAAACTCTCATGCACCTCAGGGAAGTATTCCCTCACAAATTCCGCAGTCTCTTTTTTTGAGCACAGGCCATTTAGGACTGTGACACAAATGTCGAGACCAGGGTTTTTAACATCACCCATTTCAAGGCGATGAAATGTTGAAGGCGGAAGCCCAAGCCTTCTAGCAATTTGATTGCTACTTAAGCGGGAATGCTCTTTTTTGTACTTTCTGATCTTGTCCCGCAAAACTTCGTTTACCGAAGGTCTTTCTAGAAAAACCTTATCCATTTTGCTCTCCTCTCTCTAAATTATCCCAAAGTTGTTTAGTAGTTCTTCATACACCATAATCCAATAGAATTTATGAACACTGTAAAAACTATTAATAAAAATTATTGTTAAGCATTTGATGAGACATAAATAAAATTTCATAAGTGAAATTTCTCGAATTTTTCATAAATGAAATGAATTATTTCAAAATGGAATGTGGTACATCGATACTTTTCGATAAATCAGTAAGTTAGCTTGAAATCCAGCATGTAAACTTTATCACCAATTCAAATTTCAATAACTTAACTATATTCCAAACATCAAACTGAACCGAATGATTCATAATTTATCTGAAAACACGGATTTTAGGTCCTTAATGCCATCTAACACTCGAGAATATCGAAAAGTATCGACGTACCTCTTACCCTTAATTATATTTTCGATAATTTAGAGATGACCTCTAGATAATTGTCTTTATTAACAACATAGGTTTTTGATTCAGGATATAGCCTGGAGAAAGCCTCAAGACCTTTCAAGCTACGAGATTTTTTGTATTTTGCTTCAATTGCATGAATCGTCTTTCCTTCTTGATAAATAAAGTCTACTTCTGCATTTCTTTCTCGCCAATAATAGACCTCACCAGGCAGCTTTAAAAGTTCTTGTAAAACAGATATTTCAAATGCATGGCCATAATATTCATCATCACAATCTAGATCCAATGCAGAGGAAAATAGTGAGGGGGCCAATGGAAATAGCTTAGGTGAAGATGACTTTTTTTTAAGTGCCTTATTCGAAAACTTTTGTAGTGATTTAATAAGAAAAGCTTTCTCAAAAAGTTGAATATAATTTTTAACAAGATCAGTATTACCTTTATCTTGGAGCTGACCTAGTAGCTTTGTATAACTAATCTCTTGAGCGGCATAGCTGCAAATTAAATCAAATGACTGTCTAAAAAGTGCAGGTGATTTTACATGTGTAAATGAAAGAATATCTTTACTTACAACTGCATCGACAATTGAATTTTTTATATAATGGAGCCAATCTCTTTTCGAGCCCAGTAAAACATAAGATCCAGGATAACCTCCGTATTTAAGGTAATCAGAAAAACTAATATCAATGAGCTTTAAAGTTTCAGGATAGCTCCAGTGATTAAAATGATGAAGATAAAATCTGCCTGCCAAGCTCTCAGACAATCCACGGTGAAGATCTAAAGAGCTAGAACCAAGAACAACAACCCTCATCGTCCCTTTTTCCCGATACTCCCATAATTCCTTCAAAGCTTCTGCCCAATTTTCAACTTTTTGAATTTCATCAATAATTAAAAGCTCAACGCCAGCATTAATAGCATTATTATAATTAACTTTTAACCATTCTGGAGAGCGAGAGATCTCACCATCAGCTGTAGTATAGAATGAATTATATGAAACATTTTCTGCAATTTGTTTCACAGACGTCGTTTTACCAACTTGCCTAGGCCCAATAATGACGTGGATTAGATCATTAAGCACTTCAAGCTTATCGATCACTTCTTGATTTATATCACGAACTATTATCTTCATAACGAAAGATTAACACAAAATACTAGACCATACTAGTAAAAACAATAGAGCCTTCTAGCATAATGTAAAACCTAGTAAAAACAGTAAGATAGAAAGATAAAAAAGCGTCAAATTATATAACACCCTCTAAATAAAATTCACTAAGCAACAACTTGATCAAATATTTCGCTAAATTAGCTTCATGAACAAGTTAATCGCACCACTTATTTTAATCTTAGCTTTCTCGATGGCCTCGTGCTCAAAGGATGCACAAAAGGTCTTAAGCTCCAACACACCAAACACAAATCAGTTGGAACCAACAGATAGTAATTCGGACAAAGTCATTCTTAATGCCAAGGTTGGAAATTTCTGCGAAGGCCATGAGTGCCCAGACGGGATTATTGCAGTTAAAACAAACGACAAATCAGTAACTTGTGCCGGTATAGTCGAGTCAGCAACAGAAGTTCTGATCTCACAAAACTGCGCCGAAGCAAGCAACACATTTCATATCCAAACAACGGCCGGAGAAATAATCAAGGTCACATCAGTTGAAGAAGTGCTATCGAACGAATTTAACGACAAAGTTCTTAAACTTACTACTGCCAAAGAATTGGAAACTCTAGCAACAATCTCAATTCCAGACCCTGATAATAATTCAGTTGAGCTATTAAGCTTTGATAAATTTGGAGTCCTTACAAAACAATCATGTGAACTTACATACGCCTCACTTGCTTACGCTAACTCATTCGATAACGAATCCCAACTTCTTAACATCAAAAATTGTGATGGTGTTAAAGATGGCGCACTCATTTCTCAAGACGGAAATGTGATTGGTTTTCTAACTAAGAAGCATGAAGAGATTGCGTTGTATGAGGGTGTTAGTCTTGAGGGTGAAAAAGTTGAAATTGATATAATATCTAAGATTGATAATATAACTATAAATCTTGATTCTTCAGACGCTTTCGCTATTGGAATGTTTGCTATGGAATATCCGCTAATGGAACTTGAAGACTCATTACTTGAAATTAACTTTATTAAACCAAATAGATTCGTAACTAAAACGAAATGTTTTACAAAAGCACCTCAAAGTACAAGTATTGATTCTAACTATTACATCAATTTTGATAATAATATTTTTGAAATAAATGAAAAGACAACTTTATCTTCTATTAGTCATAGAGCCTATATCGTACGCTCAGATATTTTCATTTTTAATAATGCTGGTTTTAAAGATTATGATTACTACCTCTACGATGGTGATATTGAAGATATTAAGTTGGACTTTTCAAAAACTGAAATCGATGGTCCTATTCTTAGAAGCTTTAATGACAACAAAACGAGACAAGAAAGAATCAAATATCTATATAACCCTAAAACTTTTAACAAATATGACTTAGAATTCTGTAAATAAAAAAGGAGAGGTAAAACCTCTCCTACTTTCAATATTTAAAATCATCAAACTTATAATCCTTAAACTTAACTTTCATTTTCAATCTTTTTTCTAAAAGCTTTGCTGGAACTTTGTTTTTATACTTATTTTTAAAATCATTAGAAACGTTTAGCACTTCTGTTTGCTTATCTGTGTACATATCAACCATTTCAATACTGTCTACACTAAGTACTCTTGTCTTAGTCTTCAATATCCATCTATTTAAATAAGAATCATAACTATAATCTCCAATATTCCATTTATCTTTATCAAAGTCATAGATTTCTTTTATTCTTTCAATTGGTAAGGTATTTGAATTTCCACCTGTTTCTCCTACTAAGCTTAAATTCAATGCATTAACATTAATAAATTGAAATACAGCTATAAAACTTAAAATTATCTTTTTCATATTATTTTCCTATTTAACATGTCTTATTAAATTATTTATTAAAACGACGTCATTACCTTTATACTCTTCTTTGTTCATTATTCTTCGAATCTGATATATATACTCATCCGTTAACTGTGTGAATTCTGAACTAACCTTCTTCAAGTCAACAGAAGCATACCAAGTATTTCTAAGAGTACTAACAGGGGAACCTAGTTCATTTATTTCATTACACATATCTGTGTGAACAAAAGTTAATAACTTATTCAACGTAAAATCTGATAATAGTCCGCTATCCTTTGAAGCATAAAAATTGCCATTTTTATTTGTAAGAATCCCTTTTGCAGCAAGCTTCATAAACTTTGCATGCCCTTTACGTCCATATTCTTGCAAAACATAATTCTCAGATAAGCCTGCCTTTGTTGTCGCAAGAATCATCATTCTATATGTTGAATTATCATGAAAATATCTTTCTTCAGACTCATCAAAAGCTTCAAGTGTTTGTGACTCCTGAAAATGCCCATACAAACTCTCATGCACCTCAGGGAAGTATTCCCTCACAAATTCCGCAGTCTCTTTTTTTGAGCACAGGCCATTTAGGACTGTGACACAAATGTCGAGACCAGGGTTTTTAACATCACCCATTTCAAGGCGATGAAATGTTGAAGGCGGAAGCCCAAGCCTTCTAGCAATTTGATTGCTACTTAAGCGGGAATGCTCTTTTTTGTACTTTCTGATCTTGTCCCGCAAAACTTCGTTTACCGAAGGTCTTTCTAGAAAAACCTTATCCATTTTGCTCTCCTCTCTCTAAATTATCCCAAAGTTGTTTAGTAGTTCTTCATACACCATAATCCAATAGAATTTATGAACACTGTAAAAACTATTAATAAAACTTATTGTTAAGTATTTGATGAGACATAAATAAAATTTCATAAGTGAAATTTCTCGAATTTTTCATAAATGAAATGAATTATTTCAATGTGGAATAAGTAAGCTCTAAATCTTTGTAAATACGATTAACTCACTATAAAATAAATACAAAGAGTTTAATAAACTACTGAAATCACGAAAAGGACCCGCGTACCTTATGCTTGTATTGGCCTCAATTTTCTTCATTAACTATTATATTTTGGCCATGAAAAAGGGCCAGAGGTTCGAGATTTCTCTACCAATTATTTTAATCAACACATTCTTTATCGCTGGCTACTATGTCGCAAACAGTTTAACTGGTGCAGGAGTAAATGAAGTTGTTAAGTTTCAACTACTAACAAGTTGGGAAGGAACAGGCTACGGCGAGTTTATTCCGCAATTAATATTGGCCCTCCTCTATATCCTTATAACAATAGCACTCTTACTTATTGCAAGTAAGAAGGCGACAGCTAAGAATAATTATTTTGTAACAATAGTTGGTCTTATCGCTATTTTAATCAATCCAGCAACAAGTGATTTCTATGAGTGGTTTAGGCCCTATACTCATTTCGATGAAATAGATTCAATTAATATTTCTAAATTAAAAAATAATTCAAAAGTCGTGATAACTGAGAAACCAAGGAGTTTCATCTATATTTATGCGGAAAGTTTTGAGAGAACATTTTTTAATGAAGATATCTTTCCTGGCTTAATAACAGAGCTTAAAAAGAATGATTCAACTTATATCGATTTTAAAAATGTAGAACAAGTCTACGGTACAGGTTCAACAATGATGGGAATGGTTGCCTCACAATGTGGTGTCTTTTCCGTTCCTTCAATTACTGGCAAATTCATGGGAGGAATTAGCTGTCTTGGAAATAAATTACAAGAGGCTGGCTATGATCTTCAGTATATACAAGGTGGTGCACTAGATTTTGCTGGAACAAGACAATTCTACAAGAATCATGGATTTAAAAGTCTTACTGGTATTAACTTTTTTAGACATAAATACAAAGAAGATAGATACTTTAGCCAGTGGGGTGTTTATGACGAGTATCTACTAGAGGAAAGCTATCAAAGATATCTAAAACTTAAAAGTCAAAATAAACCATTTGGTCTATTCTTAGTTACGCTTGATACCCATTATCCAAAAGGACACAAGTCACCTCTTTGTGATTTAAAATATAAAGATGGTAAGAACCCATACTTAAACTCAATCAAATGTTCAGATAGAAATATTGCCAATTTCATCAGACAAATACTCGAAGAAGATAATGGTGAAACACTAATCATATTAGCTTCTGACCACTTGGCCCTTAAAACAACTGCGAGTCATCTACTTAAAAGTATTCCACGAAGAAATTTATTACGTTTCTATAATATAGAAAAACAAGATATGAATAATCTCAAGCCTGCTTCTACACTTGATATAGGAACAACCCTTTTACATGCACTTGGAATCGATGATCGTTTAGGTATGGGAGTGAATCTTTTTTCAAATGAAAAAACACTTCTTGAGCGCTACGAAAGAAAGACAAATAATTTTCTAAGAAGCCTTACTCCTAAAATTGAGGAAGCATCACTCACTAGCAGAAAGTAATTTTCTCTTTGTAGAGTTTAAATTCAAAAAGCGATTTTCACTGAAAATAATATAATCCATTTTATCCCAAAGCCTTGCGGTAATTTCAGGTTTATCAGAAATAGGGTTCTCTTCTTTTGGATCTATCATCAAGTTAAAAAGTAACTTTCTATCAGATTTCTTCTGCCATACTAATTTATAAGGCCATTCAACAGCAGCAAGTGTAACACCATTATATGGTTGAACGAGTAAGGCAGTCGATCCCTGCTCACTAAGCATTGATACTCCGGCCGTTTCAATTTTTTCAGAAATTCCCATCAAGTCTAAAACTGTAGGAAGGATATCAACTTGTGAAAATGTTTTTTCTTTAATTACTTGAGGAGCAATTTCGCCTTTCCAAATAGCTAAAAATGGAATTTTAAAGAACTCTTGAAAGTAAGATGTTTGTGCATCATAGAATCCATGTTCACCATTAGGATAACTATGATCGGCCGTAATTATGATTAGCGAGTTATCATATAATCCATTTGCTTTTAATTCTTCAATCAATGTCCCTAGATACTTATCTGAAACATTTAAAGAATTAAGGAATGCCTCTTCTTTCGATCTTTGCTCAGGGAAAAGTTCACGTTGTTCTTTTGGAACATTACCAAATTTCATATGATGAGATACCGTATGAATTGTAGCAAAAATCGGTTTGTCATTTTTTGAAGTAATATTCTTAATATTTTTTACAAATTGCTTATAAGAAATATCATCCTGAACTCCCCAACCCCAAACATTATGCGTTCTTTCATATTCAGTCATTTGTGACATATCCGTTTTAAGGATATGATCAAAACCAATATCCACCATGAAGTTATGAGTATTATCAAAACTTAAGTCTTGAAAACATTTGTGAAAGTACGATTGATAGCCAATTTCAGAGAATACTTTCGGTAAGCATTTTATCAAAGTATTATCAAGTTGATATGAAGCTTTTCCTCTAATTAGAGGTACTTGAGAACAATATGTTGCAAATTGTCCTTTAACTGTTTGAACTGAGTTTCCATAGAAGTCTTCAATTGAAAGACCTTCTTTTAACAATGAATTAAAAACAGGGGTAATCTCTTTTCCGCTCTTTGTTTTCTTATTAACATAAAGGCCATTAAAGGATTCCATCGAAACTAAAATAATATTAGGTTTTCTAACTTGTTCAAAGTGAGATGAAATCTCTCTTTCTACCTTATAAGTATGTTTTGCTTCTAGTGGCCTAAATGATTCCACGACAGACTTCACTGAATATGAAATTTCTCCAAATGGATATGGTAGAGCAAAAATCAACACAAGATATGAAGTAAGTAGCCCTAGTCCTTTTACAGGGTTTATTTGATTTTTAAGATTAAAAATCTTGAATTTAAATTGTGCAAAAAGAAGTAATGGAACTAGTGCTAAAGTTTCGTAAAAGTCTTTAAGCTTCATTGTGTTTAGAATTACATCTCCGCTGGCAGCGTTAAATGTTTCTCTAAAATTAGAAATGAAAACCACTAAATCAAAGCTAGTCTTTACTCGAAAATGATACTTACCAGCAATATAGTATAAACAAATGAGAAAAATACTTAGAACTACACGAAGAAATATAGGCTTCACAAGCTTATTTATTGCTTCACTGTAGAGGTAAATCAAAACAAAACCAACAGCTATAACTAAATAATCTGCTGTATGCAGCGAGTTATATAGACGCCACTTTAAAATTAGCCATGTATTGAAATAAAAATATAGAAACCAAAGTGCTTTTGTAGTGAAGAACATAGTTAACTATCTTAACACTTTCTTAACATAGAAAAAAGAGTGCAATTAAATCAAAAGCTTAACGTTTCTCATTGTAAATAGTTGAAATACTTCTCTACAACAAGAAGAGAAATTAATAACTCTCTGCGTTCATCTTTAAACTGCTCTACCCAATCATGTGCATTCTTGATTATGGCCTTAGCCTCATCAGGATTCTCAATATAATACTGGAGTTTTTCAGGTAGATCTGAATAATCATCCTTAACTTCAACATAGTGTTTGCCCGCAACAAGCCTTCCTTCCATGAACCAAGTCTCATATTTTGGTTTAGAAAGAATACAAAGAGAGTTTGATGACATTGCCCACTTAAGATTTGTGGCAACATCATTACCTTCTAAGCAAATAATGAATTTGTATTTAAGTTGATCCTCAATCGAAAGAAACTCTCTCTCCCAAGGGTTCCCTTCAATAGGAGAAACTTGTCCAATATTACAAAGAGGATGGTTATAGAATTTTTCCACGACCTGCTTTCTTTGAGGAACTAGAGCAGCACCTCTCCATACGGCCATGTCTTTCTTTTCCTCAAATGAAAAAGAGTCATCTATAAAATTAAAATGTCTGACCTTATTAAGTTTTAAAACAACTGAGTTCTCATTATTTGATACAGGTCTACTTTTAATGAAAGTTGGAAGTTCTGGAACATAAGTCACATCTCCAGCTTCATAACGAAACCTAAACTCTTGGGGGAAATGTCTTATAATATCTAGAATATCGAAGAAGTAAGTGGTTCCTTCATACTTTTTGAAGTTTTTAATCTTTAATGTACGAGGAATATTTTTTTCTTTTTTTAATTCGTTTTCAGATTCAGGAAGCGTAAATGAGCTCGTTAATTTATTATAATAATTTACGCGATCTTCAATATAAGTGTCTTTTGAACTTTCGTATGCCTTAAGTATATTACTGGCCTTGTTTCTGTACCAACATTTAGGCACTAAAAACTTTAAAGCATTCTTTAGATAATATACTTGCTTCATATGATCTCTATAACATTCCGAAGATTTTTCTAAGCCTTAAATTAATGACGTTAAAGAAGGCTTCAAAAATAATTCCACCACCCATTTTTGATTGTCCGTCACGACGCTCATAAAAGATTATTGGAACTTCTTTAACCGATAGGCCCTTGGCCCACACTTTATAATTAAGCTCTAGTTGAAAGATATAACCATTAGAAATAATTCCATCTAGGTTTAAAGCTTGAAGTGCTTTTCTAGAAAAACATTTGAATCCACCAGTTGTATCCTGAACAGGAATTCCTGTCATAAAACGCGTATAAATTGAAGCGCAGTAAGATAGAAGTAATCTTCTAAATGGCCAATTGATAATTCTGATCCCATCAATGTAGCGAGAGCCGATAACAAGGTCATTTTCTTGAGCTACCGCTAATAAATCTTTTACAGAATCTGGATCGTGAGAAAAGTCACAGTCCATTTCAAAGACAAAATCAAATTCTCTTTCTAAGGCCCATTTAAATCCAGTGATATAGGCCGTCCCTAAACCAAGCTTTCCTTTTCTTTCGATGATGTGAAGATTTGAATTTGTTTCCATTTTCTTTTTCACAACATCTGCCGTTCCATCAGGAGATCCATCCTCAATAATTAAGAGAGATACTTCTGGGTATTTCTCAAAAATTGTATCGATCATGCGTTCGATATTCATGATCTCATTGTATGTTGGAATGATAATTAACGACTTGTTCCAAGGAAGTTGATTCACTGATTTCTCCATAATTTCTTAGGGATTCAAGATATCGTCTATTGCACCAATTTTCCAGAGTTTTTAGGGTGAAACACAATCTCCATCTTAAGCCCACAAGCCTTCGCGTACTTATTCAAAGTAGATAGTTTCAGATCAAGGCGATTCTCAATTTTAGATACATCTGGCTGGTCAATTCCAATAAGATCCGTTTGCTTCAAGCCAAGTGATTTTCTTAAGGCCTTTAGGTCAATGTCATAGTAGTCGTTTTGCTTGATTGCCGTCTTGGCATATTCAAAAAACTCGAGGTCTAAGTTGTCATAACTCATTAAGTTTCTCCCTGTTTCATCCGTAAAACAGATATTGATTTATTTAAATTATAACATGAATCGATTTTTGTGCGACTATTACTTCAAGTGCATATAACTTCAAATTATTCACAAAATATTCACTTGTGTGCATAAGTCTGAATTTCACACTTAAGATATGCAGTTAAAGGCATAAAAGACATGCGCTTTATTGAATATTTTTTCAATTTTGAATATTCGTATTTCATTTTCGAAAATTTTATCCCTTTTTACAAAATCTCTTTATAAAGCCACAAAGCTTAACAAGGAGACCACTATGAAAAAGCTAATCATCATTCTTCCACTACTACTCTCATTCGTATCTTGCGCAACGCAACCAAAATCAAACTCACAAAAAAACAATGCAAAAGTAACATCTTATGATTCTATGACTGTAAAAAAGCACTTAGTAAAAGGTGTGACTACTCAGGCAGAAGTATTAAAAACATTTGGTGGGCCGACTAACTCCACTATGAGTGCTGACAATACAGAAGTCTGGGCCTATTCATCATCAAAACTTTCTATCCAAAATGAAAGCAGTGGAGGTGGAGCTCTCCTTGGACTAATTCCAGGACCTCTAGGAATTATCGGTGGAGCATTTTCTGAATCGGAAAGTACTGACTTTTCAGGAACATCAAAGTCTCTCATTATCAGTTTTAAAGATAATATTGTTACAGATTACGAATTAACTCAGAATATGTAATTGATTGAAATAATGCTCTCAGAAAAGAGGGCATTATTTTTATAGATTATGTTTAAGCCAAAGCTCACGAAGCTTGGCATATTTTAGAAAAGCATAAAGCCCGTTGATATAACAAACCATAAAGCCACGAGCACCATCTAAAAATCCGGCCCTAAGAATATAATCTCTTATAAAAACAAGGACAGGGCGCGTTATCACTTGAAACATTGTCGACTTCTTACCCATGTCAAAATAGGCTTTCGCAGCAATAGTTGAAAATTTATCCTGCTGAGCAATATGCTCTTCAATTGAAAAGTAAGTATAGTGCAGAAGATCTCCATCAAGAAATTTAGTCCTGGAATTTGGAGACACCTCAATAATATCATGTGGGTTTACCCCTCCCCACTTGGCCTTATCTTTATGAAAAATTCTAAGCTTACGATCTGGGTACCAACCGCAGTGATAGATCCAGCGATCGATATACCAGTTACGACGATTAAAATTATAGCCATCATAGTCACCAAGATTGTCTTTGATCGCCAAGATAGAATCACGTAGCTTGTTTGATATGGCCTCATCAGCATCAAGAGACAGGATATAATCGTGACTAGCATGAGAGATGGCGAAGTTTTTTTGCTGAATATGACCTTCAAAAGCATTCTTGATAAACCGAACACCTTCAAATGATTCACAAATCTCTTGTGTGCGGTCAGTCGAAAATGAATCGACTACGACAATTTCATCAACGAGGCCATCAAGCGACTGTAAGCATCGCTCGATATTTCTTTCTTCGTTTAGTGTGATCACTATTACTGAAATCATCATTATATAAATTTAACACGTAGTTTTTAATATTAAAATTTCTTTAATTCTATGCCATACTCTAGCCCTATGAATTTAAAAGATTTTATTACTAATCCGATCGAGTTCGAATATTTTGAGGGTTTGCTTTCTCAGTTAAATGAAAAAGCTGAACACTTAACAATTGCGACCCCTGAAAATGACACAGGAGTCTATCCTACAGCAATTGCTCCAAGAAAACTCCTTCGTGATGAACTTCCTTTTCATTCATACGAAGACATCAAACAACGCTACTCTACAAAAGAAGTCGTTGACTGTACCCTTTGGCTAAGAAAAATGCATGGCGGCCTTGGCTCAAGCCTTGATCGTAGCAACTACTTAAAAAAGTATGGCCGCTCAACACCTGGTTCAAAATCAACAGACCTCTATATAGAAACTGAAGAATTCGGTGCTATCTCACTAGCTGAAGCGCAAATTATTCAAGCCTCAAAAAAAACAAGCTCATTTAAAAAAGTGGTCCTACAGGACCTAGTTAATAATGATGTGAAGCCAAACCTTGATGAGATGTGGAAAAAGCGTGAACATCTTTTAAACGAAAATTTTTCTCGCTTAGCTTCAGTTGTTCAACAAAAACTTCCAACAATTAAGAATGGCAAGCTTACAACTGAACGCCTTGCTCCGGCTGGACATGGTATCTTTGGTTACGAAGTCTTTAAAGGTCCAAGGCCTGAAGGTGATAACTTAGTAGCCTGTATCGGAAACGGGGAAGATCTTAGCTCAACGCCAGATCGTGCTATTGTTAACTGGATGCTCACAGAGAATATTCCGGTTGTCATGGTTACGACGACGAAAACAGAAAGAGATATGAAAGGTGGTCAGATTGCTCTTAAAGTTGAAGGCGATAAGACATATCTAACAATTGTGGAAAAAGCTCAAGCTGAACAAGCTAGGCAGTTAGAGTATTTTGAAAAGCTTGGACTACGCGAAGAAGACGATGATGCTTTTTTTAATACGAATTTAGTACTCGTTAATTTTAATGCAGTTAAAGATTATAAAATAGCACTTCCTGATTTAATCAAAAATCAAAAAGGTGAATATGTACAGCTAGAGGGGGCAATGGGGTCGGTATTACTTAATTCTGATCGTATTGCAAGAGATCAAGAAAAGAATCTAGTTCATATTCTTAATGTGAATAAAGAAAATAGAGCGAAGTTTTTTAATCCGATTAAGAAAATGGATGATTTTGATTACATCTTAGAAAATCAGAGCTTTAATGAAACAATCTTTCATTTCAAATCTTTAAGTTTATGAGAAGCCTACAAAAATATTTTACATCAGAAAATATTACACTTTTTCTATTTTCTCTTTTATTTTACTACTTAGGCTATATCTATTTCTTCGACTTTAATCAAGGCACTTCCTTAGCACCAAAACATATAAAAGCTATTAAAGATTTAATTTTAATTTCTATTTTAATACTTAATATAAAATTAATTTTAAAATCATTTACAAATTTATTTTCAATTTCAATTATAGTGCCAACACTGACTAACTTAGCTATCACACTAAATTTAAATATTCTACTACAACAAAGAAACCTTATATATTCAATCATTCTAGGAAATATTTTAAATTCTTTTGATAGTAAAAAAGTATATAACTTCATATTTATCAATTTCAGGCTATCTATCCTTCTAGGGTTAGCTTTATTCCCTTTCTCACCTTGGGAATCACAAGATATGATCGGAGCACTTGGCTCACCTGCAAACTTCTATTTTATTCTTATTTTCTATATAACACTCAAGTTGAATAATAGTTTAGAAATCAAATCTAAGAGTTTAAATTATCTCGATTTAATCATTTTAAATGTTGCAATAATAAGCTGTGGGTCATTAGCAGCCATAGTAATTTATCTGGTCGTTATCCATCTATTCATAATTAAACTACAACTAACAAATAACAACTTTACCAAGAATCTAAATACCTACCTCAAATTAATAGTAATAATTACATCTATTATTTATTTAATTCATATTTCATTTGAAAATTTATTTAATATGTACTTAATAAAAATACTGCTAAGTAAAATCCCTTACTTAAGTGAGTTTATAGATCTTAAATACACTTCTTCACTTAGCCTTATAAACAGATCTGCACAACTTAGCTCAGTAAATACAATTAACTTTAAACTGATTAATATTTCTGACAAATATATTTATTCAGACTTTCAGTATTTAGAGATATTAGTAAACCAAGGAATTATACCATTCATTATATTTTACGGAGTTCTCTTAAGAGAATTAATTATCAGTATTAAAAATCTTGTTTTCAAAGATACAGCATTATTAGCAGTTATTTTACTAACAATGATATTCACGCCTATTATGAGATACATTCCTAGTGGAGCAATAATATGTTATTACATACTTGGTCTCACTAAAAAATCACAAAAACTATAAATCACCTCTTTTCATAAGCGACCTAATCCAATCAATAGGTTTATAAAAGAACCTACGATTTACTTTAACAAAATCATCACTAATGGCATTAGATTTTCGATTATAACTAAAGTCACCTTTAAGAATAGCATTAACAAACTCTTCTTCATCTTTTGTAGAATCACTATAATTTTCATCATTAGAAGCAATGTCATTATTCTCTAAGAAATACTTCAACTTTGACATAATACTTTCATCAAATTTATAGATATATTCAGTTGTAGTGATAGCCTTAACACTTTCATTAAACTGTGCATATCTAAAACCATGAGTATAGATAAAACGTGCAGCCTTAACTAGTGTTTCACCATGATTATATTTAGTTATACAACTCAAATCTAGTCTTTGGATTTCTTCTTCTGTAAAAACATTTTTACTTATGCCAGCACTATAATAAAAGCAAGGCGAAACTAGTATCGCAGGAGTCCCAAGAAATGCAGCTTCAAACACAGAAGAACTACCGTTGAGAAGAACTACATCTGCTTGTTTAATCAATCCTAGGGTATCAGCTGAATCATGAGATTCTATATAATTAATTCCAACCTCTTTTGACCATTTTTTAAAATCATCATTAATATGCATACCTTCCGCAGAACCAATTCTTTCTGACCAATTAGGATGACCACGTAAAATAACATTATGTCTTTCAATACCTAATTTATCGATACACTTTAAAAATACATCTTTATAGCTATCATTATGAGGATTCTTCCAATCAGGATGTCCTAAAACTTCATTTTTACTTGAAGGTAAAATTAAACACTTTAAACCAGATACGGATGTATTCCAATCATATTCAGATCTATTTCTATTATAGTTTCTCCATTCATTATTATCTTCATTACTAAATCGTGGTAGGAATGCACTTTTTACTTTTTCAAGTTGAAATTTTGTTAATGGCTTATCTTTGTATTGCTCATGAATAAATGTAATATCTTTCAAGTTTAAACAATTTCCTCTAAAGTTTAGCTGTATACCATCACCAAACCAAGTACGTTCAACTGTATTCACAGGTATATTCAAATCATTACAAGCCTCAAGAGAAGCACGTAAGATATCCATTCTACCATTAAAAACCATTACATATTCAATACTATTTTTCTTAATCCATTCTTTTGTTTGTTCATAAACAGTTGCTACTGAAAGAAGTAACTCATCATATATTTTATTAGACTTCTCCATAAAGATTTCTTCAAATCCTTCTTCAACTCTAAATGCCGTATAACTAGAAGATCTTGGCCAATCAAACATCTTATCTTCAATCGATGCTCTTTTATCAATATCAACATATGATATATTTGAATCATCATATGATTTAAAGCCACCTAATTTACATTGAAAACATGCTAGACGATCTGACTTTTGAGAAATTATCTTATAATAGCACTTCGATTCTCCACCAGCACAAGATAAATAATGAATATCATGCCCAAGTTTAGTTAAACATTTTGAAATGAAATACATATGTTCCACATGTGGACGCATTGGAAAAAAATTGATTAATCCTACTTTCATTATTATTTTAAATCCCTATAAACTTCAAAAGCTTCTACATAGTTATGACCAACGCATGAACCTCTATACTTACGTTGTCTAATAATATTCGTTACTGATCTAGAATGAGGTTCAATTCTCATCTCTTCCTTATAAATAGCTAAAGACTTCTCCAGTTTATACATATGTTCTTTATCTAGTACATTGTACATAACAGGGTTAAACTGTTCAGTATTCCATTCAGTCGAAGATAATACTTCAAAGCCATAAATAGCTTTAACAGTACTATTTGGTTGTGGTCTAAATGCTGTCATTACAGCCCTCATCGTAATTTGATGATCAATATTTAAATCTTTGTTAGAATGTGTGTATATGATTTGAGGGTTCCTATTTTTTACAAAATCTTCTATTCCTTTAACAATAGATAGTAAGCTAACACTATCCATTTCATTGTCAGGATAAGACAATTGTTTATACTCCATTACTCCAAGATTTCTACAAGATAAAGAAAGAGCCGTCTCACGAATTTCTGCATCTTCAGAACTTCCACGAGCACTTACTCCATCAGTCATCACTAACAATGAAACAGAATCACCGCTGGCAACATGCTTGGCAATTGTTCCACCACATCCTATTACTTCATCATCAGAATGAGCAACGATAACTAATACTTCCATATTAATCCTCTTTTATCTTAAAGATAACTTCAGCTCGAACTTCACCACTTTCCATTTGAGCTTTTTTGAATGTTAAAACATAATCATTAAATTCTAAGAATGCATTAGGGTAACCTTCAGCATCTAACATTCGAATATAATCATAAATTTGAGAAATATCCTTACAATTCTCTAAATTGCCATCTTCTGGCTTTCTTCTTTTAAAGCTTGTTACTTCTCCAACTTGATCAACAGGGGTTGGATTTTTTTCTACAATCATAGGTATTAATTTTCGGAATATTATTTCAGAAGCTCTTGTAAATATCTCCTGGGCCGTTCCAGCAAGACTCAAGTCATATTTAGTATATACAGGACCAGCATCTAGCTCCTTAACAACCTTAATTGCTGAAATTTTAGTTTCAGATTTACCATTTACAATTAAGTTTTGTAATGGGCTCCCTCCCCTACCGTAAGGTAAGTCTGTCATATGAAAAACAATACAATTATAATTATCATAAATTGACTTAGGAATGATATGCGACCAATGAGGAAAGAAAACGTACTTAGGATTTATAGATTCTAAGAGTTCTTGAGTTAATTCATGTTTTTCTTTAATTAAGATATATCTATCGTCATTTGAGAAGTATTTTTCAAAGTTTTCAACATTCCACTCCCCCCAAGTTGCTATAATAAATTTATCCAATTTTTCTCCCTATGAAACAGCTCGTCATCTATATTTTTCAAAATATTTAATATATAATCATCATACACAGAGGTTAATAGTATGAAAATCAACAATAGAGAAATCGGTCCAAATAATAATCCATATATTATCGCAGAAGTGTCTGCAAATCATAATGGAGACATTGATAAAGCAAAAGAACTCATCAAACTTGCAAAAGAGTCTGGTGCAGATGCGGTAAAAATTCAAACATATACCGCTGATACAATGACATTAGATATAGATACAGATGAGTTCAAAATAACTGGCGGCTTATGGGACGGCTATACTCTCTACAATCTTTACAAAGAAGCATATACTCCATGGGAATGGCACAAAGAGTTATTTAACTATGCTCAAAAGCTTGATATTACAATTTTCAGTACTCCATTCGATGAAAGTGCTGTTGACTTTCTAGAAGAGCTTAATGTGCCCGCTTATAAAGTTGCTTCATTTGAAATGACTGATTTAGTTCTTATTGATTATATTGCTCAAAAAATGAAACCTATAATTATTTCTACTGGAATGTCCACGCTTGAAGAAATCAAGGAGGCTCATGCTACAATAACAAAGTATCACAATAATGTTGTTTTTTTACATTGTGTAAGTAGCTATCCCACAAAAGCTGAAAACTTTAATCTCAGAATGATGAATACTATTAAAGAAATGTTAAATGTAGATATCGGTTTATCTGATCACTCCTTAAGTAATACAGCAGCTATCGCAAGCGTTACACTAGGAGCAACAGTTATTGAGAAACACTTTATAAAAGATAGAAGTGACAAGGGTCCTGATTCAGATTTCTCTTTAGAACCAAGTGAACTAAGATCTCTATGCAAAGAAACAAAAGTAGCATGGGAGTCTCTTGGGAAAGATGATTTTTCAAACAGAGAAAAAGAATCAGCAAGCAAAAAGCACAGAAGATCAATTTATTTTGTAAACGATCTAAAAGCAGGAGACTTGATAAAAGAAGAAGATATTAGACGAGTTAGACCAGGAAATGGTCTTCCTCCAAAATATTTCCATGAGTTAATTGGAAAAAGAGTTAGCAAAGATGTTTCATTCGGAGAAGCTGTAAAATGGGAGTCGATTTCTTAAGGAAAATCGGCTCTAAATCTTTTATACTTTTTCTCTAGAGCCAACCAACTCGACTTAAACAACCTATATTTACACAAAACAATTTCTTTATCACTTTTAATAACCTTATATTCATTATTAAGTTTTTCATAACCATGTTTGTTATGTATTTTAATTACCGCTTTATTGTTTTTGAAAACTTCTGCATCTATATACTCTAAATCTTTGTATCTATCTAAAAATATATAATTATAAAAATATGGAAGCACCATTGGGCCTAATAAGGTATATTTTTTTTCTCCTATATAAAAACCCCAAGACATGTCCTTTTCATCAAGATATATACTCCCTATTCTTTTATTGTCATAATTAATAATCCAAAACTTATATTCATCATTTTTTAAATAGGCTTTAAACCACTTCTTTTGATTTTCAATTGAATTTTGAATATCTGTATTCATAAACTTAGTTACATGTTCAGATGTTCTCCATTTAAGAACTAATTCAAGATCGTTTTCAGAAATTTCTTTAAAATTAAACATTTTCATTATCCCTATTTGCTCATGTATACTAAACCTAATGAAAAAAATAATAATTGTAACAGTAAGTGATAAAAATAGAGGCTTAGGCCATATATCTAGATGCGTCAGCTTATATCATATGATGAAGGATCATTTTAATATCTCCTTTATAGTAAATGACATTGATTTTTCTATCAATAGTTTTAATGAACTTAAATATTGCAATATAGACTCATTCACTTCATTCCAAAGTCCTGACTTTATAATAGATCCTCAATCTATTTATGTTCTTGATGGTTATGACTTCACTTTAGAATTTCAAAAAAAATTAAAAGAAAACTGCGAAAAACTAATAATGATAGATGATTTAAATGATCGAGACATTAATTGTGACGCTATTATAAACTATAACTTAAATGGTCCTAATGAAATTTATAAAATTAAAGAACAGTACAAGGGGATTAAGTACGCCCTTCTTAGACCTATATTTTTAAATAATATTAAAAAAAAATCAAATAATTATAGTTTAAATTTTAAAAATGCATTAATCACTCTTGGCGGAGGGATTAAATATAATGGAATAGTAAAAATAGTGAAAGTACTCCATGAGTTAAATATAAAGATTTCCGTTATTATAAATCCATTACATCCCGAGTATAGACAACTTAAAGAAATGAATGTTGAACTTTACTGGAACTTGAATGAAGTTGAGATATATAATATTTTTAAAAATAAAGACTTCGTTATCAGCGCGCCCAGTGTTACATCTTTTGAACTGTTATCCATGTTAAAACCATTCTTTGTAATCCAGACTGCGGACAACCAAGAAAAAAATTTTAAAGAACTAATAAATCAAAAACTCGCATTTAATCTTGGACATATAAATGATTTATGCACTAGCAAACTAAAAAAAACAATATCAACTGCTTTAAGAGATAAACTAAGTATACATAAAACAAGAGAAAGGCAAAAATCGATAATAAAAGAAATCAATCCAGATAATTATATGGAAGTATTCAACTAACGTTTACGCTTAAACCTATCACCTGAAAAACCAGAATCAGTAAACTCAATATAAACTGGTCTTTTAAACTTTTCCAACTTTTCTTTACATAGAATTTTAATCTTTGATTTTATTTCTTTCTGACTGTTAATATCATCAATTTGAACCTTGCATGCAACAACATTTCCGACAAGACTATTCTCTTTAGAAAATACAATAGCATCTCTCACTTCATCTAGTGAAAGGATCACACTTTCGACTTCTGATGGATATACTTTCTCTCCACCAACGTTAATAATTTCTGAAATACGACCCAGGATTTTATAAAAGTTACCATCCTTAAGTACTTTATCTTGAGTATTAAACCAACCATTTTCATCAAATGGAGAAGGGGCATTCAAATAACCAAGCATGGCCATTGAAGACTTAATAAAGATAATATCATCAACAACTTTAAAACTATGATGACTATCTTCTAAAATTTCAATCCATAGAGAATTATTAGACTTTGATCTTGTTCTTAATATACCAACTTCAGATAAGCCATAAGTTTGTTTCATCTTAACATTTGGAAAAACATTAACAAATGAGTTCAATGTTGACTGTGGCATTGGTTCAGTACCATAAGTAACAACTTTTAATGATGAAAGGTCGTACTGTGAAAATGCTTTTGAAACAAGAAGCATATTGATAAAAGTTGGTGAGGTAGGAAGTACTTCAATTTTATAATCTTGAATTAACTTAGAAATATAACTTGGGTTTCTATTCTGAGGTAATACTAAGGTTCCACCATTAGCTAATGTATAAAGTAAAGTATTTACTCCACCAATATGATCAAATAATAAAAAGGCTATCGAATTGATTGCCTTACCACCATCTAAATACTTATTAAGCATAGGTGAAAAGTTGTGAACAGATGCCTTTGGCTCACCTGTAGTCCCAGAAGAAAAAAGTATCAATCCTGGATTCATACTTCTCTTTAAACCAACTAAAATTTCATGACTCGTTTGTGTATTTAAGTCTTCAAATTTATTAGTTTCAAAATCGTAAAAAAATTCAACTTCAGCAATCCTTAGCTTATCTCTTACGTCTTTTACAGTGTTAGCTAAAGGTACATATATACAATTTATTTTAATCAAAGCAAGCATAAGACCAATAGAGTCGATTGAATAATCTCCTCTTACAGAAAAAACGCTTCCATTAGGAATTTTCTTTTCTTCTAAAATATTTTTCCACTTTTTATAAGAATCAAGTACTTCTCGATAAGTGATCTCTGTATCTTTTACAAGAGCAACTTTATTTTTATTAAGCTCAAATATTTTCTCAATATGACTAGAAAACACTAATTAACTCCACCTAAGTATAAAATTTGTCCGTTTATAAATGTACTTCTCTCACTAACAAAGAAATCTAGAACATTTAAAACATCATCAAATTTGCCTTTTCTTTTAATCGTTTGAGATTTTAATAAAAGTTCAATCTTTTCTTCTGGAACACCTGCAATCAATGATGTATCAACTGGAGTAGGTCCAATTGCATTAACTCTAATTTTCATCGATGACAGTTCTTTAGATATAACTCTTGTTAAAGACTCTACTGCTGATTTTGAAGCAACATAAAGAGCCTCACCTTCTAAATTAAGGGGTACAGCTACAGTTGTAAAATTCACTATAGAAGGATTTTGCGATTTTCTCATAATTTTTGAGCACTCTCTGCACATCAAAAATGTTCCTAAAGTGTTTACGGAAAATAGTTTATCGTATGTCGATTTTGGTGTTAACAAGAAATGGTTCATAGATGCCATTCCCGCATTATTAATCAAAACATCTAAATAAGAGTATTCTTTTTTTATACTCCTGATCATTGTTTTAATATTATCTTCATTTGTAACGTCACAAATGTAATGTCTATAGTTTTTATCTTCGATTATATTATCAAAAGATCTGCTACAACCAATAACTATGAAACCTTTAGAGAGATAATACTCTGCAGTAGCACGACCTATCCCCCTACTTGTACCAGTTACTAAAATAATCATTATACAAGCTCACTAACAAATTCAGTCAAACGATTCACATTAGAAAAAGGGCTATTCTTCATTGAAAAAGCCTTCTCATTTACAATCGATATATCTTTATCAAATTCATCTGCAATTCTTGATTCAATCTCAACTAAGGCATTAACAAGGTCCATAGAATCCAGAATACCTTTGTCTCCAAAAAGTATATCTTCACTATTAAGTTTATGATCAATACCATTATCTTCTAAAACTTCATTTAATGCTTCTAGAATGATTGTTTCTATTTTATCTTTCATACTAATTCCTTTTCTCTTAAATATTTAAATTTAATTTCTGCAAGATCCCAGTCTGATAGTTCGTCAATATCTTGAACAAATAAATTGTCCCTTAATACATAAGTGGTATTTTTACTTACGAGACCCATATTGTCTAAAATTACATTCTCTTTAAAGAAATAGTATTGACCACAGTCATGATATAAAGGAGTTAGATCTTGAGATCTCTTTTGAAAACTTTCATTATCATCAATTAATATTTTTTTTTCTTTTAAAAAAAATGCTCTTTGCGGAGGGAATGAAAACTTTGTAACAGGGATCAGACTATCAAATTTATCTTTAGTAAACTCTTTGAAAGCTTTTAAAAGATGATCACCTGTAACAAATGGCGCAGTAGGATAGAAACAACAGTAATGATCGTAACTCTCACCTAATTCTTTTAAGTTTAATATTACTTCTTTAAGAACATCTGCAGTTGTAGCGAAGTCATCTGAGTTCTTATCGCTTCTCATAAATGGAACCTCTGCTCCATATTCTTCACTCACTCTTTTAATTTCTTCATCATCAGTTGATACAATCACACGAGAAAAAATACCAGAATTTAGCGCTGCCTCGATTGAGTAAGCAATAATAGGCTTCCCACAAAAGTCTTTTATATTCTTTCCAGGAATCCTTTTACTCCCTCCTCTTGCAGTAATAATAGCGATTGCAGACATAACTACTCCTTAATTACATTTTTTAGAGTATCGCATATATAATCAATTTCTTCTTGCTTAAGTAGTGAATACATAGGAATAGAAATAATTTGTTTATATGTCGACTCAGATATTCCTAAGTTAGAATACTCAGCTATTTCCTGATAATAAGGTTGTTTATGAACTGGGTAGTAATGTATTTGGGCACCAATATTTAACGAATGTAGTTTTTCAAATATCTCTTTTCGTTTATTTGCTTCAACTTTAATTACGAATAAGTGATAAGAGCTCTTACGGTCATTTTTTACTTTTATAAAATCAATTTTTTCTTTGCTTAAAAAAGAAATATAAATATCAGCTATTTCGTTTCTTCTTTCAATAAAAGTATCTAAACGAGACAGTTGTGATATTCCAAGCGCGGCTTGAAGTTCTGTCATTCGATAATTATAACCAAGTTCATGTTGTTCGTAATACCAAGATCCTTCATTCGACCTTTGGAGGTTATCTTTAGTAACACCATGAGTTCTTAGAAGCTTTACCTTTTTATCTATTTCAGAATTATTAGTAAGAAGTGCCCCTCCTTCAGCTGTCGTAATAATTTTTACAGGATGAAAGCTAAAGATACTAATATCACTATACTTACATGAACCTACTTTCGTATCTAGGTACTCACCACCAACTGCGTGTGAAGCATCTTCAATTATTTTAAAACCAAACTTTTTAGAGAGCTCAAATATTTCTCTCATATCACAACTCTGTCCACACATATGAACAGGTGTAACAACTTTAGGGAGCTTATCAGCTAATTGCGCCTTATTTAATTTTTCCTCAAGGGCCTTAACACTTATATTCAATGTATCTGTTTCAATATCGACAAAATCAACTTTTGCACCACACATTAATGCAGCATTTGATGTAGCAACAAATGTAACAGGAGTAGTCCAAACGATATCATCTTGTCCAACACCTAATGCCAAATATGCCAAGTGTAGTGCACTAGTTGCAGAGTTCATGACTGAACAATATTTAGCACCAGTATATTTAATGAGGCCTTCTTCAAATTCTGGTACACACTTTCCTTGTGTAAGGAATGGTGATTTTAATACTTCTACTACCGCTTCAATATCAGCAGAACTAATATCTTGTTTACCATATGGTATCATTCAACTACCTTAAAGTTTGGATCAACATGTTCCTTAATAAGTTCTCTTAATTCTTCAACAGTAACCCATTCAGTATTTGTACCTGAGTTATACTTGAATCCTTTTTCCACATATTTAGCATTAAAGTGTTTCATATACTCATTAACATCCCATGGAAGAACAGATGGTAAAATTACATAATATTTTCCGCAGTCGATTGTTGAGAATGAATCAGTTTCTGTAATCATTTCTTCGTGAAGTTTCTCTCCAGGTCTAATTCCAATAACTGGCTTTTCTGCATTTGGTCCAATTGAATTCGCAACATCAAGAATTTTATAAGAAGGGATTTTAGGAACAAAAATTTCTCCACCCCATGCGTGCTCCATAGCATAAAGAACCATGTCAACACCTTGATCTAATGTAATATTAAACCTCGTCATATCAGAATCAGTAATTGGTAGAACACCTTCCGAAGCCTTTTTCATAAAAAATGGGATAACAGAACCACGTGACCCCATTACGTTTCCGTAACGAACTACTGAGAAGTCTACCTCTCTATTACCTCGCATATTATTAGCTGCTACAATTAGTTTATCTGAACATAACTTAGTTGCACCATATAAGTTAATTGGTGCGGCTGCCTTATCTGTCGATAAAGCTACAACTTTTTTAACACCACAATCTAATGCCGCATTAACAACATTTTCAGCACCTAGAATATTAGTCTTAATACATTCCATAGGATTATATTCTGCAGCTGGTACTTGTTTTAGTGCAGCAGCATGAACGATAACATCAATTCCTTCACAAGCTCTTCTTAGTCTTTCTCCATCTCTTACGTTTCCAATGAAGAATCTTAGTTTCTTTGTATGCTTTTTAAACTCTGGAATGTTGGCCATTTCAAATTGCTTTAATTCATCACGAGAAAATATAACAATTCTTTCTACTCCTGGATAATCCTCAAGAATTCTAGAAATGAATCTCTTACCAAAAGATCCTGTACCACCTGTTACTAATATTGACTTATAATTCATAGATAACTCACTTTTATTCTAAATAAACTTCTCGTAATGCGTAGAAAGTACCGCATTATCACTCAATTAACAAGATATGTTATTGATTTCAGGATAAGTACCCCAACCATCTTTTGAATAATATAGATATCTATCATAATTAATAACTTTTGAATAAACAGATATTCTATAAAAAATATTATATAACTATATCCTAATTTTTAAACAAAAATAAAAAGTAATGGTCTAGCTATTTAAAAAATATTTTATACTTATCTAGTCTTAAGAAAGACAATTGTATTAATAAGTATTTTCGACTCTTTTTTGTTAATAAATTAGAAAAAACACTAAAGAAGGAATAGGAGATTAAAGTTGCATACACTGCACCTTCGGTACCATATTTAGGAATAAGAAATATATTTAACAAGATGTTTGAGAATAAACCAATACATAACCTCAATACAGAGAAATATAAATATTCATTCTTCTGCTCCCAGATTTGCTGCACCAAATTAAGAAACAAAAAAGGAGTTGAGAGAATATAAAGGTTTAAAAGCTTAATACTTTCGTTATACTTCTGATCAAAAACAAATTCTAATACTGGTGCTGAAAGTAATAATGTTACAGTTGCAATTAATGCGCCCATAATCATCAAGACCTTGTTAACAAAGTTATATGAAATGTTAACAAGTTGCATATCGTTCTTATTGATACTAATAAGCTTTGGAAAAACAGAGACTACTACAGATGAAGCTAAGAACATCCAAGGTTCAGCAAATTTAACAGCAACACTATAGTCAGCAACATCTTCAAACGATAAATAGCTCTTTAATATAAACACGTCCACTCGCTGCGTCAATTGCACTAATAAAACAGAAATGAAAAGGGGAAAGGATTTAACAAAAATATTTTTTACAATACTAAAACTAGGAAGTTTTATATGTTTGAAATTATTAATCTTTGCTTTAAATGTAAATATATTAATGATTGAAACAATAACAAATTGTAGAGAGAAAACCGCACATTGAAATGTTAAACTTATAGGATTTAATAATCTTATTAAATTAAACGACAAACTCCCTATTAATTGAGATGTTGAACCATATTTAGATAGTAAGAGACTGTCAAAATAATAAGAAATTGGACTAAACGATCTAAAAAATAATGCTATCATAAAAAAAGACCACAAATACCATTCTTGGCTCTCTCGAAACCAGAACATACTTATCATCAAAGCCAAAAAACAAAATATCATACTAATAAATATTGAAGAGAAGAGCCTACTTGTATCATCGGTACCACTTTCTAAGAAATACTCCTTAAGAATATTGCTATGTGTAAGGTGTTCAAACATAAGAAATATGTAAAAATATGATGTTAAATATTGAAATGTACCAAAGTCTGTCTTAGTCATTTGATTAGCAACATACATAGTACCTACAAAAGAAATACCTATTCTCAAGACACTTGGAAAGAATTGCCATATAATGTTAGAGTAAATTTTTGTATTGAGAGAATTCATTTATGAATAAAATATCACAAAAAATTTTTAATGTAATAACATACAATTTAAACCAAATACTTTTTTGGGTAAGAAGTCCACATAGACTAAAAATGAAGTGTAACGGATACAAAAATGTTAGAATCCCATTCTGGATGGGAATAGGTAAAGATACAGAAATCAGAATTTTTAATAAGCAAAAGAATCATATAAGTGTTTCTTTCGGAAAAGGGTGCTGGGTAGGAAAAAGGGTAAGTCTTACGACTACTGGAAGTCAAAAAATAAGCCTTGGTGATAATTCTAGTATTCAAGATGGTACACATTTAATTGGCGACATAGAGATAGGATCAAATGTGTTATTTGCACCAAATGTTTTTGCTTCCTCTGGAACACATATTTTCAAAGAAGAACCGATGATGCCAATTAAGCATCAAGATGCAAAGTATAGTCATATAAAAGACAAGTATAATAAAAAAATAAAAATAGGTGATGATGTTTGGATAGGTACTGGTACTTACATTTCTCAAGGCGTTACTATAGAAACAGGTGTAATAATTGGTGCCAACTCTGTAATCACAAAAGATATCCCAAGCTACAGCATTGTAGTTGGTAATAATAAGATTATTGGAAATAGAAAGGATATGTAGATGTCTCGATTTTTATATTTGCTACATAGAGCTTTATTTATATTAACAGGTGGGCTTTGGAATGATCTTTTAAGTCTTCTTATTAAGATATTTAGAAAGAAAAAAAAGTTAAACATTTTACAAGATGATCCTTTTTTTAAAATACAAGATGAAAAATCAAGCTTTTTAAAATCGATGAATAAAAATGGCTACTATATCTTTAATTATAAAATTCCAGAAAAGTTAATTACAGAAATTAACCAAGAAATTGCTAAACAAGAATATAATATTAGAAATGTTAACAATAATACAAAACTAGCATATTATAAAGATTTTCATAATTCTCCAGAATCAAATCGCTATGACTTGGCCACTAATCGAATCCTTAGCATTAAAAAGTTAGCTAATCTTTCATCATCACAAACACTCGTAAAATTAGCACAGAGTTACTTACAAACAAAACCAATACTAGATTTAATTACGCTTTGGTGGTCATATCCTACAGATAATAATAATCTTAAAAATATTAATGCTCAAATGTACCACTTTGATATGGATAAGATAAAATTCATTAAATTCTTTCTTTATCTAACTAATGTAGAAAAAGAAAATGGACCACATTGTCTATACAAGGGCTCACATAACAAGCTTCCAATTAAACTTAGAAAAAAGGGGCGCTTCACTGATCAAGAAGTTGCTCAAGCATATGGCGCAGACAAAGAAATAAAAATAACTGGTTCACCGGGATCAATCATTGCAGTTGATACAAGATGTATTCACAAAGGTGATCCAATATTAAAAGATTCAAGATGTATCTTTCAGCTTCAGTTTAGCAATTCAACATTCGGCAAAAAGTACGATGATGTTATTGCACCACGATTTGTAAATGCTCTAAAAGAAAAGAAAATTTATGATGAATTTATCTATCAATTATTTCGCGAGTGATTTTTTTAAAATTCTAAAATAGCTAATTAGAAAGTAAGTCATAAAATAAAATGGAAATGTAAAAGCCTTATAAGATCTTAAAACTCGTAAAACTTTAAGTGAGTGTTTTATCTTATTGCGCGAAAGACTACTTAGAAGGATTCGATAAGCAATTAGATTTTCTTTAATTAATATAGCTTTTGATCCATCTTTTAGTAAAGATAGCCATAGATAGTAGTCTTCTACTCCACTATATTCTTTAGCTTCATTAAATTTATAGATCAACTTATCTTTATTAATTAATACAGACGAAAGATAAATCGTATTTTTAATTAAAGTACTATTATAGGAAACATCCCTTGTTTTAATTTCATTTAAATTATCCTTAAAGTTATAACTTTCACCATCAAGAAAGTCATATTTCAAAGAAGAAACTAAAACAGCATTAGAGCTTTCAAGGATTTGAAGTTGAATTTCTATTTTTTTAGGATGCCATATATCATCTGCATCTAGGAAAGCAATATAATCACCAGAACTACAATTCACACCTATATTTCTAGGACCTGCAGGTCCACCATAATTTTGTTCACACTTTTTTAATATGAACTTTACATTGCAATTAGAAAGATAATTTTGAACAACTTCATAAGTATTATCCTTAGAACAATCATCAACTACGATAATTTCCAAATTTTTATGTGTTTGGTTTACAACGGATTCTAAAGTTTCAACAATGTACTGCGAAGCATTGTATACAGGAATTATAACTGAGACTAAGTCGTTCATATTAATGTGCCATAATTTTAATAAGTAAGAATATTAGATATATCATGTAGATTATAGCAGAAAAATGTTTAATAATAATAACTAAATTAAGAGATTTAAATATTCTATTAAGAATGTAAAAGTAAATAATATTATGATTTTTAAAGTACTCCTCTATCTATTTTCTGCATTTATCATTACATATGCAACAATTCCAATTCTTATTAAATTTGCAGAATTTACGAGACTGTATGCAGAAAAAAATCATAGAACATGTCATGAAACACCAATACCATCACTAGGCGGAATTGCTCTTTTTATGGGAATATGTTTTTCATCTCTATTACTAACACCAAATGCTGAATTTGGAACAATTCAATATTTACTGGCCACTCAATTTATTATTTTCTTTCTTGGACTTAAAGATGACATCTTTGTACTTTCGGCTAAAAAGAAGCTACTAGTACAAATTATATGCGCACAAATTATCTTTTTTTATTCAGGTGTAAAAATAGATAATTTCTACAATGTTCTTGGTATGGGTGAACTAAATGAAGTTAACTCTAATATAATTACGACTTTAACATTTGTTGGCCTTATAAATGCTTTTAATCTAATTGATGGAATTAATTGGTTAGCAGGCCTTATTTCCATATCAGCATGTTTATTCTTAGCAACATGGTTTGGTATTAATGGTTTTCAAGTTGAACTTGGCGTCACTCTCTCACTTATAGGATCGTTACTGGCTTTCCTTAAATTTAACAAAACTCCTGCAAAAATATTTATGGGAGACACAGGCTCACTCCTAATAGGCCTGACTATTTCATATCTTCTTATAAGGTTTATAAATTTAAATCACAAATCTGCAGATTTAGTTTTTCAATTCAGATCAGCACCTTCAATAGCTGTGGCAGTTGTCTTTGTTCCTCTACTCGATACCCTAAGAGTAATGTTTCTAAGGATACTAAGTGGACACAGTCCTTTTACACCTGATCAAAATCACTTACATCACATACTTTTGAAACGTGGACTTACACATATACAATCTTCGCTAGTATTATTCACTATAAACTGTGTCTGTATCATCGTTGCCATAACACTTCACAGGGTTACAGGAAAAATTGTAATACCAACCATGTTCATCGTACTTTTTACTTTTTTTAATCTCATCGCTTTTAACCGAATGGGAAGAAAGTATCTTAATGTAACTATTTAAATAATTAGACTGAAATTTAGACAAAAAAAAAGGCAGTCTTACGACTGCCTTCCTTTAAAAATCAATTTTAGATTTTCGAATTAACCAGCAAGGAATACTGAGATAAGTACGAAAATTACAAGTGATTCCATAAGTGCTAGACCAAGGATCATTGGAGTTTGAATCTTGTCAGCAGCAGATGGGTTTCTTGCGATACCTTCTAGAGCAACAGATGCAGCTCTTGATTGTGCAGCAGTACCACCGTATGCAGCGATAGCCATTGCTAAGAAATACGCGATGTACTTAATTGCTTGAGTGTTTTCCATAATAGTCTCCTAAAACGTTAGTTACTTTGATCAAGTAACAGTTAAATTATTAAGTTTAAGTTTTAATTAGTGTGCGTGGTGCTCATCATGATCGTGGTGAGCAGTTGCAAGACTAATATAAACCATTGATAACATTGTAAATACGTAAGCTTGGATAAAACAAACTAGAAGTCCAAGTAAGTAGAATGGAATTGCAGCACCAAACATACCAACATTTACACCAAGAATTTCAAGGTTAAGGAATGTTGTAAGTACGTGGTGGTCACCCATCATGTTACCTCTAAGACGTAATGCTAGAGATAGTGGACGAATAAAGTTTGA
The DNA here is from genome assembly GCF_000443995.1 of Bacteriovorax sp. BAL6_X. NCBI lineage: Bacteria > Pseudomonadati > Bdellovibrionota > Bacteriovoracia > Bacteriovoracales > Bacteriovoracaceae > Bacteriovorax > Bacteriovorax sp. BAL6_X. The sequence continues at coordinate 237,255 of NZ_AUMC01000009.1, forward strand.
AAGAATCTCAATTGGGAAAATTAAGATTGCCATGTACCAAAGTGGCCCTGCAAAGTGTGCAAGGTAATTCATTGTACCAAGTTCTTTACAACCTTTAATGTTGTAATAAACAAATGAAAGTACACCAAGAGCAAGAGTTGTATTGATGTATTCAGTTGGTGGTAAGAAACCTGGAACAAGACCGATAACGTTCGCTAAGAAAATTGTAATAAATAGGAACGAAATGAACTTGAAGTATTTTGGTGCATCATCTTCACCAAGAACTGCACGACATTGAGTGTAGATAAATGATCCATACATCTCAACGATGTTTCTTAAAGAAATTCCTCTATCTGGAACTACTGTCTCATCTAGAGTCATTTTAGAAACACGCATTCTATAAAGAAGCGCTACAAGTAAAATGATGATTGCAACGAATGACTTAGTGAAGATGTGATCTACATAACCTAAGTGAAGAGCATGTGAAAGTTCACCTAACCAAAGGAAACCACCTGCTGCATGTGCATTTGTTGCAAATATTGTAGTTAAAAGAAGGGCTATTTTTTTCATTATTAGTCCTTTTTGATGCTGACACCCAGCACAAATATATTTAAGAAATAATTTATTACCGGTATAATTATCTTACTTTGAAGTATTTGTACACCAAATAATAGGGCACCGATTAAAATAACAAGCTTCCCTATAAACAAAAACGATAGATACTTACCATTGGCTTTGTAGCCATCAACGCGATGTGGCCTTATCAGCTCATCCACGGCCATCCAAAACATCAATAAATATATTACAGTGGCAAAATAGCAAACTGCGAACGCTAACCACTCCTTGCCTGGAGTCAATAAATATAAGCACGCAAGGGCCATCGGTAGTGACAACATAAAGAAGCGGATAAAATCGATTTTGTTAAGAAGTTCTTTAAACATGGCTGCATTGTTACTATAATTTGCATTGATTTCAAATACTTTTGACAGGAATATCTATGACAGAATCAAGAAAGCTCAATTTGTTTGCTTGGGCCATTTTCTTTTACTTAGTAATGACAGTTTTTCACAAAGCTTTTGTTTCTATCGGAATGCTTTTGATTCTTGTATTAGCATTTTACACTTCAAAAGAATCATTCATTGCTGTTTTTAAAGAGAAGAAGCATATCTTTCTTATTAGTTTAGTCCTTACTTTTGTTTTATCAATAGTAGTAACTGGTGAAGGTGAACTTAATAAAATTAAATATTACATCCCTCCTATATTATTCACAGCTGCATTTTATCAATATGGCCCAAAAATATCTGATCAGTGGATTAGAAGAATTGTATTTTGGGTATTAACTCTTAGTGCAATCAGTTCTGTTGTCGGATTTATAGCGGTTAACTTTGATTATCATATTTTAAAATTTAAATTAGTTAGTACTCCAAGAAATAGGGGGGCATTTCTTGGGATCATGTATTACTCGTATACGAATGCAATCATATGCGTAATGTCAGCAGCTCTTTTAGTTCATTACAAAAAATTTAAAAAATATGTGGATATTAAATTAGTAATTATCACTTTAATCTTAAATCTTATCGGTCTTTACTTTACATACACTCGTGGTGCTATTCTTGCTTTTATTGCAGGACTTCCATTCATATTTTATTACACAAACAGAAAAACTTTCATTTCATTTTTTCTTACAGGCTTATTACTAGCTTCTGCAGTTCTATATATAATCTTTGGTAATTCTGGTCTTTCTTTCTATCGCTTTAAACCAAACTCAACAAGTGATAATGCACGAATTGTTATGTTTAAAACTGCTGCCATTATGTATACAAGAAAACCTGTACTAGGCTACGGTTTTCAAAATTATCAAGAACCTTGTAAAATTGTTCAAGATGAACTTGATTTAAAACCTAGATGGTGTCATTTCCACTCACACAATCAATACCTAGATGCATTTGCACTAGCTGGAACATTCGGTGGAGTTGCATTCTTATTATTTTTTGGTTCGTGGCTTTTCACATACCTAGTTGGTTATAGAGACATTTATTTATTTTCTTTACCAGGATTAGTAACGTTCCTAGCAATCTGTATGACAGATACGCCGTTCTATATGAGCTCAGTCGTTTCAATTATTTTTGTACTCTACGGAATGCTTTACGTAAAAAGAGAAGCTTAAAAGGCAAAAGGTACGTCGATATTTTTATAGGTATCGATGTACTAACCTCTTATTTTTTTCAGATAATTTAAACTCGCCTCTCCTAAGACCACTCTTTATAATGTTTTCCATTTCAGCACAGTAGCGTTTTTCTCCAAAAGCTTTTTCTTTTGCAAAGTGAAAATGTGGTTCAAAGTTAAACTGCTTAGCTTCATATGAACTAAAGTGCAAAGAGCTATAAGGATAACTATGAATATCTTCTGTAAGCCCTGCACGTATAGGGTTTTGATAAATATAGCGATAGACTGTCTCTAAATATCTTTGGTCATTAACGATCGTAGCTTTGTACTCATTGGCAAAGCAATGATTCTCACGCTTGGCCCGTCTATTAAGTTCACGAGAAAATCTTCGATTGAAATACATCATAAAATGATGAAGATTACATTTGGGAGTAGAAACTAACAAATGATAGTGATTAGACATTAAAACAAAGGCGTGTATTTTTGTAGGTGCATTATCTTGTGCATACTTTAGTGACTCTTTTACTAAGTCCCAAACTTCATTAATCGGTATTGAAAACCAATCGCGATTATTCGTTCTTCTTGTCACATGATATGGAAAGTTATTTTGGAAAATTCTTTTTTGTCTAGGCATGAGAGCTTTATGCAACATTACCAGAAATCTTTAAATTAATAGCTTAATGTAATTTAAAATATTTCGTTTTAAGAACGGTACGTCGATACTTTTGACAATTTCCATTAGTTATAAATATTTGTGCTCAAATTTAGATTATATTTCACTTAAAACACATGCTTTTTACCTTAAATGATTAATGGTTCATGGATAAAATGAGAATTTGAGTCATATTAGAGGGATTGTTTCTTATTTTGAAAGCTAAGTTATTGGTTTTTCCAAAAGTATCGACGTACCTACCTACTTCTTACGAAGCGCATAGATAACCATCGAAATTAAAATATTTCCAATTACCGCAAGAAAAATCCCTACGGCCCAGCCTTGAGTGATGATACCCTTCTCAACAAGTTCCCATAATCCCCAAGCAACGATTAAAGCCGTTGAGGGTAGAGACATGGCAAGCGCCATGGGCTTAATCCATTTCGGGTCGTATAAAGCCATTATCTCTTCCTCGCTACACGGCGTTCGTAGACAGAGTTAAGGCGATCTTGGATAACTTTGTTATTTGGGTATTCCCCTAGGATTGAATAGTAGAGGTCGTAAGCAGTTTGAAGACGTTCAAGTGTTTCATAGCAGTTGGCCATGAGAAAAATTGCGCGCACTTTGAGGTCGCGGCGATCTTCACGCTTGATGTACTCGCGAAAGTACTGAACGGCGCGATTCCAGTCTTGCGACTCAAAATACATAATTCCCGATTGAAAGAAACTATCAACGAAGTACTTGTGGTTTCCGTTATTGTGCATGGAAACTAAGTGTTCATTGGCCTTATCATATTGCTTTAACTTGATATATGAACGGGCCAGACGAAATTCGTATAAGTCGTGATTAGAAAGCTTAGGCCTAAAGGCAGAAAGCTGATTATAAACCTCTGCGGCCTTGGCGTAGTCATTGATATAAAGAAAAGCAATCTCACCAATACGTTCTTGAGTTTTTACCAGCCAAACTGGATCTGTTGTAAGCTTTGGAATTTTCTCATAGAAATGAATTCCACGCTTATAATGGCCAAGAGAGACAGCATAGAGTTCCGCAATTTGGTAATTAATCTTAATTTTGATTTCATCATTTGGCGCCATCTCTAAGATCTTATGGTACTGCTTCACTGCTTGGGCATACTCTTGATTTGAGATGTGATTTTGCGCAATGAGGATATCTTTGTGAATTCTTGGAGTGAAATCACAAGATGTAAGTAAAACGAGGGCCAGTAGAAAACTGGCCCTTATGAATTTACTCTTCAGAAGTTGATCCATCTTCATCATCTGCTTCAATAATTTTTGCAATTGAAACAACCTTCTCACCTTCTTTAGGCTTGATTAGACGAACACCTTGAGTCGCGCGTCCCATAAGAGATACGCCACTTACTTTCGTACGAACTACTTGTCCGCGGTCAGTAATGATCATGAGATCATCTTTATCTGTTACTGGTTTAATTTGAACAATCTCACCGTTCTTCTCAGTTAATCTCATTGCGAGGATACCTTTCCCACCACGAGTCTGCTTACGGTATTGAGAAGATTCAGTTCTCTTACCGTAACCTTGAGAAGTTACAGATAGGATTTCCATATTATCGTCAATTAATTCCATACCGATGATTTTTTCTTCTTCTGGATTAATATTGATACCTTTAACACCTTGAGATACACGGCCCATAGGTCTTGCATCGTTAGTATCGAAACGGATGATCTTACCAGCTGATGAACAAAGTAGGATATCTTTTGATCCATCGTTAATTCTAACGTTTACAATATGGTCACCGTCTTGAAGTTTAATTGCAATTAGACCCGACTGTTTAACATTTGAGTACTCTTCAAGAGCTGTCTTCTTAACTAGACCTTTGTTAGTTGCAAAGATTAGATACTTCTCATTCATATCCATATCGTGAGGTACACAGATAATTTCTGTTACGCGATCTCCACTTGGAATTTGAATAAGGTTTGCAATATTTCGACCCTTAGAAGTTCTCGTTCCTTCAGGAATTTCGTAAACCTTCTTCGAGAATACTTGCCCACGACTTGTAAAGAATAGAAGCTTATCATGAGTATTTGCCGTAAAGATATTTGTGAAGAAATCGTCTTCGTTAGCAGCACCCTTAACACCTTTACCACCACGCTTTTGCGCTTTGTAAGTATCAAGTGGCATACGCTTTACGTAACCTTTGTGAGTGATTGTTACAATCATCTCTTCACTTGCAACTAGGTCTTCAATTTGAATTTCATCAGCTTTAGCAACGATTTCAGTTCTTCTCTCGTCACCGTATTTCTCAATTACTTCAGTAAATTCTTCTTTGATGATTGCTTTAATCTTATCTTCAGAACCAAGGATTCCTTCTAAACGTGAGATCTCTTTCATTATAGCTTCGTAATCAGCAATAATCTTATCTCTTTCTAGACCAGTTAGACGTTGAAGTCTCATATCTAGAATAGCTTGTGCTTGGATTTCACTTAGTTTAAATGTAGACATTAATTTCTCACGAGCATCTTGTGGCCCGTCAGACTTCTTAATCATCTCTACAACTTCATCGATATTTTCTACAGCAACTTTTAAGCCTTCTAAGATATGCGCACGTTCACGTGCCTTCTTAAGTTCGTATACTGTACGACGAATAATGATTTCTCTTCTGTGATCAATGAAACACTCAAGTTGTTCTTTAATATTAAGAACTTTTGGAGAAGAATTAACAATTGATAAGAAGATAATACCAAATGATGATTGTAGTGCTGTTTGCTTATAAAGCTTATTCATTACTACTGTTGCGATCTCACCTTTTTTAAGGTCAATAACAACACGAATCCCCTCACGAGAAGACTCATCACGTAGATCAGAAATTCCTACAAGTGATTTAGAGTTTACAAGATCAGCAATTTTTTCAATTAGCTTAGCTTTGTTAACTTGGTATGGAAGTTCAGTAATAACAATTCTTTCACGATCTTGTTTCTTACCATGGATTTCAACATCCATTTTTGCACGCATCTGAACAACACCCTTACCTGTTTTGTAAGCAGAGCGAATACCTTCAGTACCGTGAATTGTCCCAGCAGTTGGAAAATCTGGACCTGGAATAATCTTCATAATATCTTCGATCGACATTTCACGATTATCAACAAGTTCAGTTAAGGCCGTCATAACTTCAGTTAAGTTATGTGGAGGAATATTTGTTGCCATACCTACGGCAATACCAGCAGAACCGTTAACTAAAAGATTAGGAATCTTAGTTGGAAGAACTGTTGGCTCTTTAAGAGAGTCATCGTAGTTTGGTTGCCAATCAACTGTTTCTTTATCTAAGTCTTTTAGCATCTCTTCAGAAAGCTTCTGCATTCTGATCTCTGTATACCTCATGGCCGCAGCGTTATCTCCGTCAATAGAACCGAAGTTCCCCTGACCTTGAACCATTGGATATCTCATTGAGAAATCTTGGGCCATACGTACGATTGTATTATAAACCGCAGAGTCACCGTGTGGGTGATACTTACCAATAACGTCACCAACTACACGGGCAGACTTAAGAAATGGTTTATTGTGGTAGTTACCTAGCGAGTGCATCGCATACAGACAACGACGGTGAACTGGCTTCATTCCGTCACGTACATCTGGAAGTGCACGACCAACGATTACAGACATTGCGTAATCAAGGTAACAATTTTTCATCTCATCGCGAATACCGATTTGTTGAATATTTCCGTGGTTATGGTTTCCACCATCTCCGTTATCATTTTCATTTGTGATATTTGTTTCATCAGTCATAACTTAGTCCTATACGTCCAGATTTCTAACATTAAGTGCGTTTTCTTCAACAAACTGTCTTCTTGGTTCTACTTGATCACCCATTAGAACAGAGAATACAGAATCCGCTTCAATTGTATCTTCGATCTTAACTTGGAGAAGAGTTCGATTTTCTGGATTCATTGTTGTTTCCCAAAGTTGTTCAGGGTTCATTTCTCCTAGACCCTTATAACGTTGGATGTACGCGCCTTGTTTAGCATCGTCGATAATATAAGATGCAAATGCTCTTAGTGATTCAAATTCTTTTGCATCACCTTTTTCACCCTTAACGATAAATTTTCCAATTTTGTATTTTTGGATTCCATCATATAGGTTCATAAGATCTGCATACTCAGAAGATTCTAGAAAGTAAGAACTTAGTTTGAACTTCTTCGTTCTTGCTGTTGTCTTAACATTGATACGAAGTAAGTGTGACTCATGTTCTTTATCTTCTTCAATTGAGAATGTGTAATTTCTTAAAGTTTCAGACTCTTGTGTTTTGAAGTGTTCATCAAGTTTATTAACAATTACTTCAAGCTTTGAGCGATCTTTAAGATCAGCAGCTGTGATTCCAATTTCTTCAATAAGATGTCTTAATAAGAATGTATCGAAGTGAATATCATATGACTTAAGTGTTTTATCATATTGAGTAAATTTATTAATTAAGCCTTTAGCAACTTCTTCATCAATCATTTCACCATCGAAATTAATAGAAGTACCTTCGATTGCATTTGCAACTAAGAAAGTCTCAAGAGCTTTTTCATCTTTAAGATAAATTTCTTTCTTACCTTTCTTGTACTTATATAATGGTGGTTGAGCGATATAAACATAACCTTGCTCAATCAGTTCAGGGAATTGACGATAAAGAAGTGTCAGGATCAGAGTTCTAATGTGTGAACCATCGACGTCGGCATCTGTCATGATAACTAGTTTATGATAACGAAGTTTTGAGATATCAAAGTTACCTTTTCCAATCCCAGTTCCCATTGCTTGAACAATCATTTTAATTTCGGCGTTACCAAGCATTTTGTCATAACGAGCTTTTTCAACGTTAAGGATCTTCCCTTTTAGTGGAAGAACGGCCTGATACTTTCTATCTCGTCCCTGCTTTGCAGAACCACCGGCAGAGTCACCCTCTACGATATAAATTTCAGAAAGTGCCGGATCTTTTTCCTGGCAATCTGCCATCTTACCTGGCAGGCCACCCATATCAAGAACAGATTTTCTTCTTGTTAATTCACGAGCGCGACGAGCAGCTTCACGTGCCGCAGCTGCATCAACAGATTTTCTAATAATCGTTTTAGCTGTCGATGGATTTTCTTCTAAGTACCTCTTAAGTGCATCACCAACTAGAGAGTTAACGATACCTTCAACCTCAGAGTTACCTAATTTGTCTTTTGTCTGACCTTCGAATTGAAGTTCTGGAAGCTTAACAGAGATAATTGCTGTTAACCCCTCTCTCATATCATCACCTGTTAAATTCGTTTTAATTCCTTTAAGCAGGTTATTATCTTTTGCATAAGCATTTAGAACACGAGTTAGTGCTGTTTTAAATCCAGAGATATGAGTTCCACCACCTGGAGTTGTAATGGCGTTGGCATAACCAGAAAGAACTTCTGAGTATGAATCAGTCCATTGCATTGAAATTTCAACTTCATAATCTTCTCTTGATTCTGCAATATAGATTGGCTCTTTGTGTACAACAGTCTTTGCTCTGTTTAAGTACTCAACGAATTGAATAAGCCCACCTTCATAATGGAAAGTTTCATTTTTATCAGTTCTCTCATCTTTAACAACGATCTTAAGACCTCTGTTAAGAAATGCCATCTCTCTAAAACGATTTGTTAGTGTATCGTAATTGAATTCGTGTACTTCAAAAATCTCATTATCTGGTTTGAAAGTAACAGAAGTACCTGTTTGATTTTTATCTTCTAATTCACCAACAACTTTCAGTGGCTCTTTAGTTACACCATGGTTGAATTCTACTTGGTGAATTTTCCCATGCTTTTTAATTTCAACTTTAACCCACTTAGATAGGGCGTTTACAACAGAGGCACCTACACCGTGTAGACCACCTGAAACTTTATAAGCACCACCATCTTCGTTAAATTTTCCACCTGCGTGAAGCTTTGTATATACAAGTTCTGCCGCTGACACACCTTCTTTTGGGTGAATATCTACAGGGATCCCTCGACCATCATCGATAACTGTTACAGAGTTATCAACGTGAATAATTACTTTAATTTCGCTACAATAACCTGCAAGCGCTTCATCAACTGCGTTATCAACAATTTCATATACACAGTGATGTAGACCACGATTGGCCGTATCCCCAATATACATCCCTGGTCTTTTTCTTACGGCCTCTAGTCCTTCAAGAACACTAATCTGGCTTGCACCATATTCTTGTCCGACCTTACCAATACTTCCTGCTTGATTTTCTTGATTTTCCAAAAGGAACCTCTCTTCCAATTTCTTGTGTCAGTGTGTTGTTGTAAAAATATTATTTTTTGGAAGACTAGTTAACGGAACCGTTCGAAATATAGATCTTATTTGCGCCATTAATTCTTTCTAATTCTTCCTTAAATTTTTCATTAGCTGTCGTAATTAAAACTTGGAACTCTCGTTGTTCCAAAAATTTAACCAGCCTACCCCATCTCGCCTTGTCTAGTTCCCCTGAGACGTCGTCGATAAGTACAATTGGATAGGTGTTAAAGTTATACCTAAATAGCTCTATATAGGCAAATAAGAGGCTCAAATAAGACATTTTTTGTTGGCCTAAAGAACAAAATTCGTATGCATTCATCCCATCAAATAGAAGCACGTAGTCATCTTTATGAACTTGATAGGTCGTATGCCCTACAACTAGGTCCTTTTCTAGTCTTTGTTGCATATAATCAAAGATCATCTCTGGTGAATAACCATGAAAACGAGAATCAACTTCGATTTTAAGTGAATGATCTTCCGAAAAGATATCGCGATATGTATTTTCACAAAATGGAATAAGTTCAGTGACGAATTGATTTCTCATGGCCACTAGCTCATAAGCATAGTCGGCCATTTGGCGATCAATAACATTTAACTGTTCACGAAATTGTGAAGGCTTCTTTGAGAGAAGAATATTTCTAAACCTAAGGGCAGAATTGTACTGATTTAATACTTTCTTATAATCGCGACTTAGCATAGATAAATGGTCATCAAACCACTTTCTTCTAAAGCTTGGGATATTTGAAAAAGAATATGAATCAAATGGATTGATAAAAACTAGTTTTGCATCGAGCTTCTTTTTCGTATTCTTACCGTTTAGGGCCCAAGTAGATCCTTGAGGATTCATCTTTCCACTGAAAGTAATATTGTCTCCGTCGTGATCAAACAATGAAGAAAATAATATCTCAGGGTTATCCCCATCAATACTTAATAACTGTGGAAAAGTTGTGTTTTTACGAAATGATTTTCTCGTTACTAAGACATGTAAAGCTTCTAAGATATTTGTTTTTCCATTTCCGTTCTCACCTAGAATACAATTTATATTTCCGTTAAAAGAAATTATATCTGGCTCTAGGTTTCGAAAATTTGTTACCTGAAGTTTTACAAGTTTCAATTTACTAGATTCTAAGTGGCATAATGATTCCAAGATAATTTTGGATATCATTTGATCTTACAATTACCGCTGAAAATTCATTATTAAATTCAAAAGTAACATTCTCTGTATTTAGAATAGCAATTGAATCCAATAGAAAACGAGCATTAAAACCTATTTCAATTTCTTTACCTTCGTAATCAACTGGAATTGTCTCTTTAGCATCACCAAGTGACGGATGGTTTGCAGAGATCGTCATATGGTTTTCAGTAAGCTTAATCTTTACTGCATTAGACTTCTCATTAGACATAATCTTAATACGTCTAATAGCGTTTTGAATAATCTCTTTATCAGCTGTTAGAGAATAAGTTGTTTTAGCAGGAATTACTGCTTGATACTTTGGATACTCTCTAGCAATTAAACGAATACCAAGTTGATATTGTTCATTAGCTGTCACATATAAATATGAGTCATCAACAGAAATAAACAGATTAGCACCTGGATAAGTTTCTGCGATTTTTCTTAGTTCTGCTACACCCTTCTTAGGAATAATAATTCCATTGATAAGAGCTTCGTTATTTTGTTCTGAGATATCATTTTCAATTAAAGACAGACGATGTCCATCAGTTGAGACAGCTCTTAACTTCCCTTCTACTTCTTGAAAATAAATTCCGTTAAAGTGAAGTCTCGTTTCATCGTTTGAAATAGCATATGAAGTTTTAGTAATTAAGTTTAATAGATCGTCTGAATTTAGCGTGAAAGTATTTTCGCTTCCAAAATGTAATTTAGGAAATTCATCTGCTTCGTAAATTAAAAGTGAATAATGAATTTCTTCACAATTTATTTTTAGAAGATTTTCACCATCTTCCAACTCAATGTTGATATCTGTGTTAGGAAGTTCTTTTAATATATCAAATAGGTTCTTAGCGTTTATACAAAATGAAGCTGTTCCTTCAGTTGATGCATTAATTGAATACTTTGCTGATACTTCAAGATCTGTAGCTGAAAGATATATTTTATCATTGCTAACAGTTAGTAACGTATATGTTAATATCGGTCTTGAATTCTTCTTATCAATAACAGTTAAAATTTTATTTAATGCATCTCTTAAGTTATCTGTATCAACCCTAAGCTTCATTTTTAATCCTATCAGAAAATTATTTGTAATGTTGTATAATGGAAAACACTAGTTAGCAAGCGTGTCTAGAGCATTTAACTCTTCTTCTTTTTATATATATTTATATATATATTATATATAATCCTGTGGATAAGTTCATAAGTGGCAACTCCCCTTTTATTAGCTTGTCTTCTCAATTTGGCCATTGTTGGCAAACGTTGACTACTTTTTTTTATGCTTTGCATTCATTCGTATATTATCTAAATTATAACAAAACTATGATGTTATTAGATTTTTGCTCACGGCCAATTGTGAATAATTTTTTGGCCAAGAAAATTTCTTTAAAAATACCTATTTTGGCCAGTCATTTACTCACAATTTACAAACATGTTGATAACTTTTTTATCCACGGCCTTAGTTTGTGTCGATAATATTATTAACGGCCGTGAATAAGTTTAGAAATCTTTAATAAAGTATTGAAATTATAGTGTTTATTAATTCACAATTAATTTTCTTGGCCGTGGATTGGCCGTCGAGGGCCGTGAATAACTTACATTTCGTAGGACCAAAACTGACTAGTCAAATACTGGTGTGAATTTGTCGGCCTAATGACTAGTCACAATATCAACATTCCACAAATTTTTCGTGGATAGAGTCGGGGATTGGCCACTCAATAATCCACGGCCGACTGGCCAAATGGCCGGCCAATATTGAGGATGTGAAAATATAAAAGAAAGGCCGTGAATAACACGGCCTTTATCTTGGTTAGTCAGCTGACTAGTCAGAAATTTAATAGGGGATTATAACGAATTTTCAATCGTCATAATTGTCTTAGAAAGCATTGGATCTTGAGACAGTTGTTTTGAAATCTTTTGTTCAGCGTGAACAACAGAGCTGTGATCACGTCCACCAAAGAATTGACCAATCTCTTCATGTGTTGCACTTGCAAGCTTACGACATAAGTACATGGCCACAAAGCGTGCATTAGCAATATCTTTTACACGTGACTTAGACTTAAGATCAGCAACAGGAATTTTAAAATACTGTGAAGTTTGCTTAGTAATTCCTTCAATTGTAATTTTCTTTTCGTCTTCGTAGTCTCTAAGTCCTAGAACTTCTTTAACCATCTCTAATTCGATATCGACCTTCATGATGTCAGAGTAGGCTGAAAGCTTAATTAGAGCACCCTCAAGCTCTCTAATCGAGTTTTTAACATTACATGCAATTAGGTTAACAATATCTTCAGATAGGAATAGGTCAAGATCATCTGCCTTAGCATTAATAATTGCTACGCGTGTTTCAATATCTGGTTTTTGAATATCAACAACTAGGCCCCATTGTAGGCGAGTTTTAATTCTTTCTTCTAGTCCGTTAATCTCTTGTGGAGTTTTATCAGATGTGAAAATTAGTTGTTTTCCTTTTTGATATAGCTCATTAAAGATATGGAAGAACTCACGTTGTGTTCCTTCTTTGCCTTTAAGTTCATGAACATCATCAATCATAAGAACATCAACTTTATCAGAATACTTTGAACGGAATTCTGGTAGTTGTTTATTACGAATCGATTCAATCATTTCCTTCATGAAATCACGTGCTGTGATTAAGCAGATTACATAGTGAGGATATTGATTGTGAATACCGTTGGCCATAGCATGTAAGAGGTGAGTCTTACCAAGTCCTGAATTTGAGTGAATGTAAAGAGATGGATATTTACCTGCTTTACCTGGACTTTTTGCAATCGCAACAGAAGCTGCATAGGCCATATTATTTGATGGACCGATGACAAAGTTTTTAAATGTTTTGCTTCGATCGATAACGATATTATTATAGTCATCACTCACGTGATCAATATACTTAGATTCAACTTGTGAAAGTAGGTCTTCCTGTACCGGTTCAAGGTCTAATGAAAATGAGATTTCATTGGCCGACTTTGGTCTATTTAGACTTGGTTCTATAGGACCATTATTTAAGTGTTGAGATAGGCTAGGTTGAGCTAAGTTATTGTTATTATTAGCTACAATCTCAATTTGGTATGATTTTCCTAACGTATTTACAATGCTTTGGCTTATTTGGCTCAGATTCTTCTCAATAAAAGACTTAATAAAGTTAGTCGTTGTTGAAAATATAGCTCTTTCACCATCAATATTCATTAATTTGAAGAAATCGCCTTGGAAAAATGATGCATATTTTTGAGCATTTACTAATGATCTCAGAGAGTTATGAATCTCCGTGTTCATCATATCTAGTTCTTCAGCACTAAAGAAATCATCAGATAGGCTAGACTTATTATACGATGGTTGACTCAAATTTTGCTTAATATTGAAGGGATCCTCAATAATATTCTTATTGGCAAGATCTTCTATGTTATTGATTTTGTTACTTGATGGGTTAGAATTCTTTAAAAATTCATTAAAAGGAAAATTTCCCTGCATGTTGGATTCCCTTGAGCATCTACTCGTCAATTTTTCTTTAATTACGTGTTGTGGGGAGAATTTGTATCATGGCCCAAAATCCTAGGCCAATAAAAAAATGGGTTTTTTACGCATGGCCAAATAAATCAATTATTTTGGCCTGCACTATGTACAGGGCCATTGACCAGTGATGCGAAATGGTATAATACTAGCCCTTACATTATTAATTTTTAGTTAAACAGTTATAGTTAGGTAGGTTGAAGATGTCTAAAAGAACTTGGCAGCCAAAAAGAAAGAAAAGAATGAGAGTACACGGATTCCTTAAAAGAATGGAATCTGCAGGTGGGCGTAACGTTATCAAAGCTCGTAGAGCTAAGGGACGTAAGCAACTTACAGTTTCTCACGGTAAGAAATAATGACATCAGTTGATAGCACTTTTGATAAAAGTTCAAGACTGCTATCAACTGAAGATTTTTCTTATTTAAGAAAAAATTCTCATGTAGTCACTGATCGTTGGCTTCGTATTTATTACAAGCCATCACGTCTAAACTCTGAAGTTTCTAGAGTTGGTTTTTCTGTTACTAAAAAAGTCGGTAAAGCTAATAAACGCAATCTTTGTAAGAGAATTATTAGAGAATTCTTCCGTAAGAGTTCCTATCGTAATAATGGTAAGGACTTTATGATTGTTGTCTCTAATCGTCTTTTTAAAAATTCACAAAATCCTAAAGAAGATCTTCGTAATTCCCTTGTGAACGCCTTTGCAAAAATTCAATAAAAGATTAACAACTCCTTTATAGCGTGTTAAAAATCTCCATACTTAAGCACTTAAGAAAATACACGTTAGGAGTATTAAAGAATGAATAATGACCAAAAACGCACTGTCTTAGCGTTTGTTCTTACTGGTGTAATTGTCTTTACATGGCAAGCACTTTTCAGTTCAAACCAACCAGTTCAACAACCAGTTAAGCAAGAACAAGTACAAAATCAAAACACACAAGGCACAACAGCTTCTGCAGAAACGAAGCCAATTGCTACGCAAACAAATAAAGCTACTAATCTAACTTCAGTAACTCTTAAAGCAGGTTCTTTTTTCTATACAGTAAATAGTGATCTTTCTTTTAGTGAAGCTGTTGGAAATAAAACATCAATGACTTTAAAAGAGCTTTCTGACAAAGATAACTTTTTTAACTTCAAACTAATTGATACGAATAACAATCTACAAAACTTCAACTTTGTTTTTGATGAACAAACTCAAGAGAATGAAGTTGTAGGTAATGATCTTAATAAGCAAATCTCAATTCGTTTAAAATTAGAAAATGATGGCCGTCTTTCTTACCAGCTTAATGGTGATCAAGATTTTAGACTTTCATACAATATGTCAGCTACTGAAAAACAATCTGATAATAGAACTTATCGTCAGTACGTTGTTCAGGGAATAGATACTGATCGTTATAATCTTGAATCAGACGAGAAAGGTGAGGGGAGCTTAAAGTGGGTTGCCTTAGATTTTAATCACCATGTATTCTTTAATGTATTTAATGAAAAACAAACAATCAATTACATGGCCACTGAAAACGGTGAGATCTTTTTCCAAACTGTAAATGGAAAGAAGAACTACAATGGTTATGTTCTTTACGCTCTTAAAAATTATGACTACCTTTTAGGTTTTGATAATCAACTAGATCTTTCAATTGATTTTGGAATCTTTGGAATCTTTGCTGTTCCAATTCTTAAAGCAATGCAAATGCTTTACACTTATGTAGGTAACTACGGTATTGCTATTATCCTTTTAACAATTGTTATTCGTCTTGCAACTTATCCTCTTCAAGCTAAGTCTTTTAGATCGATGAAAAAGATGCAAGTACTACAACCTGAAATCGCGAAGCTTAAAGAAAAATATGCTGATGAACCAATGAAGCAGCAAAAAGAAACAATGGAGTTATTTAAGAGATCTGGTGCTTCTCCACTAGGTGGATGTCTTCCAATGGTTCTTCAAATTCCAATTTTCATTGCTTTCTATCAAGCAATTTCAAACTCTGTTGAACTTGTTGGTTCACCTTTCTATTTTTGGTTAACTGACCTTAGTGCGAAAGATCCGTACTATATTCTTCCTGCAATTATGGGGATTACAATGCTTGTGCAAACAAAGCTTAATCCTTCAACTTCTGCAGATCCAAATCAACAGAAGATTATGTACATTATGCCGATCGTCTTCATTTTCATCATGAAAGACCTTCCAGCTGGTTTAAACCTGTATTTCACAGTTTCAAACATTCTGGGAATTGCACAACAACTATACGTTTATAAAACTGCAGAAGCATAATTAACCATGATATACGAAACGGATGACCTTCCTATTGTCGCTTGCTCGACTGGCCTAAATGAAAATACGGCCATAGGGGTTATCCGTTTATCTGGTTTTTCTAATATTGGTTCTATAGGACCATTTTTCAAAAAAGATTTATCAAGCCTTGAAATTCGTAAAGCAACTTTTACAAAATTATATGACCAGGACGGAAATTTCCTAGATGAAGTCGTTATTACGTATTTTAAGGGCCCTCATAGTTATAATGGTGAAAATATACTAGAGATAGCTGCACACGGTAATACGCTCAATTTAAAGCGTATTATGAATGCATTCATTAACTCTGGTGATTTTCGTTTAGCAAAGAATGGTGAATTCACTTATCGAGCACTAAAGAATAAGAAACTCTCTCTTGCTCAAGTCGAAGGACTTGATGCACTTTTAAATGCTTCTTCTTCTCTAATGCTTGATGAAGGTCTTAAACTTCTTAATGGAAGCCTTTATCAAAAATACACAGACCTCTACGAAAAGTTCTTAAAACTAAAAGCAGCTGTTGAAATTAATATCGACTTTGCTGAAGACGTAGGGGAGGAACAGTCTCAAAAACTATTAGATGATGCTGTTGCTGATATCAGTGGTCATATTACTTCACTTCATCGAAGTGCCAGTGTGAATGCTAAGAGTTTAATGTCTCCAGACATTGTTCTTTGTGGTGAGCCCAATGCCGGTAAGAGTTCATTATTCAATTTATTTCTAAATGAATCGAGATCAATCGTTTCTGATATTGCTGGAACTACTCGTGATTATATTTCGGAATATATTAGTCTTGGAAATGAAACTTTCAAATTAGTTGATACGGCCGGACTTCGCAATACCACTGACGTTATTGAAGAAGAAGGGATTAAGAGAAGTCGTAATTTAATTGAAAATGCTTTCTATAAAATTCTTCTTGTAAATATTAATGAAGTCGAAAAATATCAGTATCACGATATTAAAGAGACTCTTTTTGATGCTCTTATCTTTACACATTTTGATGAATTTAAAGGCTCTTTGAACTTAGATAAGTTAGAAGAAAAACTTCCAAAGGCTATTAAATACTATAGTGCCGACACTTCAAAAGGCGAAGGAAGTCTTGTTGAAATAAGTGGTCCTATCGGACCAGATACACAAAGTGGTTCTATAGAACCAGTTAAAAAAGACCTTGGTCCTATGGGGGCAAGCCACAAGAATGGTCCTACAGGGGCAAAATCTGAAACTAATCAGAATACTGGTCCTATAGAACCAGCTCATATAACTGAGTTAATTACTCAAGATATATTGTGTAAGTATACGAAATTACGTAATAGTGATCCTATTTCAATAGAGAGACACCGTGTTGTTATCAATGATATTTATAGTAAATTCACAGAGTTTTCTAATAATATCAAGTATTTAGATGATATCGCTATTATATCTTCTGAAGTTTCAATACTTGAAAAGAAAACTGCTGAACTCATTGGAATTATTAGTCCTGACGATACTCTTACACATATATTTACCAACTTCTGTATAGGTAAATAATATATAAACCATTGATTTTTCTCAAAATATAGCTTAAATGTTCCACGTAGAACTTTATTATCAGAACTGTGTCTATTTGTTCCACGTAGAACAAATCTAGGCAAAAGTTCCACGTGGAACACGTGTGAAATCGGAAATTATATGTTTGATGTAGCCATCATTGGTGGAGGACATGCAGGTCTTGAAGCTGCCTGGGCCGCCGCTCAATTTGATTTAAAAGTTGCAATTATAACAATGCCAGGTGTGAGTATAGCATCGGCTCCATGTAATCCTGCAGTAGGTGGAGTAGGTAAAGGACAAGTTGTAAGAGAGATCGATGCCCTTGGTGGTATCATGGGGAAGTTAGCAGATAGAAGTGCTATCCAATATCGTACTCTTAATGAATCTAAAGGCTATGCTGTACAATCAACTCGAGTACAGATTGATAAGGAAGTATATGCTAGGAATGCAGAAGCGGAAGTTGCTGCAAATGATAATATTACTGTTATTAGAGAGATGGTCGAAAGAGTAAGTAGAGATCAAGAGTTCTTTCTGATTAAAACAGCTGAGGCCGGGTATCTTTCTAAGAAGATCGTTGTTACAACTGGTACATTCTTAGCTGGTAAGATGCATACAGGAGAAGAACAATTAGATGGTGGCCGTGTCGATTGTTTGAAAGCTGATTCTCTTGAGAATATCTTTGTGGGTGTAACAGCACTTAAGACTAGGTTTAAGACTGGAACTCCCGCACGTCTAAAGAGACATACAATAGATTTTTCTAAGATGGTAGAACAGGAAAGCGATCCGGCTGCAGTAAACTTTCATTTTGGACACGATTTAAACGAGAGATTCATTGATCAGGTTTCTTGCCATCTTACTAAGACTAATGAGAAGACTCTTGGAATTATACGTGACAATAAGGAACGAAGTCCTATCTTTAATGGACAAATCAAAGGTGTTGGACCGAGATATTGTCCATCTATTGAGGACAAGGCCTATCGTTATGAAGATAAGGATGTTCATCACGTCTTTGTTGAACCAGAATCACTAGAGTTAGATACATTTTATCCAAATGGGATATCTACATCGCTTCCACGTGAGATACAGCTAGACTTTATCCGTACAATAGAAGGTTTAGAGAATGCTGAGATTGCTATCTATGGTTATGCTGTTGAATATGATGTTGTTGATACAACCTGCCTTGATAGAACTCTTCAATCGAAAGAAATGCCTGGTCTCTATTTCGCAGGACAAGTAAATGGTACTTCTGGTTATGAAGAGGCCGCTGGGCAGGGATTGATTGCAGGTATTAATGCCGCTAGATCAGCTATTGGCGCAGAGAAGTTTATATTAGATCGCGAGGATTCATATATTGGTGTCATGGTAGAGGATCTAGTTTCAAATAAGAGAGATGAGCCTTATAGACTATTTACTGCACGTAATGAAAACCGCCTCTATGTAAGAGAGGATAACACAATTCTACGTATGAAAAAGTATCGTCAACAGTTAGGATTGTATGCAGCTGTGGACCAATATCAAGAAGCTTTTGAAAGGAGCTTTAATATTATTTGGAATGTAGCTAAGAATTATACATATAAAGCTAACCCAAATAATAAAGCATATTTCAATGATAAAGGATATGGACCACTTAATTCTAATATCACTCTAGCGGAGCTATCAAAGAGAGCACATTTAAATCCAGTTGATGTGCTAACTGCGGAGTTAGGTGAGAATAATATGGCCTTCGATCCAAATGTTATTCGTACAGTAGCTATCTCTCTTAAATACGAAGGGTATATTGATCGTGCATTAGTGGAGAATGCAAAAATAAATCGTTTGAGTAAAAAGCCAGTTGATTGGAAGGTGTTAGTAGCAAGTGAAAATATATCATTTGAATGCCGCCAACGTATTACAGAAATAAAGCCAGAAAGTTTTGGCCAATTACAAAGAATAGTAGGGATTCGTCCTGCAACCTTAGCCTATGTAGCAGGTAATATTTTATGATGAAAGACACAGAGTTTTGCCAAAAGTACCTAGAACAAATCAACGGTCCTTTTGCAGGAATTAACTTAACAAGAATTAATACACCAGAAGAGTTTTTTGATAAGCAATATGTAGATAGTGTTAAGCCTATCGAAAATGTTGCTTCACTTAAGAAGATCTATGACAAGACTAAGATCCATGTCGATATTGGTTTTGGCGGAGGCTTTCCTTTGTTACCACTTGCTAGCTTAAATCCAGATAAGAAGTATATTGGATTTGAAGCAAGAGGGAAGAAGTCGAAGGTTGTTAATCAGATTGCCGAGGCTATTGGTCTTGCTAATGTTAAGACTTATCATCAAAGATTTGAGAACGTGTACTTTGATCGCGACTGTACAATTACATTTAAGGCAGTATCGACAATACAGAATCTTCTTCCATTAATAATCACAGATAAGACTGTAAACGTTATCTTCTACAAGGGGCCAAACTTCTATGAATTAGAAGATCTAGATTGGCTTGGAAATAAGTGGGAGATAGTTGAAGAGACTCTTGTTGATATTCCTAATACAGAAGGGCGTATGATGATTGCCCTACGTAATAAGAATGTTCTACGTGGAACAGAAATTACGACTTTTAGAAAAAATAAAAATAAAAATCTTGTCACTTTGTCTTCATTTCTTTAAAAATATAGTAACAACTATATCTTTTGGGAGACATAAATGGCTAAAATTATTGCACTCATGAATCAGAAGGGTGGTGTTGGTAAGACAACTACTACAATTAACCTTGCTGCCTGCCTTGCAGTAGCCGAGAAAAAAACTCTGGTAATTGACCTAGACCCTCAGGGTAACGGTAGTGTTAGTTTAGGGCTTGATTCAGCGCAGCATAATGGAAGCAATATCTATCATGCAATGATTGGTAAAACAGATATTCGTGAATGTATCTACGAAACTGAATTACCTAATCTTCATATTTGTCCATCTGATAATAACTTATCAGGAGCAGAGATTGAGTTAGTAAGTGAATTCGCTAGAGAATCAAAGTTAAAGACAGCTTTTATGCCAGTGATGGATTCTTACGACTATATCCTAATTGACTGTCCTCCTTCACTTGGTCTTTTAACTGTGAACGCGCTTAATGCTGCTCATAGCTTTATTGTACCAATGCAAACTGAATATCTTGCAATGGAAGGTCTGGCACAACTTGTAAATACAGTAAAACTTATTAAAGCAAATTTAAATCCTACATTAGAAATGGACGGAATCGTCCTTACTATGTTTGATGGAAGAGCATCTCTTCACAAACAAGTTTCTGAAGAGATTAGAAGGCACTTCGGCGAAAAAGTATTTCAATCGGTAATACCTAGAAATGTAAAACTCGCCGAGTGTCCATCTTTTGGTAAACCAATTATCCTTTACGATATTGAATCAAAAGGTTCTGAAGCTTACTTATCACTAGCTAAAGAACTTATTATTAAAGATCGTGCACAATCAGTAGAAATTCAAAATGAATTACCACAAGTTCCATCGTCAAATGAAATAGATGGTTCACTAGCTGGTAATATTCAATAGGTGAGGGGAAGAGACAATGGCTAAGAAAATGGCGTTAGGAAAAGGTATGGGATCATTACTTGGTGGCACTCAAGGTGCTTCCAAAGCATCAAAGGCTCAAGCAGCTTTTTCTGATCTTCAAAAGGTAGCAGCTGATAATCCAGCTCCTACAAAACCAGTGCTAAATACAACTCCAGCTGCACAAGTAGAAACTAATCCTTCAATGCTTGATATTACAGTAATTCATGCAAACCCAAACCAACCGAGAAAGATCTTTAAAGAAGAAGAGCTTCATGAGCTTTCAAACTCAATTAAAGAAAACGGCGTTATTCAACCACTTATTGTTGTTAAGGCCGATAATGGATATGAACTTGTTGCTGGTGAAAGAAGACTTCGCGCTTCAAAACTTGCTGGTCTTACACAAGTTCCTGTTGTGATCAAAAGAGCAACTGACCGTGAAAAAATGGTTATGTCGATCATTGAAAACGTTCAAAGATCTGATCTTAATTGTGTTGAAGAGGCACTAGCTTACTTTGCATTGATGGAAGATTTTAATTTAACTCAAGAAGAAGTTGCAAAGAAAGTTGGAAAGGAAAGATCTACAGTTGCAAACTTCTTACGTATCCTTAAATTACCTCGTGATGTTGTTGAACTAATTCAGAAGGATCAACTTTCATTTGGTCATGCTAAAATTTTAGCTGGTATTAAGGAAAGAGAAGATTGTATTCGTATTGCAAATAAAGCAGCGATTGATAATCTATCAGTACGTGAAACTGAAAAATTAATTAAGTCTGCGAAGAGACCAACAAAAGTTGGCAAAGAAGAAGAAAGCTTCGACTTTTTTAATGGAAAAATGTCACAGTACCGTGAAAAATTAGAACAAAAAACTGGTTATCATTTCGGTATTAAAACAAATAAAAACGGTGGAGGAGAAGTTTTACTTAAGTTCTCTAATGAAGCTGAATTCAATGATATTTTTGAATACTTACTTTTAAATAGATAATGTTTTATTGGTCCTATGGGACCAGTCTTTATGGCCGGTCCTATAGAACCAAGATTTAAATCAAATATGGTCCTATAGAACCAGCCACGGAAAGGGTAGATTTATGACACAAGGAACAATGGCAGCAATTATCGAAGACGGGTGTAAACTCGAGGGTAATATTACACTGAACGGTGTAGGGCGTATTGCGGGAATTGTGAACGGAACTATCTTTTCAAATGATACGGTAATTATTTCCGAGGCCGCTGTAATTAATGCAGACATTATTGCTGATGTAATTATGATCAGTGGAATTGTAAAAGGTGACATCAAGGCGACTTCTCGCGTTGAAATTATCAAGCCAGCTCGCTTTGAAGGGACTATCACTACACCTTCGCTTATTGTGGAAGACGGCGTTATTTTCCATGGTACAACGAAGATGCACGACGATAAATAATTAAATAAATTTGATTATTTACAACTTAAATAAATATTAACAATCATTCAGAAAAAAGCGGTTTATCTTGACGATAGGCCAGATAAAGTTTAATTATTAGTGAACTTTTAACCAATCTTATTACACAATTTGGGGTAGTCACTAATGGATACTATCAATACAGTATTAAACTCTCTAGGTATCAACTCTACTTTTTTCATTCAATTGGCCATCGTTACAGTTCTTTACTTTGTAACTAGAAACCTAATTTGGTCTAAGCTTCAAGAAGTTCTTGAGAATCGTGAAGCAAAAACTACTAAAATGGAATCGGGTGCTGACGAAAAGACTCGTCTTGCGACTGAGCTAGAAAATGAATATAAGTCAAAAATTGAAGGTGCTCAATCTGAAGCTTTCAACTTAATTCAAAATAAGAAAGAAGAAGTTACTAAGCGTGAAGCAGTTAAAGTAAAAGAACTTGCTAATAAGCTTGAAGCAGAAGCTAACTCAGAAAAGGCAAAGTACTCTCAAGAATTAGAAGAGAAGAAAGTTGCTATCATGAAAGATGCTGATGAACTTTCAGCACTTCTAGTTGATAAAATTGTACAGTAGTTATTAAATTATAAGGATACTAAATGAAATTATTATTAGCTCTAGTTTTTAGTAATATCGTATTTGCAGCTGGTGGTGAGTACCACGGTGGTCATTTATCAGACCTACTAGTTCCTGCAATTAACTTCACAATTGTTTTTGGATTCATGGCATGGAAAATTATCCCTTTCATGAAAAATTCATTTGTAGAAAAAGCAGATTCTATTAAGGATCTTGTTGAGTTTGCAGCTGAGAAAGATGCAAAAGCAGAAAAAGAATTATCAGCTTCAAAAGCTAAGCTTGATAATATCGAAGGTGAGAAAGAACAAATTATCACTAACGCTAAAAAAGATGGTGATAAATTTGAAGAAACTTACGTTCAAGAAATCAAAGCATCAATGGAAAAGATGGAAGTAGATTCTTCTCACAAATTAGAATCTGAAAAGAAGATGATGCTTAAACGACTTAATGAATCACTATTAGATGAAGTAATCTCTAAAACAAAGAATAAAATTCATTCTGATAGTTCATTATCAAATAAAGCAACAAGCAATTTAATTTCAAGACTATAGTTCTAGGGTTAGTAAGATGAAAGAAAAGAATGTAGCCAAAGCGTATGCAAAAGCGATTTTCAGCCTAGGTAAAGAGTCTAATATTAATACAGCACAAGAGCTTACTGCTCTTACAGAAGTAATCAATGCAAGTAATGATTTAGAAAACGTAATGTTTCTAGATGTATTTACGATTGAAGAAAAAACTTCTGTTCTTAATGACGTATTAACAAAGTTAGGGCTTTCTCAAGTTGTAAAATCATTTATTAATTTCCTACTTCAAGAAAAGAGAATTGGTATTCTGCCTTTAATCTTTAAAGAAGTAATCGTTATGGATGATCATGAAAAAGGTTTCATGAGAGGAACAATTGAAGGTAATGCAGATTCAATTGATACTGAGTCACTTAATAAGATCAAATCATTTATTAAGTCACAACTTGGATCAGAACCTGAGTTAACTTATACAAAAAACGAAAAAATTACAGCAGGTGTTCGTGTGACAGTTGAAGACTATCAAATCGATGCATCTGTAGATAAACAACTTAATACTTTAAAAGAATCAATTATAAATGGCTAATGGCCAATTATTGTAGAGGTAAATGATGTCAATGAATCCAGAAGAAATTACGAGCATTATCAAAGACAGAATTGCTAACTTCGAAACTAAACTTCAAGTAGACGAAGTAGGTACAGTTCTTACTGTTGGTGATGGTGTTGCTAGAGTTTTCGGTCTTAAAAACGTAATGGCCGGAGAGCTTGTAGAATTTGCTACAGGTACAAAAGGTATGGTTCTAAACCTAGAAACTAACAACGTTGGTGTTGCTATTCTTGGTGATGATCCAAAAATCACAGAAGGTTCAACAGTAAAAAGAACTCAAAAGATCGTTGAAGTACCAGTAGGTGACGCTCTTTTAGGTCGTGTTGTTGATGCTATTGGTAATCCAATTGATGGACAAGGTGAAATCGTTTCTGAACACACTAGACGTGTTGAAATTAAAGCTCCAGGTATTCTAGGTAGAAAATCTGTACATGAGCCACTTCAAACAGGTATTAAAGCGATCGACGCTATGATTCCAATCGGACGTGGTCAGCGTGAGCTTATCATTGGTGACAGAAAGACAGGTAAAACTGCTGTTGCAATCGATACAATTATCAACCAAAAAGGTAAAGATGTTGTTTGTATCTACGTAGCTGTTGGTCAGAAGAATTCAACAGTACGTCAAGTACAACAAAAACTAAAAGAAGCTGGAGCTCTTGATTATACAATTATCGTATCTGCAACTGCTTCTAACTCTGCACCACTTCAGTACTTAGCACCATATACTGGTTGTACAATGGGTGAGTACTACAGAGATAGCGGTAAGCACGCACTAATCGTTTATGATGATTTAACAAAACAAGCTCAAGCTTATCGTCAACTTTCACTACTTCTTAGACGTCCACCAGGACGTGAAGCATTCCCAGGGGACGTTTTCTACTGTCACTCAAGACTACTTGAGCGTGCAGCGAAACTATCTGATGACCTAGGAGCTGGTTCACTAACTGCACTTCCAGTTATTGAAACTCAAGAAGGTGACGTTTCTGCATATATTCCAACAAACGTAATTTCTATTACAGACGGTCAGATCTTCCTTGAAGGTGACCTTTTCAACTCTGGTATTCGTCCAGCTGTTAACGTTGGTATCTCAGTATCACGAGTTGGTGGTTCTGCTCAGATTAAAGCAATGAAAAAAGTTGCTGGTACATTAAGACTTGATCTTGCTCAGTACCGTGAACTTCAAGCTTTCGCGGCTTTCGGTTCAGATCTAGATGAAGCTACTCAAAAACAACTTTCAAAAGGTGAGAGACTTGTTGAGCTACTTAAGCAAGCACAATATTCTCCATTTGACGTAATCGATCAATCTGTATCTGTATATGCAGGTACAAAAGGTATGTTTGATTCAGTACCTGTAGATAAAGTTAGAGTTGCTGAAAAAGATCTTCTAGATCACCTAAATACTTCTCACTCAGATCTTATGAATTCACTAAGAACAGAGAAGCAAATTTCTGGTGAGAACGATGGTAAATTAGCAACTGCAATTAAAGAATTTATTGCAAGTAAGAACTACTAATTAATTGAGGAGCCATAATGGCAAATATTAAGGATCTTAAAAAGAAAATCAAAAGTACTAAGGGTACTTTAAAGATTACGGAAGCTATGAAACTTGTTTCAGCTGCAAAGCTAAACAAGGCTCAGAATGCTATTCTGAATGCGCGTCCTTATGCAAATGAATTAGAAGATTCAATTAAGACAATTTCTGCTTTAGTTGAAGATTACAATCACTCTTTTTTAAATAATAACGAATCTAAAAAAGAAGTACTTCTTGTAATTTCTTCAAATAAAGGTCTTTGTGGTGGTTATAACTCAGGACTTGCAAAAGCTGTTAAAGCATATCTTGCAAGCCATGAAGATACTAACAACCTAGAAGTTCACTTTATCGGTACTAAAGTAAAAGAACTTGTTGTGAAACTTGTTAATGAAGGTGAAACTTATGGTTTTGAAAGAACAGAACCACAATTTCACGAAGTTCAAAATATTGCGTCTAAGCTTTCTGAGCTTTTCGCAACTGGTGAAGTAGGAAAGGTAAGTATTGCTTATAATATTTTCCATTCTGCTATCCAGGTTGAACCAACTGTTAAACAAGTACTTCCAATGACTCTTGATTCATCTGAAAGAGATGAGCTAAAGGAAAAGTATCCGTTTGATTTCAGATACAACCCTGGTGCTGAAAATATTTTAGATGGCCTTATCCCAGAAGCATACACAAGTGCAATGTGGACTGCAGTATTAGATGCTACAGCAGCAGAGCATGGATCACGTATGTCAGCAATGGATAGTGCCGTTGGAAACTGTAAAGATGCAATTAGAACACTAACTATTAAAATGAATAAATTGAGACAAGCGGCGATTACGACTGAACTTATTGAAGTTGTATCTGGTGCTGAGTCCCTCAATGGTTAAGGAGCGTAGAATGTCACAAGCAAAAGGTGTTATTCGTCAAGTTATGGGTCCTGTTGTAGACGTTGAATTTGCTGATGGAAATTTACCGGAAATCTATAACGCCCTTTTAGTTACAAACTCAACAATCAACGACAAAGAAAATAACCTTGTTCTTGAAGTTGCAACTCACCTAGGTGATAACGTTGTTAGAACGATCGCTATGGACCAAACTGAAGGTCTTTCAAGAGGATTAGTTGTTACTGACTCTGGTGCTCCAATTCAAGCGCCTGTAGGACGTGAGTGTCTTGGTCGTATCATCAACGTAGTTGGTGAGGCTATTGATGAAGCTGGTGAATTAGGTAATAAGAAATCTTACTCAATCCACAGAGAAGCTCCATCATTTGAAAATCAATCAACAAAACTTGAGCCATTTTTTACTGGTATTAAAGTTATTGACCTTCTAGCTCCATACCTAAAAGGTGGAAAGATTGGTCTATTTGGTGGTGCTGGTGTTGGTAAAACAGTTCTTATTATGGAACTTATCAACAACATTGCTACTCAACACGGTGGTTTCTCAGTATTCGCTGGTGTTGGTGAAAGAACTCGTGAAGGAAACGACCTTTACGAAGAAATGAAAGAATCAGGAGTTATCGATAAGACAGCTCTAGTATATGGACAGATGAATGAGCCACCAGGTGCCCGTGCACGTGTTGCTCTTACTGGTCTTTCTCTAGCGGAATACTTCCGTGATGAAGAAAAACAAGACGTACTATTCTTCGTTGATAATATCTTCCGTTTTACACAAGCTGGTTCAGAGGTATCTGCACTACTTGGACGTATTCCATCTGCCGTAGGTTACCAACCAACTCTTGGTACTGAGATGGGTGCTATGCAGGAGCGTATTACTTCAACTAAAGATGGTTCGATTACTTCTATTCAAGCTGTATACGTACCTGCCGATGACTACACGGATCCGGCTCCAGCAACTACATTCGCTCACCTTGATGCGACTACTGAACTTTCACGTTCAATTGCTGAAAAAGGTATCTACCCAGCGGTAGACCCACTAACATCATCTTCAACTATTCTATCTCCAGCTATTCTTGGTGATGATCACTATGATACTGCTCGTGAAGTTCAACAGATTCTTCAAAGATATAAGGAACTTCAAGATATCATTGCAATTCTTGGTATGGATGAACTTTCTGAAGAAGATAAAGTACTTGTTGGTCGTGCAAGAAAGATTGAGAAATTCCTTTCTCAACCATTCTTCGTTGCTGAGCAGTTTACAGGTATCCCAGGTCAATTCGTTGATATCAACGATACGATCAAAGCATTCAAAGCTATCTTAGCTGGTGAATGTGATGAAGTTCCTGAGCAAGCTTTCTACCTTGTTGGTAACCTAAACATGGTATATGAAAAGTGGGAACAACTTAAGAAGGATGCATAAGCAAAATTGACTGGCTAAGGCCAGTCTATTGTTTGCTTTGCTGGCTCCCCGTGAAGGGGGCACTCTTTATCCGAGAGCGAGGGGTTAGGCCCGAGCGGTTCGCTTAAGGAGCAAAAATAATGCTTAATTTATAAGGATTAAATGATGAGTAACTTTGTTGTAAATATTCTAACGCCTAGCTCAGTTGTTGCGAAGAACGTACCAGCAGACTCAGTTTTCATTCCAACTTTAAAGGGTGAGATTGAAGTTCTTGATGGTCACACTCATATTGTTGAGAAGCTAGCTACTGGTAGCGTTGCTGTACATGGTGATGATTCTGAAAGATTCTTCACTGTTACTGACGGTATCGTAAAGGTTTTAAATGACCAAATTACTATCCTATCTCTGACTTCAGAAGAAAATTGTCAGATTGATGAGGAAAGAGCTACAAATGCACTAATTTACGCTCGTGAAAAGCTGAAAGGAACACTGACTGATGAAGAATTAGTTAAGTATCGTCGCAAGCTTGAAAGAGCGGAACTTAGATTACAACTAGTTAAGCAAATTTCTAAATAATAGATTAGGCCCTGAAAACAGGGCCTTTCTTTTTCCTATTTAAATAGTATCGGCAAATTCTGCCTCTTAAGTCCTAAATACACCAATAGTGAGAAAATAGAGCTAATGATTATTAGGTTTATTTATCTCTTCATTTCTTTATTTTTAGCAAATGCGTACGCATTAAATGGTGGAGATATAGTTACTCTTAAACCTAAGAGTTTTGATGTTAAAGAAACATTTGAGTTACATAAGCGTTTTGTACCACCTATTGCATATCAAGGGCATGTTGAGTCCGATGAGATTGTTATGGCAAGCTCAGGCGTCCAGAAAGGTGCCAAAGTAAGCGGTAATATTAAAGATGGTGAAGATCTCGTATTCTTTTCTTATGGTGATAATAAAGGTAAGAAAGAGGCCCTCAAGAAGCCTTCGGGTTTATCGAAAGTACCTATTGTTAAAGCAAAACCGACAGTATTAGGAAAACCTAAAAACTATAAACCTGTCATTGATTTTTCAAGCTTTATTCAATCAGCTGCACGTAAAAAGAAATCAGTTTCAAACTTCAAGGTGAAACTACGTGAGTTTGGTCCTAAAGGCATATCAAAAAATAATTTAACTGATTTTGACTTAGTTCCTACTTATAACTTAAACGAGCTATTTACTGATGCTGGGATGGGAGAGATTACTATTCCAATTTCTAGTGGTGATAACTTTTCAACTTTTCGGGGTTCAGTTGCTGCGCAGGGAATTATTAGAACTAATTTTGAGTTAAGTGCACGTAGTGATACGACCTTTGATATTCCTGTTATTAATGGTGATTATCTTTTTAAGATTTTAGAAAAGAATAAAGTGAAGGAAGAAACAGGCGCCCATATACTTGTGGATCTTGGTGATAAAATAGATACATCTACATTCATGGGTAGCTTTAAAAAGAAGGTTTTCTTAAATAGGAACTTTAAAGAGGTAGATCCCGGAGATGCCTTCGTGTACGAGCTCTATCTTGATGTTGAATTAGGAAATCATCTAATTAAGTATATGGACTTTAAGGGCAAGGTTGCACAAAAAATTATCCATCTTGTACAAGATGAACTTACATATGAAGCACCTTTACTATTAGATGCGAAGGCAATCAGCTTTTCGGTTTATGAAGAGAACCTAGCTGCTAAAACCTTACAGTCTCTAAATTTAAACAATAATGATATTCGATATTTTAATCGTGAAATTACTGCCGCTAAAGTTGGCCTTAATCGCTATAAAATTCTTACCCCATTGCGGGATGCTAGTTTTAAACACTATATTGAAGTTGGCAAAGAGACTTCGGTCTTTGTGGGATTTAACGACATTAAAAAAGTCGTAATACCATCGATTGAGTATATTGATTATTTAAAAGAGCTTTTTCAAAATCGGGCCGATAATGGTGCATGTGTTATTCAAATTAACTTGAATAATCCACTGGTTGGTTTTGAAGCATATATGTCTTCACAGCGGCCTTCTGGATCATATGATTTTTATTATATGGACAAAGATGGAACAGTTAGTGCTGAAATCACAGGGCTTACGGAGAAGGTATTTGTTATCTCTCATGATTACGGGATAATGAATACTAAGATTGACTCTGGGGACGGCAATATCCAATACACGCAAAGTTTCTGTACTGAAGGATTATATATTATTGAAAATATCTAGTTTGAGAGAAAATTACTAGATTTATCTTATGAGGAGATTGTATGAAAAAGATTTTAATTGCAATGATGATTATGATTGCTGGTTTCCAAGCACAAGCTGGAATTTATGTTGAGCCATACCTAGCTTATAATATTCTAGGTGAAACTGATGGTGATGATACTACAGGTACAAATATCGGTGGTCGTTTAGGTTATTCTTTACCAATGCTTGTTAGTTTTGGACTTGATTATAATATGGGTTCTTATACGATTGATAGTGCATTAGGTGATGTTGACGCTGATACTACTAATCTTGGTGCATTTGTTGCAGTTGATTTACCAATTCTTTTAAGAGGTTATGCAAGTTATTACTTCTCTTCTGATATAGATACAGGAAGTGTTTCTTATGATGGTTCAGGAATTGCTGTTGGTGTTGGTTTTACAATGCTGCCATTTGTTTCACTTAACCTTGAGTACAGAGCAATGAGTTACGATGGCTCAGGAGCTGTTTCAGACTTTGATGCTAAGGAAATTCTTGTAGGAATCTCGGTTCCTCTTGATCTTTAATTTTAAAAAAATTAACGAATATAAAAAGGCCCACATTAGTGGGCTTTTTTTATGATTCGTATTCTTTATTGTTGAATATTTCCATTGTTCGTTTGTAGCCAGCTTCTAGCATCTTTGTCATTTTCTTTGGATTTAAGCTAAAAATATCAGCGAAGAAAAGATTGTAATCATCATGCTTAGGGTAAATATCGATAAGCTTCACATCTGGATTAAAATTAAGCTTTCTTTCAATAATAGATGTAATATGACGACGCTGTTCATTACTAAATTTTTCATTAAGCATATATTGATTAACAGTATCAATTATATCTTGAGCTGCAATACGTCTAGCTCTAGAGTCAACAATCTTCTTTTGAATCATTAGGTAAATGGCCTGTGTACAAATGGCAGGAAGCCCATAATTTGCAAGTGAACCAATCTCATCTTGATAGTGATAAGGAGTATGGGTCCAACTTGAGATGATATACTCACAACTATTATCAACAGCAACATGAGTAGAGAGAGTTTCACGAATCTCACCATCAATATAGAAATCTGTCGTATCTGTTACTGTATTATGAATTGGATACGGAGTATAAAAAGGTGGTACACTCATTGAGGCAGTGGCCGCCTCTGCAATTGGAATATCTGTATAGTAATGGGCTGTTGGATCATGGCTAGGGTTTGGATAATTATAACGAGAAAATATAGTCTTTCTTGAGTTATCTAGCTGTGTGGCAATAATAAATAAATCAGCATCATAATCATCGAAGTTATTAGATTTAATTATATTATTTAATATATATTCGTGTAGTCCAGTTGTCGAAAAAAGACCTGATACAGTCATGATAGGTTTTAAAAGACTTTTGATAACCAGTGGAAAACCATCTAATGGATCATATAGATTTGGATGATGAGGTTTTAAACTGGGTCTCTTTAGAGAAAGCATATCCTTATATGTAATAGGTTTTAGCCCAGTTTTATTTTTATGAATAAAGGCCTCAATAACATCTAAGGGTGAATGGCCAGAAGCTAAAAAAAGACTAATTAGTGCACCCGCACTTGAGCCAACATAAGTTGAAATTTCATAATCAGGATTAATATCGGAATGATTATGTT
Organism: Bacteriovorax sp. BAL6_X; assembly: GCF_000443995.1. Classification (NCBI taxonomy): domain Bacteria; kingdom Pseudomonadati; phylum Bdellovibrionota; class Bacteriovoracia; order Bacteriovoracales; family Bacteriovoracaceae; genus Bacteriovorax; species Bacteriovorax sp. BAL6_X. The sequence continues at coordinate 269,164 of NZ_AUMC01000009.1, forward strand.
TGAAAGTAAATCCAAGGTCGTGAAGCGCCCAACTAACTCCAAGGTGCCATGCGGCAGCTTTAACGACACCACCTGAAAGAACTAGGGCAGTCTTTTTATTCCTGAAGTTTTCTATATCAACTCTGTTCATAAAAAAATTATACTCGAAATACGAATTTATGTATTGATAATTTTTGGCAAAGCACGTCAAGTTGGTTAAAATTAAGAAATGATTTGGATGGACATAAATGACTATTCATTGTTGAAGGGAATCTCAATATCAACAATTCGTCGCTATATAAAAAGAGATAAATTAATTTGGAAATTTGACCAGGGTAAATATCTGATTCAAATGAACGAGTGGGAATATAACGATTCACTAAGTGCATCAAACGCCATCGTATACCTAAAGCGTTTACAAGAAGAACATGAACTTCTTAAAAAAGAATTAATTAAAACCAAGCAAGAAAATAATGAATATAAAATGCTCGTAGATCTCTACGAAGGTCGTCTCAATGAAAATAATCAAATTACTTATAACTAGCTTTTTACTTTTACTATCTCTTGATGCATTTGCTTCACCAAGTGCACGTCGATGTATGATTTTACCTGTAAGGGACTCTGTCGGTGGGGCACTTGGATATGAAGTTTTTGCCAAAGTTGAAGGTTATCTAAAGTCTTCACGTTGGTGTTACTATCAATATAACTCTGAAATTATCAATATATTATCAAACTATAAGAAGAATTTAGATGCAGCTTTAGAAAATCCGAAAGTTATAAAATTGGTTTCGGAGAAAACAAATGCTGGCTCATTAATTAAAGTCAAAATTGAAAGCCTACCAAAGGGAGTTGCCGTCAATATGCAAATCTTTGGTGCAAATGGTAGAGATATTTATTTTAATGAAAAGATTGAACTCAATAGTGATGATCCTGGATTAATTGCTCAGACAGTCAATAATTGGCTAGATCAATATGAAAAACAAATTCCTTATGATGCTCGAGTATTGGGAGTCCTTGGTCAACAGTTCTCTATTGATCTTGGAAAGGATGCCGGAATTTTTACTGATTATGAAGTGAAAGTTGTGCGACCTATGCGACGTAGAAAGCATCCTCTTCTTCAAGAAGTTGTTGATTGGGAAACTAAAACAATTGCTACGGGAAGAATTGTTCACGTTGGTGAATCCCTCTCTCAAGTAAAAGTTCTTCGTTACGAAGACAAGAGTCTTATTCAAGCTGAAGATTGGGTATTAATTTCTAAGAATACAAAAGACTCTGAAAAGAGAAATTTAAAATATGATCCAGTTGAAGGCAATGATCGTACATCTTCATTTGGAAGACTAGGAGAATTCGGACTGGCCCTCAAAATTGGGACTGGATCTAATAATAATTCATCAATTTCAAATGGGACAAAATCAATTAACGGAGTTGATTTTGCGATTGCTTTTGATAGTGAACTTTGGCTTACAAGAAATTATTGGGTAGGACTTGAGTTAGAAAAAGGTTTTGGGAAGTATTCAAAAGATGCGGGAAATTTAGTTTCTGATAGTAATTCGATGGACTCATCACGTTTTAGACTTCTTGCTGGTTATAAATATCTACCTATGGGCTTCTTCTATGGCCCTCAGGTTGACGTCTTCTTTGGCTATGGTTCATATACGCATGGTTTTGATAATCAAGTTGCAGATGGTTTTACTGAAATTAATTTTAGTGGAATCTTAGTTGGAGCCAAAGCAAGCATGCCACTCGTAAGAGGAATTAGAATTTATTTTCAATTCGATTTTATGCTTGATCCTGGCTATGAAGAAGATGTTTCTATATTTGGTAGTGCAAAAGATACAAGTAACTTCCATGTCGCCGCTGGCGCGGAATATAAGTATGGACCAAATATCAATCTTTATGGTGGAATCGACTACTTAAGTGATAAAGCTGAATTTGCAAGTGATGGTACTAAAGTAACAGTTAAGAACACGGCCTTGAAGGGTGGTGTGAAATTTGCATTCTAAAATGACAATCTAAATTAGAAGAGAAATTAAATGAATAGAATTAAAGAATTGGCAGATCAAATTAAGATCCATAAGGCATTGTACTATGCTGGAAAACCAGAAATTTCAGATATTGAATATGACAAATTAGAAGATGAGTTAAGACAATTAGATCCAGATAACTCTGTACTTAATCTTGTTGGTTCAACAATCACATCACTAGATAAAGTAAAACACGATAAGAAAATGCTTTCACTTGGAAAAACTTATAAAGTGGATGAGTTAATCTCTTGGGCCAAAAAACATGAGGTCTTAGGGATATATAAAGTAGATGGAGTTTCTTGTTCTCTGATCTACGAAGGTGGTCATTTAGTATTAGCAAAAACTAGAGGTGATGGCACTTACGGTGAAAATATCACACAAAAAGTACAATGGATGAAGGGAGTTCCTGGATCTATCTCTATCAAAGAGAGAATAGAAATAAGAGGTGAGATGTATTGTGATGAGCAATCATTCTTTCATCTATCAGAAACAATGGTTTCCCAAGGATTAGAAAGGCCTTCATCACAACGAAATATCGTTGCTGGACTAGTGGGGAGAAAAGAGAATATTAGCCTATGTTCTTATATAAATTTTAAGGCCTTTGATTTAATTGGCCTAGAGTTTGAAAAAGAAAGTCAAAAATATGAGACGCTTAAGAAAGAAGATTTCGATATTCTTGAATATACTCTCATGCATACAAAAAAAGATTATGAAGTTGCAATTGATGACGCCAAAGATTTCATGGCAAATGGTGATTATCTGATTGATGGACTTGTATTTGTCTATAATGAAATAAATCTACATGATGAACTTGGGGAAACTGCTCATCATCCTCGTTATAAGATGGCCTTTAAATTTGAAGGGGAAACGGTACAGACAACTCTTAATTCAATTACATGGCAAGTATCTAGAAATGGAATTTTGACTCCTGTAGGTGAGGTAGAACCTGTTTCCATTAGTGGTGCTGTGATTTCTCGAGTGACTTTGCATAATTATGGAATGGTTAAACAACATAATTTAAAAGCAGGGGATAAGATCGAGATAATTAGAAGTGGAGAAGTTATTCCTAAATTTCTTCAAACAATTGAAGAGTCTCAAAATGAATTCTTAATACCTGAATGTTGTCCAAGTTGTGAGTCTGAAGTTGTCATCGAAGACATTAGACTTTTTTGTAAGAACCCTGCTTGTCCAGCTCAAGTTAAAGAAGCGATATTAAACTTTATTCAAAAAATAGGTATTGATGATCTAAGTTCTAAACGACTTGAAGAGATGATTCGTAAGAAGTTGGTAACAACAATTGAAGATCTTTATAAGTTAGAAATGAATCAGCTACTAACACTTGATAAAGTAAAAGATAAACTAGCAACAAAACTTCTTACAAGTATTGAAGGATCAAAGAAGGCTGATTTAATAACATTTATCTCGGCTCTGGGTATTACTGGTGGTGCTTATAATAAGTGTGAAAAAGTTGTACATGGTGGATTTGATTCAATAGAAAAGCTATTAAATATGAATGCAGATGAGCTTGCAACTCTTGAAGGATTTGCAGAAAAGTCAGCTACAACTTTTATAAACTCATTACAAGAAAAGAAAGAATTAATTAAAAATCTACAAGCACTTGGTTTCACTTTTGAAGTATTAGAAGAAGAGGCTGGCTCTGGATTGGCTGGATTAAAAATTTGTATTACTGGTTCTCTATCACGAAAAAGAAGTGACATTGAAAAAGATATTAAGGCCGCAGGTGGAACACCTGTTGGTTCTGTTAGCAAGAACACTGATATTCTTCTTACAAATGAAACAGAAGCTAAATCTTCTAAATATAAGAAAGCTCTAGATTTAGGAATTACGATTAAGACAGAAGATGAAGTAATGGGAATGATTGATTAATGGCCAAGAAAAGTAAAAAAGTTTTTGAATGTTCAAACTGTGGATTTCAAACTGCAAAATGGATGGGACGTTGTACAGATTGTGGCGAATGGAATAGTTTTGTTGAAGAAACTTTTACACCTGTTCAAGAAAGTATAAAAGTTAAGGCCGTTGGTGAAACAGCTCCAAAAAAATTAAAAGAAATTGAAGTTGAAACATATAATCGTGTAAGTACTGGTATTGGAGAATTCGATCGTGTTGTTGGCGGAGGATTAGTTCCGGGGTCTCTTATTCTAATTGGTGGTGAGCCAGGGATTGGAAAGTCAACACTACTAACCGAAATGCTTTCAAAACTATCAGGTCAGCAAAGTGATCAAAGTTTTCTATATGTTAGTGGTGAAGAAAGTGAGGGACAGGTTGCAGGACGTGCAAAACGAATGGGCCTAAAAAATGATTCATTTTATATTTATAATGAAACAAATTGGCAAAATATTTTAAATCAAATTAAGAAGATTAAGCCACGATTTATGGTTTTAGATTCGATTCAAACGACTACTTCGAGTGAGTTACAATCACCTCCAGGTACTGTCTCACAAATTCGTGAAGTTACTTATGAGTTAATGAATCATGTGAAGGCTACTGGCATTACATGTTTTGTTGTAGGCCATATTACAAAAGATGGCGCAATTGCTGGTCCAAAAATTCTTGAGCATATGGTCGATACGGTAATTTACTTTGAAGGTGATCAATTTGGTCACTATCGTATGCTTAGAGCTATTAAAAATCGATTTGGAAATACGAATGAAGTTGGCATTTTTGAAATGCAAGAAGATGGACTTAATGAAGTTAAGAATCCTTCGCAATTCTTTTTAGATGATGATCTTGAAGACAGTTTTGGAAAGAGCTTAACTTGTATCAAAGAAGGGACACGACCTTTATTTGTCGAAGTACAAGCTCTTGTGGCAGAAAATAAATTTGGAAATGGTAGACGTACGACTCAAGGTCTTGATAATAATCGCGTTGCCATGATGGTTGCGATCATTGAAAAGTATGCAAATATTCCGATGGGCATGAATGATATCTATGTCAATGTTGTTGGAAGTATGAAGCTTACGACTCGAGAGTCAGACTTAAGTATCATTGCAGCTCTATTAAGTTCATATAAGTCTAAACCAATCCCTAAGGATACTGTCTTCCTTGGAGAAGTGGGGCTTACTGGTGAAGTTAGAACTGTTCCACATATGGAGATGCGAATTAAAGAAATGGAACAACTTAATTATAAGACCCTTGTGGCCTCTCCAAAGGTTGCTAAAGATTATTCAAAGAAATCAAAATTAAAAATTATACCAGTTAGAAAAGTTACAGATATTTTTAAAGTACTAGGGGACTAGCCCCCTAGTATATTTAGAAGTTTATTTGAATATACTTATTCCAGAGTTTCTTTTTATAGTCGTAATATTCGGCATTAGTTGTAGAAGATTTAAAGAATGATTCTTTCTCCCATTGCTTACTAACATCATCAATAGACATTAGACCAGCACCGATAGCAGCAGCTAAAGCCGCACCATATGAAGTTGTTTCAATAACTTTTGGCCTCGTAACATTAATACCTGAAATATCTGCTTGAATTTGCATTAGCAGATTGTTTGCAACGGCACCACCATCAACTTTAAACTCTTCAAGATCACTACCCATATCACTTTTCATCGCTTTAATTAAATCATTAATGCTTAAAGCAATCCCTTCAAGGGCCGCACGACAAATATCGTTTGTATCTGTAGCTCGGGTCATTCCAATTAATGCAGCTTTCGCATGGGGTTTCCAATATGGAGAGCCAATTCCAGTAAAAAATGGAAGTAGTAAAAGATCTTTAATTTGATTTAAATCTTTAATAGCATTTGCTTTATCTTCTGTTTGAGCAGCATTATCGATGATTTCGAGATTGTCTCTAAGCCATTGTACACATGCTCCTGCAATATAGCATGAGCCTTCAAGAGCATAATAAGTCTTACCCTGATATTTATAAGCAACTGTCGTTAGCAGGCCGTGCTCAGAATATTTCTTTTCCTCACCTGTGTTAACGAGCATAAATGCACCGGTACCATAGGTACATTTTCCAGTTCCCTTTGTGAAACAAGCTTGGCCAAAGAGGGCGGCTTGCTGATCTCCTAATATTCCGTTAATAGGAATTCCGTCTGGTAAAAAGTCTAGGCCTTTTGTTTGTCCAAAATCATAAATAGATTCACATACTTCAGGCAAACAAGTCTTATCTACTCCAAGGATTTTACAGAGATCCTCATCCCAATTACACGTCTCTAAAGACATTAATAATGTTCTAGAAGCATTGGAAACATCTGTTCTATACGCTTCACCATTTGTTAGGCGATAAAGCAGAAAAGTATCAATCGTCCCAAAACGTAGGTCATGATTTTTATAAGCTTCCTTCACATATTGATTATTATTTAATAACCAGTGCATTTTTGTTCCTGAAAAATATGGATCTAGTGGAAGCCCTGTGACTTTTTTGAAGTTGTCCTCGTGGGCCTTCATGCTCTCACAGTAGTCTGCTGTTCTGCGATCTTGCCAAACGATGGCCTTTGCCAGAGCATCACCTTTACGTGTAAAGGCACAAGTTGTTTCTCGTTGATTGGTTATACCAATCGAGATAATTTCTTTAGCATCAATACTATTTCTTTTAAGAACACTTTTAACAGTGTGCTTTACACTCTTCCAGATTTCATCGAGATCATGTTCAACCCAACCTGTATCAGGAAAGTATTGTTTAAATTCTTGATTCTCCTTATCAACAAACTTAAACGTTTTAGCATCGATTATAGTAGCAGTAGTACCTGTGGTACCTTGGTCTAAAGATAAAATATACATATTTACTCCAGTATAAGAGTTAATTTATAGTAAAAAGCTATTCAGTTAATTTTACACCGGGATTGTGGCCAGGGTAATTACGCGCAATGCTGTTGATTGCAATTTCCCATTGTTTAGCTAAAAAGAAGTTACTTCCCTTTAGAAGTGAGACGGAAAGTCCGATTAAGATTACAAGTAAAAAGATGAACTCGACAAAGGTTTGCCCAGCTTGATTTAGAATTTTTTTCTCTAGCTCTTTGTCCTGCGTTTTTTGCATAGTGCAATCTTACCTATTTAAGTGTATAATACCATTCTAACTGGGGTTAAGAGTTGAGTACAGAAAGAAAAAAATTTCCATATAAGATCATTCTAGTTGCATGCGTTCTAGTTCTTGGATCATTATTTGTGACTGATGAAAGTTTTACAACTGCCAAGGTCGCTGGTGTGGATGTTAAAAAGATTCAACATTATGAATCAATGCTCGTTCGTCCTGATTTAAAATCAACAGAAGGTAAAACTTATAAAAAAGAAGAGTTGTCTAAGGGTGTTGTCATTTTAAATTTCTGGGCCAGTTGGTGTACACCTTGCCTCGAAGAGTTTCCAAGTTTGGTTAGCCTTCGTTCTGAAATTAAAGATCCAAAACTTAAGATTATTGCAGTAAACTCTGATGAAGGTCAAAAACAACTAAAGAAGATTAAAGATGTTGTAAAAAAATACAATGTTAACTTTGATGTTGTTAAAGATACCCAAGGTAAGTTAACGGATGCTTTTATGGTTTCTGCCATCCCTGTATCAATCGTTTACAAAGATGGCCGTGTCGTTGAAGTTGCAAAGGGCTCTAAAGATTTTAACTCTGAAGAGTTCAAAGAAAAAATTCGCGAGTGGCTTAAATAGAATTCTTATCAACTGCTAGATTTCTTCCCCAATTATAAGTAATTTCAGAAATTGTATTCGTTTTAAAGATACTGAAACGAGGTTTAAACCTTTCGATGATAGCACCTTGGTCATATTTTCCAACAGCAGCAGCTGCATTCAAAGTAATTCCTGCCCACATTTGAGTCATGTTTATTTTATACATAGGTGCACAGATTGATGCTAGTAGAAGTAGGTTATCGCAATGGCAAGAACCTGGATTATAGTCTGATGCAATTGCAAGTTTACAACCGCCATCAGCTAGTTGTTTAGCATCTGCTTTAGGTTTACCCAAGAAAATTCCTGTACCTGGAAGAACTGTTGCGACTGTCTTCGATTCTGCTAATTTTTTTATTCCATCTTCTGTCGTGCACAGAAGGTGGTCAGTACTAAGGGCGCCTAATTCACAGGCAAGAATAGCACCTTTATTGTCATTGAATTCGTCAGCATGTGTCTTTAATGGAATTCCATATTCTTGAGCAACTTGAGCTAATTTCTTAACGTCTTCAGTATTGAAGTAGCCTTGTTCATGGAAAATATCCACGCAATCGATGATATTAAGAGGAGCAACCTTGCGAAGAAGCGGTATTACAATTTCATCCATATACTTCTGTGTTGAATCGTAATTCTTTGGAAGTGCATGAGCAGGCATAAAAGTATTGAAAATTTGAATTTCTGGTGCAAATTCTTCTTTTAGCTTTGCGATTAACTTTGTCATTCGCAATTCACCTTCAAATGAAAGTGAATAACCAGATTTAATTTCAATCGTACCTACACCGTAACTCGCAATTCTCTTAATTCTATCACGACAACTATTCAGTAATTCTTCATCAGTTGTGTTATTAGTTCCATTTGAAGTCGCAACAATTCCACCACCAGCTTTGGCTATTTCTTCATAATCAGCACCATTTAATCTCATTTGGTATTCATTTGCACGATTACCTCCAAAGATAAGGTGTGTGTGAGAATCAACAAGTTCTGGAGTAATAACATAGCCTTCCAGGTCTTTAACTATTTTTGCTTTTTTTAGATATTCTACAGGAATATTATCACTGTCACCAACCCACACGATTTCATCTTCTTCGAATACGATTGCGCCGTGATGAAGAATAGAAATATCTTCAGGAAGAAGATTGCGGCCATCTTTTTTTTGGGCCGCTTCAAGAGTTAAGACTTCGTTAATATTCTTGTAGATAATCATTACTGTAACTTTCCTGTGTGCTTTTCAACTGCTCTCAGTAGTTCTCCATTAGAAATTAGGGCCTCGATATTATTGATATCACGATAGAAAACTCTATCTTCTACAATTTTATCAACAGACTTTCTAATGTGTGAAATTAGCTCTTCAATTGCAGGTGAAGATTTAAGAGGGCGATGAAACTCAATAGCTTGCGAATTACAAAGTAGCTCAATTGCTAAACATTTTGTCGCGTTCTCAATTACTTCATGAAGTTTACGTCCTGAAGTTACACCCATTGAAACATGATCTTCTTTATCTGTTGATGTTGGAACTGAGTCCACACTTGCTGGATGGCATAGATATTTATTTTCAGATGTTAAAGCTGCCGCCGTAACGTGTGCAATCATCAGACCACTATTAAGGCCAGATTCTGGTGTTAAGAATGCTGGTAGGTCAGAGAACGTTGGGTTCATCATTTTCTCGACACGTCTTTCACTGATATTACAAAGTTCTGCAATACCAATTGCTAGATAATCCATTGCCATAGCAATAGCTTCTCCGTGAAAATTTCCACCAGAGATAACTTCATCTTCTCCTAGGAAAATAAGAGGGTTATCTGTAACCGCATTTAGTTCAATGCCTAAAACTTCTTTAGCGTGCGCAAGAGTTTGTCTTGAGGCACCGTGAACTTGAGGAACACATCTTAATGAGTAAGGGTCTTGAACCTTTCCACAGTCAACATGTGAATTTAAGATTTCACTACCTGCGATGATATTGTTTACGTTAATTGCACTTGCAAGTTGACCAGGATGTGGCTTAAGGCCGTGAATTTTATGATCATATGCTCTTAGTGTTCCACGAACTCCATCAAGAGTTGTTGCAGCACAAATATCTGCTATACGAACTAGGTTTTCTGATTGTTTAATTGCAATTGCACCAAGTGCTGCCATTACGGCCGTACCGTTAATAAGTGCAAGCCCATCTTTTGGTCCTAGGATAACAGGTTCTCTACCAATATCTCTAATGGCGAAATCAGAACGAACTTCCTTTCCACCATAGATAACTTCGCCTTCACCAATAAGTGCTAGGGCAATATGTGAAAGGGGAGCAAGGTCACCTGAGGCACCAACAGAACCTTTTTCAGGTACCACTGGAATAATATCATTGTTGATAAACTCAATTAACAATTCGATAGCGTCAATAGTTACACCAGAGAATCCTGAGGCAAGACAATTTGCTCTAAGAAGCATAATTGCTTTTGTGACTTCTTTAGAAAAAGGTTTACCAACTCCAGTACAGTGCGAACGAATTAAGTTAACTTGAAGTTGAGATAAATCTTCTTTTTTAATATGTTTGTCAGATAAAGCACCAAATCCAGTGTTAATACCATAAACTGGCTCACCTTTGTCGACGATATTTTGTACATACTGTTTTGATTTTAAAATATTTTCACGAGCGATGTCGCTTAGTTTAACTTTAACTGTCTCTTTTTTTGCAAATGATACTTCATAAATGTCATCAACACTTAGGCTGTGGCCATCGATAATAATTTCTTTCATCTTTGTCGTCCTATTTTGTCTAATCTTATCTTAATGTCTCTATTTGTGTTTTATATTGATCCTTGGCCTTGCCGAAAATATACGATCCAGCAACAAGGTTGTGAGCACCTTTATCAAGGCATAGCTTTGCTGTGTCTTGATTGATCCCACCATCAACTTGTATTTGTAGTTTTAAGTTATTCTCTTTTTTCAATTTATTAAGGTAATCAATTTTATCTAAAGCATTTGGCATAAAACTTTGCCCACCAAAACCTGGCTCAACAGACATAACGAGAAGTAGATCGATCTCTTTTAGTAGATCAAGTGGAATACTCTCTAAATCTGTAGATGGCTTAACAGATAGTCCAATACTTTTATAATTGTTGCGATACTTCTTAATCATTGCATGATGATCACAATTGATTTCAAAGTGGTAAGTTATATTCTCAATTTCAGAATCTTTTAATGCTTCAAAGTGGAACTCTGGGTTTGTCACCATTAGATGGACATCAAGAGGAATATTAGTGATTTTTTTAATCTGTTTAATTACGGGAATTCCAAATGTTAGATTTGGAACGAAGTGGCCATCCATAACATCAAGATGAAGCCAAAGATCCTTTACATCCTCAATTTCCGAGATATCAGATATTAGATTTGTAAAATCAGCAGCTAAAATGCTTGGTGAGATAATTGTTTGCATCTAAATCCCCTTAGCAATATTGTTATGAAATTATAAAACTATCGAATTTATTAGTAAGGCCATTAACTGCGTCTGTATCACGACATGCTTTTTTACCTTCAAGTTGGATCATATTTAGCCTTATTGTCGAATCAGTACATCCAACTAAAATTTTATTATCCGCTACTTTTACTTCACCAGGTTTAAGTCCAGCATTGTCATACTTCGATATCTCAATAACTTTTAAGCGTTTCTCATTTAAGAAACAATAAGTGCCTGGCCACGGCTTTAGCGCTCTAACTTGGTTATGAATTGTATTAAAGTCACTTTCTAAAAACTTGATATGACCGTCTTCTTTCTTAAGAGTAGGAGCAAAGCTTACTTTCGACTCGTCTTGCTCATAAGAAGTAAGTTCGTCATTGAGAATGTCAGTAATGAAATCATTAAGTGTTAAAGAGGCCGCAAATTTAAGCCTTGTGTAAAGCTGTCCACCAGTTTCATCAAAAGATATATTAAGCTTTGATTCTTTAACAATATCACCAGCATCCATTTTCTTAACCATCTTTTGAATAGAGACGCCTGTTTGCGTATCACCATTTAAAAGAGCATATTGAATAGGAGCTGCTCCTCGATACTTAGGAAGTAGAGAAGTGTGAATATTAAAACATCCAAGCTTCGGTTTATTTAATACTTTTGAGCCAAGGAATTGAGCAAAAGCCAGAACTAGATAAAAATCTGCATCAACTTCATCTAGTAGCTTTAGAAGCTCTTCATCCTTATTTATATTTTCTGTTTGATAGAATTTAATCTTATTGTCTTTGCAATAAGTAATTACAGGAGGTGATTGTAGTTTTTGTCCTCTTCCTGCTGGCCTATCTGGCATACTAATAACAAGCTTAAGATCAATTTGTGGGTGATTGGCCAGAAGTTCTAAACTTGGGCATGAAAAATCTGGTGTACCAAAGAATACTGCCTTAAGTTTTTTCACTATCTACCCTTAACCCTTTTCATATATCTCTTTGTTAAAAAGTTTCTTTTAAGAGTTGAAAGCCTTTCAAGAAAAACAATCCCATCGAGATGATCATTTTCGTGTTGAATACAAACAGATAGAAGACCATCGACTTCTAAGACTTGTTCATTTCCTTCAATGTCTTGATATGTAATACGAATTTGTTCTGAGCGTTTTACTTCTTCGTAAATTCCTGGAACCGAAAGACATCCTTCTTCATAAAGAATTTCTCCTTGAAGTTTTTCAATCTTAGGATTGATGAAAATTCTTGGATTAAAATTTGATAGCTCTTGATCTTTTGTCCCGTCAGCACGAGTAATTTCTTTGCTATGAAAATCAATATCCATAACAAAAATGCGATCTGAAATACCAATTTGTGGTGCTGCTAAACCAATTCCCGGTGCATGGTACATTGTATAAAGCATATCCTTACAAAGTTTTTTTAGCTCTTCATCAAACTTTTCAACTGGAGCTGCTACCTTTTTTAGAACAGGTGCTGGGTAAGTAAAAATCTCTAGCTTTTCACCTTCTAGAGTGTAATCTTTTAAAAATTCTTCTGATTTATTCATGGGATTCTTATAGCATGTGTGCGATGCACAAGTCTAGTGTTCAGCTGTAAATCATTTATGTTAAACGTCTGTTTTTAAAGAAGATAAGAACAATTACAATAGTGAACAGGAAGGGGACAGAAAATGTCGCTAAGAAAGGACTTATTTTCAAGTTCTTACCTAGCTCAATAAAATATGATTGCACTAACCAGTATAGAATAGTGAAAATAAAGATAAAGGCAACACTGCGTCCAAATGAACTATTACGGCGGTTTGGATTAAAGATACTAGTTGCTGCAATAAGTGCGAAGATTATACAAATAAGTCCTTCGGAAATATGCATATAGAACATAACTAGATATTCATTAACATTGATACCATTATTGTTAAGTTGGCTGATATAGTCGTAAAGCCTTAGAAATGTTAGCGTTGATATATCTGCTTCAATTTTAGTGAACTCTTCAATACTTTCATTGAGGTTAATAGGTAGTTCGACAATATCTATTTTTGGAAAAGATGGAGATTCAAGTTCATCGTAACCTACTCCATTAGTCGGCCACCATCTCTCTGTTCGAGAGTCATAGCTTAGCATTTTATAAGTATCTATTTTTGTGAGCTCACGGCCTGAGTTATAGTGATATATTGTTACTTCATTTAATGTATTTGTTTTCTTATCAAAGCTTGAAAAAGCAAAGTAGTACTTAGGAGACTTGTACCAGATCTTACCAGATTTAATTGTGGAAGAAGAAAGCCCTTTCTTTTTAAAAACTCTAAATTTTTCATCTGGACTATCTAGGATACTGAATCTTTGAGAATTTATATAAGGACTAATATAGGCACTTAGGATAAATTGAAAAATTGCAACATAAATAGAAGTTAACAGGATATCTCTAAGATAGCTTTGTCGAGAGTAGCCCCCGGCGAAGATTGCAACGAGCTCATTTCGACTTTTGAGTTTATTAATTGAAAATAAGCTACCTATCAGACATGAGATTGGAATAACTTTAATTAAGAAGCTTGGTAGTTGTATAAAGTAACTTAAAAGAACTTCTTTTGCCGTTACATTTTCTCTTAAGAAGCCAGAGATTAGATTTCCTAGAGAAAGTAACAAGAGTAGAACCACTGTCGAAGCAGCGAAGAATTTTAGCCATTCTCTTGTGATTAGGTTTTTAACTACACTCATCTTAATATTTTATAGATTAAATAAATTAATGGTTTAATTAATAACTTATTAAAAATGAAATCTAAAGACTTATTCTCTTTAAATATCTTAACTATATGAGGTGAGACCTCGTAATAGTAATTAATGAATTCTTGTCCTAATTTATATTTTGCTAGAGTTGGTTTTATACCTCTTAATGTATTAAGAAGGTCTTCATTATTTGGGTAAGCATGTGTTGCCAAATAACAATTTTTAGAACGTACATTAATTTTATCGTAAGCTTGTTGAAAAACTTTTTTATTATGGGCCTGCCCTGATCTAAGAAATTTTTTTACGATTTGAGCATTAGCGTGTTGATATTTATAGCCAATTGAAAAGGCAATAAACTGTTGCAAGCAACGCATTGATTCGCCACGAAGCTTAGGACTTTTGTCATATGATTTTGCAAGATTCCAGTAGGCTTGACTGATTAATAAGAGTTCAGAAATATCTTTTTGAGGATCAAACATTTTTGGTGTTAAATGTTTTTCTGTTGTTCGATTATATGCAGCTAAAATTCCTAAGTAGTGATTGAATTTCTCAACACTATGAGGAATATCGTTTTTTGCGACAAAATCGAGTGCAAGCTTTAAGGTTTTTAATCGCTCAGAATAAGCGTTCCTAACACCTTCGTTAAGCTCTTCTTCACCGTCCTTGGATTTATTTTGGGGCTTCTTTGTTGCCATCTTATCAGCTTTTTAAAAACGATATGAAACGGAAAATGATGTTTCTTTGATATCTTGTTCAACTTGTTTTAAATCAATTGACTCCTTAAGACTTATGTTTCTGATAGCAAAGTTTAGTGTAAGTTTTGGTTGAATCCAACTTAGTCCAAAACCAGAGCCTGATTCTAGTGCAATTTGATCATCATACATACCGGCTCTAAGATAGAAATCGCTCAAAACTCTGAACTGAATGGCTGCACGCCATAAAGAATTTTCTGAAATTTCTTCATTGTAATTTGCTCCAGCATCTAACATTAGAGAGATATATTGTTGAAACTGATATTGCATTCCTAAAACAGCTTTTGTGTTATTAGGTGACTTTTCAAATGGATCCATAGCAACAAGACCTAGCGAGAAATTAGGTGTGATAGCGTGGAATACACCAATGTTAACTTGTTGATAATCACTTTTTTCTTTAACACCAAGATAGATATCTTCACGCTTCATGTCTTGATATGTAAATCCTAATGAAGACTTGCGACCGATTGTAGAAGCAAATGATGTTGATATTTGTTTATAATTTTCTTCACCGCTTTTTGCTTTTACATATGAAATAGATCCCTTTAGGGCCTTTGAACTATCTGAGGCTATAACAGCATAATTAGTTGAGTTTCCAATAGGTGAATCATTTAGGTCCGTATTATCTGCCTTCGTTTGTTCCAAATAGACAGACGACATATTAAAGAAGGCAATTGGCGCAGGATTTAGAATAGTTGCTTCATCCATTAGTAATGAGGCAACTCCAGCGCCACCAGTCGACTTAAGACGGGTAGTCTTATAGTCCAAAATCTTTGCAGATATATTGAATTGTAAAACTAATAAAGTAGCAGTTAATGAAAGTATTTTAGTCATGTATTATCCTTAATGTATATGACAATTATAATCACAAATTTAAATTTCGTCACTTAATAGTGATTGACCAAAATACTCAATGTTTTAGTTGTTACGACGAGATTACTTTTTTGGTAATATAAGAGAATAATTTAGGAGATATATGAAAGTAATAACTTTGTTGGCATCTATTCTAACTATAAATGTATTCGCTGCGATTCCTTCACTTGAGGGTCTGTTGAGAAACTCATCTAATAAAGAACTTGATAAACAGCTTGTTGTTGCACACGTTGTAGTTAAACGTGTTGGAGCTGATGAAGAGTTTTCAACAAGTGAAAATCTTGTCACAAATTATTTCAAATATATGTTCATAACGTCGGAAAGTGAAAAGGACTATAAAAAGTCACTTGTAATTCGTTATGACGATCCCACGTATAGTGTGTCGGGAGTCTCAAATGTAAAGGCCTTTGATAATGTAGAGAAACTCTTAGGTCGAGATATGACTAAGGACATTTTACAAAGCTCAATTCTTAGCTACACATATAATAGTTCTCTCGGTTTTAATAAAGTCTTTAAAGCTATAGAACCAAATTACAAATCAAACTCTGATCTTATCAATAAAGAAAAGGCATCCTTAATTGAGGATTATAAAAACTTTCTTGTAAAAAAGAAAGAATACGAGAAGAAGGCCAAAGAGTATGAAGAATCAGTTGGAGAAGCACCTATTTCTCCGTTGGAATCAGATAATGATCAGAAACAAGCTGAACTAAAAAGTATTATGAGCTCGTCACTATATAAGGGAAGTAATAACTTAAAGTTAGAAAAGCGAAATCGTGAATTTGTTTGGTCAATAAAATTAGATAATATTAAGGGTGAATTTAAAAATGAAAATCATCAACTAATCTATTTGGATTTAAGCACTGACAATGGGAATTACACGATAGTTCCTAAGAGTTTTGTTACTTACAATGGCCAATATACACTACCAAAATATATTGAAATAACGACTTCTGATTATCGTTATCAAATTGAAATACCTACTTACTATCTTCTTAACTCAACTAATAAGTCGATAGCTGATCGTACGCGTGAATACATGAGATATCTTGAGCGAAATAAACAAAGAAAAGGAACTCAAGTTAACGTTGAAGGCCAAGAAATTGAAGCTGATATAAATTTATTATTCTAGCTAAGTGTCTGTTATTACAACTTAGTTGATATTAGTCTTTAAGTATTTCTAAAATTATCCGATATGACTTAAGCGATACTTTAAGTAGGGTAATATATGAAAAAGGCAATTCAATTTAAGTTTTTAATTTGTACACTAGCACTGGCTTCTACCCAGGCAAAGGTTGTTTTCTCAGGTATGGGATCGAGTGGGACTCGAAGTACAAATCAATCTACGGCCGGAACAGTAACGGTTTCATCATCGAGTCAATCAACAACGATTGAGTGTCGAAGAGATGATGCAGTTTCATATGGGTTTATGAAGACACTTCTTTTAGGAGATACTCCAAGTTACACCATTGCAAATGGGAAAATCTTAGTAAACCTACCAACAAGAGTTTCAGCATGTATTAAAGATATAAGTGCGGAAGCAATTTCAAATCCTATTGATAATAATGTTTACTTGAAGTTCAATGTGAAAATTGATTCTAGTCAGTATCCTGCTGGAACACAATCAATTGAAAAAGAATATGAAAAATGTATGGCCCATCTCTCTGGTGGAGATTCATCTTTTTATACAGTTGATAAGTTAAGAGAGAAAGGACACCTTGCTCCTCCTGTAACTCTGGACACTGATCTACCGGATATTGATGCAAATAGAAATTCCGAATTAGTAATTGCTTCAACAAATAAAGACTTTGACTATAAAAATGATATGCCATTTGGATTAGCAAATGTTGCTCAACATACTTCGTTCAGTGATCCTTCATTCAATTGTATGGATTATGCAAAGCCAGCTGATAAGAAGGTAATGGCAAATAAGACTACGGAATATGAACTTCGAGAAGAGGCCATTGCTGCCTGTAATGGAAAAAATCTTACAGATATTTCTGAAAGTCTTAAAAAGCTAAGAAGTGACTCGGGTGGAAATTATGATGATCTCACGAGAATTCTTTCTGGTATACAACATCAACTGATAGATGAAGAAGTCAATAAAATGGTTGCTAGAATGGAGCAAATTGAAAGTGATATTTCTCCATCTGTTGAGGACGTAAAAGAAGGTGATAAGTTTGGTGTTAGTAAAGAAGCTAGAAAGAAGCTGCTTCAAGAATACGCAAGTCATATGAATAAGTTTTCAAAAGAGCTACTTCCTGCAATGAAGGATGAATTAAAACATTTAATGGAAGAATATGCAGATTTAGGTGATAGTGAATCTGATGAAAGACGTAAGGATCAGATTCATGAATCAATTGAAAGAATAAATGATGTAATTGCTAAGTTTAATCGTCAAAATGAAAATGGTGCTGAATATAAGAAAGTTGTTGAAGCACTACGTGAAGGCAATATGCAAACTTCAGGTAGAAAGATTTTATCTGGTATTGTGCTTGCGCAAGAATTCTCTCATGTGAAACTTGAAGGGACTAATAAAAGAAATGTAGAAGAAGCTGAAAACAATAGTGAAAGAAGTATTGCACGTCTTAAACAAGGAACACTTGCTGATTGGGGTGATGAGGCCCTTATTAGAGCAGGAGATAATTCTCCAATTAAAAGACGTCAACAAATTTTAAAAGGTATCCAACAAAGAGCTTCAAAAGATCGTAAAAATTATATGACAAAACTTAACGCTTACGATGACTATATTCAACAATATGCTCAAGATCTTGCTAGTAGTTACTGTACTTCTGGTGGAAGTTACGAAGATTGTATGACTGTTAGAAGTACTTATCTTCCATATATCTATAATCAATATAGTTCTTGGAAACAAAATTCTTATCAAGATTATAACCAATCATATAACGCTAAATATGGTGCTGCTTATAATGAACAAAAGAGTATCTTAAGTCGTTTTAATGGTCTTTATAGTAATTACAAGCTAAATGCTATGCAGAGCCAGTTAGCAGGAGCGTCGTCAAGTAGTCCATTTGATCTTTGGACTGGTGCAGATAATTCGTATTCTTCAGGAATCCCTGGACTGAACTTCGATTTATCAGGAGCTTCTAATGGTAACTTTAATAATGGCGGTTGGGATAATAGTTTTAATTTGATGCAACCGCAGCAGAGAACACCTAGTAGTTCAACATGGACTAATCCATATCGATAAAAAAAGGCTTCCAATTGGAAGCCTTTTTTATTTCTTAAAACTTAATGTCAGCACCTAGATATATTAGGTAAGTATCATTTGTTTCATTTGGAGTCGCGGCATTTGAGAATGCGTAGTAGTCTCCAACAAAGAAGTAACCTAGGTTTGCATTTAGTGTTACAGAAGTATTCCACTTATAAGAAAAGTTAGAATCAATTTCAAAACCAAGATCATCAGCTTGATCTGCATTTGCAGTGAATCTCTTATTCTTCTCGTGATTAATAGCATCTGAACCAGATTTAGCAACTTGATCAGCTTTTGCCCAGACAACAGAGTTTGTCCAAGACCAAGTTCCTGAGTCATATCGATGAGCGAACTTTGCATAAGTAGCGTTTGCAATTCCAGAGTTGAATACATTTTGATTTGTATCTGCAATGGCCGCTAGGTTATAGCGAAACATGATATTTGCAACTTGAAAGTTTGGATTTAAATACATCGCTCCATAAGTTTGGTTGTCAGCATCTGAACCAGAAACCATACCAAAGTCAAAGTGGAATGTGTGATTTGTATTTAGCTTATATGTGTTATTAAGTAGGAATGCCTTCGCATCTATTTCTGTATCTGTTACACCTGGATAAATTTCACCCATATCACCAGTCATTAGAGGAACTTCTGCTTCAACTGTGTATTTACCAAATGTTTTTTTCAGGTAAAGGTCAATCATTGTAACACTAGTTGCACCAAGATCTGTTTCAGTTGTATCACCATCGACATCTGTTTGAATTCCTGTTGCTGATCCAGAAGTGTTCTTATTGTAAAGAGCACCGAATGTGAATTCCTTATCTAGGTTTTCATATAATAGAGAAATTCCCATTTCCTTAACACGACCAGTTTTAGTTAGATTATTTGCTTTAATTTTTGAATAATATGGAGAGAATTTAAAGTTTCCAATTTTGAAATCAATCGTGATCCCATCTCTCATCGAAGCAAATCTTGAACCCGGAGTATTTCCATCATTATAGATTGCACCCATACCCCAGTTAAACTTTTGACGTCCAACTGTATAAGTTGCTGTATCTGAATAAAATACTGCATTGGCCTGTGTTAGGTTAACTGGATTGTCCGTTACAGTATTAAAAGAGTAGCGAGCGTTAGCATATGAATTAGTTGCTACTTGAGTCTTTGTTCTTCCATCATTTGAAGAGTCACCAAAATTTCCACCATAACCATAGCCCGAAGTTAACTCAGCATTAATCGTCGTCGAATCATTAACAATGATAGTTGGCTGTAACTTAAAGATATATGTTTGAAAATTAGATGAATCTGGATCCGCATCTGACATATCAAAAGCTTGGTCACCATTATCAAGTGGTCCAGCGCCTTGTTGAACTGAGCGGTTATAATCACCAAGAGAGTGTAGGTCTGTTT
The DNA here is from genome assembly GCF_000443995.1 of Bacteriovorax sp. BAL6_X. Lineage (NCBI taxonomy): Bacteria > Pseudomonadati > Bdellovibrionota > Bacteriovoracia > Bacteriovoracales > Bacteriovoracaceae > Bacteriovorax > Bacteriovorax sp. BAL6_X. Next base: position 289,193 of record NZ_AUMC01000009.1, read on the forward strand.
GTAGTTCACCATGCCAGTCAATTGGAAGTGCCAGTGTAGAAGTTGCTAACGTGGCAAGAATTGCGGCCTTATTTAAGTTCTTTAACATAAGTTGTTATTCCTTTTATAATTTAACAAAATTGTACTGAAATAATATAAGATGACTTTATATAACGTCAAAAAAATAGGTGTATTCAAAGGTGTTTAAAAAACGATTAAAGATATTATTATTCTTGATAGTTGGATTAATTGGCCTATGTGTCATGTATTCTATCAAAACAATAAATGACGCAGACTTAACACGTATAATTTCACCTAAGACAGTTGATGCAAATACAAAGACTATTCTGTTTGAGGAAGGCAGCTTTGTTAAGAAGCGTGATTTTCTGTTTTTTAAGGCAAACTCTAGAGACGAGCGTTTTAACTCTGTCTTTTTTGACAAATTTGATGAGCCTAAAAAATCAATATTAAGTGTTAAAGAAAGTTTCGAATTAGATTCAGTTCGTAAGAATGATTGTAATTATATTCGCTGTCTTCAGTATAAAATTAACTTCTATAATATTCCTATTATTCTCTCTAAAGGACTTATTGGAATTGAGGATTTTCGCTTTCTTGAGCATATCGGAATTGATTATATATCGATTATTCGTGCCATTATAGCAGATATTAAGGCCGGGGCCCTCGTTCAAGGTGGCTCAACATTAACGCAACAATTAGTGAAGAATATCTATTTTACTAATGAAAAATCTTTTAGCAGAAAAATTAAAGAAGCTATTCTAGCAGTTTATATTGATTTTAAATTCGATAAGTCCTCAATCCTGGAAGCCTACTTCAATGAAGTATTTTGGGGGAGCCTTGGTGGAATTAGGATTAAGGGTGTTAACACAGCTGCTGTACTATACTTTAATAAACCAATTTCGGAACTAGACCCGTATGAATCTGCTATCTTGGTATCGATGCTAAAAGGTCCAAATTATTATCATCCAATATATCGTACAGAAAGGCTAAGAGGTCGTGCAGACTTTATATTTAATAAACTACAAAGCTTAGAACTCTTTGATAAGAACACTGATTATCAATGGTCAGATAAGAAATGGCAGAGTTGGCAAAAACAATTAATTTCTTTTCAAAATGACTCTTTTTACGAAGCGATTTATTTAACAACAACTAGAATTAATAAAGATCCACAATTGAGTGAATATCGTTTTTTTAAAACAGTTATGGCTTCAAAGAATCTTTTACGTGACCTAAAGGATATTGAGGAAAATCTGGCCGTAAAGATAGCCTTCGGTGGACAAAACCATAAGAGCTTTTACTATTCAAAATTTGAACGAAATGTTGAGAAGGCTTTTAATGAAGAACGTCATGGGGTTGGCTCAACTCTTAAGCCGGTTCTCTTTCAGATTTACTTGGAGCAAGGTTATAAGATCGAAGATATGGTCTCAACTGAACCAATTACTTTAAATCTTATAAGTGGTAATTGGACGCCTTCGGAGTCACATACACCTTCAGCAAGTGAGTACCCAATTTCTCAAGCGCTGCAAGAATCTTTAAATAATCCTGTCGTAAGACTTGCGCACGATATTGGCTTTGATAAAGTAGAGGCGATTTTAAAGAAGAAGATTCCTCACTTAAAGACACCTCTAGCAGAATATCCCGCCCAGCTGTTAGGAGCTATCGAATTGTCTGTGGCCGAGTTATTCAATTTATATACAGACTTTATGTCAGCGCAGTGTAGTAGCGGATCTGGTGTCTACGAATCACTAGCAGACCCAAGTCAAACAACAATTAGACGAATGGTTAAACCAGCACTTAGACAACAGCATTTTTTTGGAAAAACGGGAACTTCTAATAATGGCTTTGATAATCTCTTTGTAGGTTATGATGGCCATGACCTTTTTACGATCTGGGTCGGGTATGAAGGTGTTCGATCAAATAAGAAAAGTTTAAGACTTTACGGGAGCACGACCGCATTCAAGCTTTATCAAGAGATAATCTTGTACTCTGGCCAACGAATTGCGTCTTTGGCCTGTGAATAACTAGGCAAAATTTAAAAAATTCTTGTCAAAAATAAGAAACTAGCTTATATATTACATACAAATCTACATTGCTGGGGTATCGACAAGTGGCTAAGTCAGCAGATTTTGATTCTGCCATTCGAAGGTTCGAGTCCTTCTACCCCAGCCATTTTCTCACGGAATAAGAGAAAGGAATAAGGTGATGAAAAGGATCGTTCTCGTATCAGGCACGTCAAATCCAAAACTTTCTTCCGATATTTCCAAAATCTTAGATGTACCCTTAGTTGACCCCCAAGTTATTAAATTTGCAAATGGTGAAACTTTTTGTGAGATCGAACAAAATGTTCGCGGTGCTGATGTTTTTATTATTCAGTCAACGTGTGCACCAGTAAATGATAACTTAATGGAGCTTCTAATTATGATTGATGCTCTTAAGAGAGCATCGGCAGCTTCGATAACAGCAGTAATTCCACACTATGGATATTGTCGCCAAGATAGAAAGGCATCGCCTAGGACTCCAATTTCGGCAAAGCTTGTTGCTGATTTAATTACGGTAGCTGGAGCAAATCGCGTTATTACGATGGATCTTCACTCTGGGCAGGTTCAAGGGTTCTTCAATATTCCATTTGATAATATTTTCGCTTCTCCTGTATTACTAAGTCATATCAAAAGAGAATTAGTTACTGAGAATACGATATTTGTTTCACCAGATGCCGGTGGAGTTGAGCGTGCTCGTCATTATGCCAAGAAGTGTAAGTGTGACATTGCCATGATTGATAAGCGACGTACTGGTAAAAACGTTGCAAAAGCGATGAATATTGTAGGTGATGTAAATGGTAAGGACTGTATTATTCTCGACGATATGATCGATACTGCGGGAACTTTAATTGAAGCGTGTAATGCGCTAAAAGATAATGGCGCAAGAAGTGTTGTTGCCTGTGCTACTCATCCAGTCTTTTCGGGGCCGGCAATTGAAAGAATTAATAACGCTGAATCTTTAAACAAGGTTCTAGTGACAAATACGATTCCTCTGAGCAAAGAGGCACGTGAAAGCGGTAAGATTATATCTGTTTCGGCCGCTGAAATATTGGCCAAATCGATTCATCGCACGTTTAATAACGACTCTGTTAGTTCATTATTTTTATAAACGGATAACCTATGAATTATTTAATTGTTGGACTCGGCAATCCGGGTTCAGAGTATAAAGGAACCAGACATAATATTGGCTGGGATGTTATGAACTTCATCAAGCCTATTAAAGACTTACCATTTAAAGAAAAGTTTAAAGGTATTTGGTCTTCGTTTGAAACTGATGAAGATAAGTTCTATATACTTATGCCTCAAACTTATATGAATCTAAGTGGTGAAAGTGTTATTCCATTTGCTCAATATTTTAAGATTGAGCCAGATAATATTCTAGTTATTCACGATGAATTAGATTTACCTTGGGGAACAGTTGCGTTTAAAGATGGTGGCGGTCTTGCTGGACACAATGGCCTAAAGTCAATTGCCGGACAACTAGGACACAATAATTTTAAACGTTTACGTATGGGGATTGGGCGCCCTCAACACGGAAGTGTTTCCGATTGGGTACTTGGTCGCTATTTTGGTGCTGAAGCTGACTTTATTGATGATTACTTAGAAAAAGCTTCAAAAGCCGTTGAATGTTATGTAAAAAATGGTTTTAAAACAGCTATTCAAAGATATAAAAAGAAACAATTACTAGATTTAAGTAAATAAATATCAGGAGATAATAATGGCCCTAAATTGTGGGATTGTAGGACTTCCAAATGTTGGTAAATCAACGATTTTTCAAGCTCTAACTTCGGCACCAGCTGAAGCTGCTAACTTTCCATTTTGTACAATTGAACCAAATATTGGAATTGTAAATGTTGGTGATATCCGCATGCAAAAAATTGCAGAAATCATTGGGCCACAAAAAGTAATTCCAACAATCGTAGAGTTCGTTGATATTGCAGGTCTTGTTAAGGGTGCATCAAAAGGTGAGGGACTTGGTAACCAATTCCTTGGAAATATTCGTCAAGTAAATGCAATCGTTCACGTTGTTCGCTGTTTTGATGATCCAAATGTTGTTCATGTTCACGGTGAAGTTAACCCTGTTGATGATATTGAAACTATTAATATGGAGCTTGCTCTGGCGGACCTTGAAGTTGCGCAAAGAAAGCAAACAAACCTTCCAAAACTGATGAAGAATCAAAATAAAGAAATTTCTTCAAAGGCCAAGATGTTAGTTCCTGTACTTGAGAAACTAATTGCTCATTTAGAGCAAGGTTTAGCTGCACGTATTCTTGATCTAGATAAAGAAGATATTGAACTTATTCGCGACCTGAATCTAATTACTCTTAAACCTACACTTTATCTATGTAATGTAGATGAGGATAGTGTTGGTGAGGACAATGACTATGTGAAGGCCGTGAAAGAGTTTGCTGAGAAGGAAGGTTCTCGTGCAATTAAGATTTGTGGAAAACTAGAGTCTGAGATTGCAGCTCTAGAAGATGAAGCAGATAAGAAAGATTTTATGGAAGCTGCTGGGATTGAGATTTCTGGTTTAGAGACTCTAACACACGAAGCTTACAATATGTTAGGTCTTCGTACATATTTTACTGCTGGTGTTAAGGAAGTTCGTGCTTGGACTTTTAAGGATGGTGCTAAGGCTCCTGAAGCTGCTGGTGTTATTCACACTGATTTTGAAAGAGGATTTATTAAAGCTGAGATCTATCACTATGATGATCTGATTGCTAATGGTTCTGAAGCAAAAGTTAAGGAAGCTGGTAAACTTCGTATAGAAGGTAAAGAGTACGTCGTAAAAGATGGTGATATTATCCACTTTAGATTTAATGTTTAAGCACCCGCGAAATTGACTGGCTTAGGCCAGTCAATTGTTCGCGGTGCTAGCTCCCCAATACTTTAGCTAGAGAAATATATTCAACAAGCCGGGTTCAAGCCCGGCTTTGTTGTCTCTGGAGCAAAAAATCTTTGCATAAGAACTTACTTTTTTATTATTTACAATTGTGATGAAATTGCACGTTTTGCTTCTTTTTTAGGGAAGGCATTGAAAGTCGATGCCACACTCTTTTCTAAAATATAATTATCTTTCATTAGATTATAGAAGAAGAAATTACGATAAATGAGTTTAACGTACAACCTTGTTTCTTTATATGGAATTTGTTCAATTTGAAATATAGGATCTTCAACATCCATTAGGTCCTGCGCCCATCTCGTAACTTTGGTAGGTCCGGCGTTATAAGATGAAAGTGCATAAATGATATTGCCATCAAATCTATTTAAGAGTTGCTTAAAGTATCTCACTCCTGCATCAATATTTTTATGAGGCTTTAGAAGTTCATCTGTTTTTCTAAATGTAGTCATTTGTCTAGCTGTTGCTGGCATTAGCTGCATTAGCCCTAGCGCACCTACTGCTGATTTTGCGTTTGGATTAAAAGCGCTTTCTTGTCTAATGATTGATAGTACTAGAAGAGGATCTATGTCAGCATTAACACCCTCGATCTTATCTAAGTGTAGAACAGGAAAGAGTGTTGTGATGTCAATCTTTGATGGTCTAATAAGGTTTAGATCAATTGTTCGAGAGACTAGCTTGAAACTTGATAAGAAGTCACCGCTTTCTTTAAAGTGATGGAGGAAGTAATTAAAGATTGCTACACGTTGTTCTTCGATAGGAAGAGTATCAATCTTATTTTTATTTGTAATATCAGTTTCTGGATTAAATCGAATGAATTCGTAGATAAGCTTATCGACTTTACCGAAGAATTTTAATTCGTGCCAAATATTAGATTCACGAATATTTCTTTGTTTTATTTTACTGAAATCTGCTAATTCTAGCTTAGGAAGATTAACTGTGTTTTTATGAAAGTATAATGATTTTACGTAATTTTTATCAAACTCAGGAAGGTAGTCCTGGGCAATAATTGAATAGAAACTTAGTGGATTACTATTAATCATTAGTTTGAATAAGTGCTTAGCAAGGGACTCATTGCCATCTTTCATATAACTATATGCAATCCAAAATTTTGTTTTAGTGTAGAGATTTGAGAAATCATCAATTAGTTTATAATCTTGAACAGTGACAATACTATCTTTGTAGTTTTCATGCTTTATCGAATTCCAAAGAAGTAGAAATAATGACTCGTTCTTTGACTCGTCGTTATAGCTAATTTCATAAGAACGGGCAAAATAACGATTGGCATTCTTTAGATCATCATTATTTAATAATAACTTTCCAATATAGCGTATACGCTTCCATGATGATTTCTTATAAATGTAATCTTCGTTGGCTTTTTCAAAAGTTAAAAACTTTGTTAATTGTGAATTGATATCTGACTTTTTAGTAGCATTGTTTTTAACAAGTTTTTTGATTTCTCTATATTGCTTAATAAATTCATTAGTAATCGTAAGCTTATTCTTCTTTATACGGTGTAGGTTCTTTTGAAAGAGGAGTGTAATGTCTTTATCGAAATCGATATGTGAATAAAGTCGTGAATCTATCTTAACGCCGTTGATAAGTGTGATTTCAATTAATTGTTTTTTTATGTGCTGGTAGATCTTTGAATCTTTGTTAACTTCTTCAAGTTTCTTGATAAAGAGAGTGTTTCGAGATGTCGCTAAATACTGAATGGCCTTAGCAAAATTCTCTTCATCTTCTAAGATATTACTATAGTACTTATCATTTATAAGATAGTTTACGGTATGGAAGCAGTAATTTTTTATATTACGAACAAAATCGTCTTCAACACGATTTGTATTATTACTTTTTATATTACATGAAAAGTATTGATCTTTCTTAAGTGAGGTTTTTAATTCACTTAAAAACTCTAGATGAGTTAAATAGTTTTTGAAAATACCACCGTCTTTAATGGATTTTATTGCGCTGGATATTTTACGATTTGGTAGACGCTTTCTTTTTAGAATGCGTTCAATCTCAGAAATATAGCGAGCAGCTTTAAGCTCTTTATCCTTGAGAGACTCTTTCGCAATGCTTGTAAAAGACAAACTTGCGGTAATTGAAAAAAGAAAAAACTTTTTACCCAATAAACTCATTGAAACGACCTTCCATACTTTTTAACTTAGTGACTACATCACTTAAGATTAATTTCTTATCGTCAGGTACAACTTGTTGTAGGTTTTTTAAGTAGTTGCAGATTTCATCAATATAGACAGTGTCCTCCTTGAAATTTGTTTGGAAGTACTCAACTGTTAAATTAACTTCATCTGCTACATCTTGAAAATAATCACCTTCTCTAAATGAAAGTTTTCTTTCAAACCCTGTGTGTCTAAGTCCAGCAAGATATTGTTTTAACTTATAAAGTGGTCCTGCAACTTTGTGAGTAAAGAAAACACATACTACAAAGATGAGGATACCAAAAAATGCTTGGCATAAAATGAGGAAGTTTAAAAGATCACTCTTCATTGTTGCAATATGCTCAGCAGATTGTGGAAATTTTTCTGAAATATTGGTTAACACCTGATAAATCACAAGTGGGTAGAACGCACTAAGAACTAAGATTACGATACAAATTAGTGCACTGAACCTCAGTTGAAATTTAGAGTCGACTATGATTATTGAACGCTTATATGGTTTAGACACAATTTCTCCAAACTTTAATTTAGTTTCTTTAGTAATTATAGCATCTTATGAATTTTGTTGTAGGGCAAAAATTTGCTTTACTCGTTGAATAAGTGCCCAATATTTAATAAAATCCTCGCGTAAAACATAAAAAAACTGAGAGAATTAGTATGCTAAATATTGAAGTAGTGAAAAGTAAATTAGTTGAGGTTAATAACCCAAACACAGGTAAGTCTTTATTAGATGAGAATCGTTATAAGGATATTGCAATTGAAGATAAGAAAGTAACTATTGTTTATAACCGTGATGGTATCTCACCTGCGCAAAAACGTGAGATTGAAGATGCTATTGTTAATTCACTATCAACAGTAGTTAGTGAAGATGATCTTTTCATTAAAACTATTTCAACTCAAGAGGCTCCAGCTCAACAACAGCAAAAGCCTCAACAGGGTGCAAAGCTTGAAGTTGGTCACGCTAAAGCAGCTCCTCAAAAACGTGATATCCAGGGCGTTAAGAAGATTATTGCTGTTTCATCTGGTAAGGGTGGAGTAGGGAAAAGTACAGTATCTGTAAACTTGGCCTTAGCTCTTAAGAATCAAGGTAAGAAGGTTGGTCTACTAGATGCAGATATTTATGGGCCTTCGATTCCAATGTTACTTGGACAAAGAAATGCAAAACCTCTTGCTACAGATGATAAGAAAATTGCCCCTATAGAAGCACATGGAATTAAGTTCATTAGCTTTGGTTTATTTATCGAAGAAAAGGACGCCGTAATTTGGCGTGGACCAATGCTTGGCGGAGTTCTAAATCAATTCCTTTTTGATGTTGACTGGGGAGAGCTTGATTATCTTGTTCTGGACCTACCTCCTGGAACAGGAGATGTTCAGTTATCAATTGCCCAGACATTAAATCTAAGTGGAATCGTTGGTGTATCAACTCCACAAGATGTTGCTCTTCTTGATTCAAGAAAGGGCTTCAATATGTTCGAACAAGTTAATATCCCGGTTTTAGGGCTTATTGAAAATATGAGCTACTTTGCTCCAGATGATATGCCAGAGAAAAAGTACTATATCTTTGGTGAAAAAGGTGGGGCCGATATTGCTAATGAATTAGGTTATCCATTCTTAGGTGAAGTACCGATCGAAATCGCACTTCGTGAATCTTGTGATAAGGGAATTCCTTATATGTCTAATAATTCATACGAAAATAGGCCAGTATGGAAAGCATATTCCGGTATTGCAAAAAAGATCATTGAAATAGAAAATAATGATGGTGAGGGAAAAGGTTTTTTCTCAAAAATTTTCAAAAGGTAGTAAATGTCCATCATACAGAAAATTGAAGAGCAGTGCTCTTTTAATTTCACTGGTAGAATTAATATTTTAAAAAGAGCCGATCGACAGTTCTTGGGCGTTATTTATATTAGCGAGGGAATTGTTGTTGCGGCCCAATTCTCTAAGAAGACAGGGCTTAAGGCTCTTTATTCTCTTGTTATATTTGAAATGGATCATATTGAAGAATTCACTCTTGTGGCCGAGCCAGAGGTAGTTTCTGAAAGTGATTATGAATTCAAATTAAAATTTAGTGAGTTGAAGAGCAATATTGAAAACGCTTACTCACAGCACTTAAAGGCGAAGTCACTTCGCCCACCAGAAAATATTCACATTTTGATCAATTCCGCGTTTATAAAAAATGGAAAAAAGACTGGTGCAAATGAATTTTTACTATTAAAAACTATAGCTGAATACAGCAAGGTTAAAGATATTTACAGCAATTGCGAATTATTTGATTTTGAAGTTACCCAAGCATTAGTGAATCTAAGAAAAATGGGTGCCTTGAAGGTCGTAAAGTAGGAGTTTTAAATGAAAGATCAAACACATAACCAAGGCAATCTTAAAGAGCTTAAAGTTATGATCGAAGAAAACGTTGTTACCTCTTTTGAGCTAATGTCTCAGAATACTGGGATTGAGCTTGAAGAGCTTATTGTAGTCGCTCTAAAGCGCTTTAGAGCTTCTCATAGTGATTATGAGAAGAAGACTTTCCAAGTTGATTAAATATTATTCATATTAGAGTAGACACACCTTATGGTGTGTTTACTTTTTCTACAGTGTTAAAAATTTAACAGTCTGATTCCTAAACAATCCAAGAGTTTTTATTAAATCCGAACGTGTTTTCATGTAGTTAGCAGATATACGTATTTGTTCAATTTGGCACGAGTGTTGCTTCTATATACGCATATAGGTTTTAGGAGCACTGTATGAAAGCAACAGCTATTTACAAGAAATTCATTATCGCATCAGTACTATCAGGGTCATTCCTTGTATTCGGTGGAATTTACCAAGGAATTTCAGTAACTGATAACTCATTTATGCAACAGAAAGATATTTCTTTTGAAAAGAGAGTAGATGAGAGTGTTGATCGTATCGTTGCTTCATCTGATCGTGATAAAGTTTCAGTTCAATACCTACCGGTAGCTGAATATTCTCAAATTATTGATGGCCAGTGGGAAATCGTTAGAGTTGAAAATCACGAAGGAAATGAAATCTTTAATGAAAAAAATGTTAACTCTAAAAGATTAGTAGATATGAAGCTAATTGGTACAGGTCTTGTTCAGCTTAATGATAGTGAAGAGTATACTTTTGATGTTTCTTTCCTTCATGAAAATAATAAAAATATCTCTATCTTTAGAGCTTACGAAGATGGTTTTGAATTAATTGAAGCTAGAAAAGTTATTGAAGAGAAAATAGAAGAGACTTTAGAAGTTAATATTGATAAAGAGCTTGAAGAAGTTGCAGTTATTGATGAAAACGAAAGAAGAGAATTAGTTATTGAAAGAGTTGTTCTTCCACAACTTAATAACAAGCTAATTCGTGGTGAAGATAAAATTGAAGGAAGTGTGACAGTTGGTCCAAATGGTATTCAAGGTCTATACTTCAATGTTTTTGATAAAGATATCAATGAAGTTCTTGGTGACATCAAGCTTAAAGATGGAAGCTCTTTTGAAGTTGAACTTCAGGGACAACTATCACACGGTGTATTTGCTAGAAATGGTGAAAATGGTTACCGTCTAAGATTTACTACTGGTCCATATGCTGGTGGTCTTATTAATTATGTAACTTATGATGAACTAGAAAGAGTAAATGCTGAATTTGAAAATATGGAAAGAGCAAAAGAAGAATCACGTTTTGAAAGATCTCTAACAGAAGAAGGATCTTTTGAAAATGATATCAACTTAGCTCAAAGTAATGCAAATCCAGTATCTTTTGAGAAACAAAACGAAGAGCAAGCTGAAGAAGAGAGATACGAGGAAAGATACGAAGACGAGCAGTACGAGGAAGAAGCTTTAATTGATGACCCAGCTGCTAGATTTGAAGAGCAACAAGAGCTTGAGTACGAAAGACAAGAAGAATTAGACAGACAAGGTTATGGATTTTAATCCTAAAATATAAAGAGAGAAGAGAAGATAAAACAAAGGCCCTCAAAATTGAGGGCCTTTTATGTATTCGATTTACGAAGTTTATTTGCTCCTGAGGCGAACCGCTGGGGCTTGTACCCGGCTTGTTGAATATGTAATTCATTTCATTGCACAGAGGCCTAGCACTGCAGGGAATAGATTGATTATTGCAATAACTTTCCCATTGGCCTAGAGACAACAAAGCCGGGCTTGAACCCGGCTTGTTGAATATGTAATTCATTTCATTGCACAGAGGCCTAGTACTGCAGGGAATAGATTGATTATTGCAATAACTTTCCCATTGGCCTAGAGACAACAAAGCCGGGCTTGAACCCGGCTTGTTGAATATGTAATTCATTTCATTGCACAGAGGCCTAGTACTGCAGGGAATAGATTGATTATTGCAATAACTTTCCCATTGGCCTAGAGACAACAAAGCCGGGCTTGAACCCGGCTTGTTGAATATGTAATTCATTTCATTGCACAGAGGCCTAGCACCGCAGGGAATAGATTGATTATTGCACTAACTTTCCCATTGGCCTAGAGACAACAAAGCCGGGCTTGAACCCGGCTTGTTGAATATGTAATTCATTTCATTGCACAGAGGCCTAGCACCGCAGCCAATAGTTTGCCTTTGGGCAAACAATACTGCAGATGCTTACAATACCTTCTTAAGCTCTTCTTGTAGAAGAGGTACGATTTGGAAAAGGTCTCCAACAATACCGTAGTCAGCTTTAGTAAAGATTGGCGCATCTGGGTCAGTGTTGATTGCAACAATAACCTTAGATGTTCTCATCCCTGCTAAGTGCTGAATAGCACCTGAGATACCACAAGCGATGTAAAGTGATGGAGCAACAGTTTTACCTGTTTGACCAACTTGCATTGCGTGTGGAGCATATCCTGAATCAACTGCAGCACGTGAAGCACCAACAGTTGCACCAAGTACTTCTGCTAGGTCTTCAAGGATTTTGAAGTTTTCAGCAGACTTCATCGCACGACCACCAGAAACGATGATATTCGCTTCAGTTAGGTCAAGCTTCTCAGAAGCTCCTTTAACGATTTCTTTGATAACAGCTTTGATATCACCTGCGTTCGCAGCAACTTCATTAGTTGCTCCAGCACCAGCTGTAGGTGCTTCTGGCATACCAAGAGCGTTTGGTCTTACTGTAATGAAACCTGGCTTAGGTCCATCAAGTTCAACTTTAGCTAGAACCTTACCTGCAAATAGTGGTCTTGTTCCCGCAAAGTTGTCACCATCCATTACATAATTTGTAACTTCTGAGGCCATACCTGCATCGAACATACCAGCTAGTCTAGGCATGAGGTCTTTTGCAAGAGAAGTCGCACCAGCAAATACGTAATCGTAATTTGAACCGATGAACTCTTTAAGTGCGTTAGCGTAACCTTCTGGTGAGTACTGATCTAAGTTTGCACCTTTTAGGTTATGTACGTTAGCAGCACCATATTTTGCTAGGTCAGCAGCAGCGTTTGCACCCATGTCGCCAACAACTGCAACGTCAACAGTGTGACCAGCAAGCTTTCCTAGGATTTCAAATGTAACAGATTTAACTGTTTCACCACTTGTTTCTGAAAATACTAATACTTTTGCCATTTTAATAATCTCCCTTAGATAACCTTAGCTTCTTCTCTTAAAAGCTTAACAACTTCAGCAACAACACCTGCTTGAGCAGCTTCATCCATTGCATCAAATTTCTTACCAGCTGGTTTCTCTGGTGGAAGTTGAAAACCTGAATACTTAACACGACGATCATCAGTAGATACACCTACATCTGATAGTGAGTGTTGAGCAAGAGGCTTTCTTTTAGCTTTCATAATACCTGGAAGAGAAGCGTAACGTGGGCTGTTTAGCCCTTTGTTTGCAGCGATAACAGCTGGAGAAGTTACTTCGTAAACTTCTAGTGCTCCACCTTCGATTTCTCTTTTAAGAGTGTATTTTCCACCTGCTTCTTCGCAACCATCAACAACAGTTACTGAAGGCATACCTAGCATTTGAGCTAGAAGTTGTGGAACTTGAAGACAATCGTCATCAATAGCTTGTTTACCAGTGAAGATAACATCTGGATTTTTACCTGACTTTTCAATTGCACCCTTAAGTGCCTTAGCAGTCATGTAAGAGTCTAAGTTGTCATCAGCTTCAACTAGAATTGCATCGTCAGCACCCATTGCAAGAGCTGTTCTTAGTGCTTCAGTGTCCTTGACACCACCAACTCTAACAACTGTTACAGTTGAGCCACTGTTAGCTGCTTTTGTTAGAAGTGCTTGCTCTACCGCAAATTCATCATATGGATTCATGATCCACTTAATCGAAGAAGTTTCGATATAAGATCCATCACCATTTGGAGTAATTTTAGTTTCCGTGTCTGGAACTTGTTTAATACATACAAAAATGTTCAATTTTAGCTCCTTGTAAAAATTTCTTTAGCAATAACTAATCTTTGTATTTGTGAAGTGCCTTCATATATTTGAATGAGTTTGGCGTCTCTCATTATTTTTTCAACTGGATACTCTTTGCTATAACCATAGCCACCGAATATTTGTACCGCATCTGTTGCTACTTTCATGAACATATCAGCGGCCTTAGCTTTTGAATATGAAGAAAGTTCTGGATTTGGTTTTCCATTATCAATTGACCATGCTGCTTTTTGAACAAGTAGGCGAGAGGCCTCAATCTCAATGCCCATATCGGCAATCATCATTTGAATAGCTTGATGTCGAGAAAGAGGTACACCGAATTGTACTCTTTCACCTGCATACTTTACTGCATGGTCCATGGCGCATTGTGCTCCACCTACTGCCGAGCTAGCAACCATTGGTCTTGAGTGGTTTAATGTGGCCATTGCAATTGGCCAACCTTGACCTGGCCCACCCAAAATATTTTCTTTTGGAACTTTTACATTTGTAAATGTCACTGCTCTTGTGTCAGAACAGCGATGTCCCATTTTATTTTCTTTTTCACCAAGCTCGATTCCCTCGGCTTTGCCATCAATAACAAGTGCCGTGATACCTTTGTGCTTTAATGTCGTGTCTGTTGTTGCATAAACGACAAAAAGATCAGCATAGCCTGCATTTGTAATCCACATCTTATTTCCGTTCAATAAGTAGTGATCACCATTATCTTTGATTGTTGTTTTGATACCTGCCGCATCAGATCCGTAACCTGGTTCTGTTAAACAGAAGGCCGCAATTTTGTAGTCCTCAGTAAAAGGTGTTAAGAACTTCTTTTTTTGCTCGTCGCTACCGCCGATAACTATTGGAAGAAGGGCAAGGTCATTTGCCATAATCGCCGTATTCATTCCGAGACAACCGTAAGCTAGTGCTTCTGTTATAATCATTGAATCAATAGTTGAAAAGCCTGCACCGCCGTATTCTGTAGGAATACATGTGTTAACTAGTCCTAGCTCCCACGCTTTACGAAGAATTTCGAGAGGCATCTGGGCCTTCTCATCATATTCGCCAGCTTTTGGCATCATCTCATTTTTTGCAAATTTCATTGCAAGTTCTCGAATTTCTTTTTGCTCGGAAGTTAATTCAAAGTTGATCATGATGGAACCTATTGTTCGAAAGATAATGTGACATTATTATAGATATGTTTTCAGTATTTAGTAAATAGGTAATAAAGACTTAAGATACCGTAATAAAACACGTTGGTACTATTCGAGTGGTGTTGCATCATTATGTTCTAGATCAATAATTTTGTAATATGATTTGTATTCGTTGTAGCTTGGAAGATCTTTTAACGGTTCGAGAACAAAACTACGTTTTCTAAACTCTTTATGAGGAATAGTTAAACTCTCTGAGTGGTAATTTAATTTATCAATAAAAATAATATCGATATCAATCTCTCTTGGACCCCAGTGGTATCGGTGTTTGCGTCCTAACTTTTCCTCTATTTTTTTTGCAATGTGCAAAATCCCTTCTGGACCGATTTCTTGAGTTGTCTCTAGCTCTAAAACGATATTATAAAAGTTTGGTTGATCTTGGGGGCCGTATGGTGGTGATTCAAAAATACGACTTGAATATGCCTTGCCCTCAAGGGCCAATTCGATTTCTTTAGATGCGATAAGTAGCATTTCTGTTTTGTTATCTAAATTTGAACCGAGGCTAAAGATGATCTTCATTAATTAGAATTTGACTGTTTTGAAGACTTCTTATTTTCTTCTTTTTTATCATTACTCTTAGTGAGTGACTTAGGTCTTAGAACCTTTTTATTTTGTTCAATAAATGAAGGAAAGTTATCGTTCTTAGGTTTTGGAGGAGCTTTAACGCCACATGAAACACCTAGGATCGAAATGATTGCGAAAAATATTTTAGAATTCAAGTGCAAGGCCAACTCCCATAACATCTGTACCAATGTCTACACGTAAAAACCATCCAGGAACAAGTCTTTTGAAACCTGTCGCACCAAATACAAATTCATCTTGTTCGACACTTGCTACTAGGTCAAGTTCTCTTTGGGCCTGGTCACTACCAACCTTAGATACATCTCCTGCTCCGGGACTGTCAGCAGTTGCAAATTTATAACCAATATATGGCATAAATACTGTGTATAAAGGGCCTTCAAAAGCATATTTAGCTCTGAAGATATATTGATTAACAGCTGTATCGATATCTTCGGCAGGAAAGGCACGTATTAAATGTCTTCCAATAAAGCCTTCAACCCAAATATTCTTTTCAACTTGAAATGACCAAGCTGCATTGTACTGAGTATTTGTATCTTGTTTCCCAGCTGTATTAAAACCATCGACAAGTCCAATTCCTACAGATGCTATATTGTCATTTTTGATAACACCTGTTTGTTGGTTGTCTTCACCATACAGGTCTTCTTCTAATAATGTCGTATCGTCATAAAGTGATTCACTATCTGTGATTTTAAATTGATCTTCAGCGTTCTCTGTAGGCTTACCGTATGCAGAGTCATCACCTCGTAGAATTTGTACATCTTGGTTGATAAAGAAGTTTGTGAATAATTCTTCATTGTAGACTTTTGTGATCTTTACTGCAGCTTGGTTCTCTTCTTGTTTTGGAACAACCCCACGAGCGACAGGAACCTTATTAATAAGGATAGTAATATAGTCACCTTTAGCGAAGCTATCCTGACTATTACTAACAAGGATTATTCTTCTAGTCCCTGATATTCTCAATAGCTTCTCATTCGCTAAGTCATAGTTAGCGGAGTTGGAAAAATCATTCACTGCACTTTGAGAAAAAGCAGTAGTTGATAAAAATAGTAAGAATAGGAACAATATATTCTTCATACGGAAAAATTGTACATCGCATGAAGAAATTAGTCTAGGCGGTTAATATTTAAATATATATTTAAAATAACCGAAGGGAATTACATATAATTGTTACTATTTGAAAGGGGTAATTACCATGAAAAAGATATCTTTATTATTTCTAGTCTCATCTTTAATGTTCACGTCATGTTCGTTCTTTAAAAATAAAGAAGGTGAAGTTGCTGTCGCAGAGCAGGCCGAAGAAATCTCTATTGATGATTCTGACTTTGTTGTTGATGCAAATGAAGATTTAGATCAACTAGAAGAATCTTCTGTAATGGCGTCATCAGATGAATCAGTTGCAGTTCTTGGTAGTGAGTCTGTTTCGCCAACTGATGAAATTCTATTAGAAGAAAGTGTTGCACTAGAGAAAGATGTAGTCGTTACAGCATCAGACTATTATGAAGTTCAAAAAGGTGAGACACTTATGTGGATCGCTTTTAAACTATATGGTGACTATAGAAAGTGGAGAGATATTCAAGCAATGAACCAAGAAGCTTTAGCTGACGGTCTACAAGCTGGTGATAAAATTAAATATCAAAGTGGTCAATATAATTGGAACCCTGTTGGACTACCTCACTTAATTAGAAGAGGTGAAACACTAGGTGTTATTTCACAAGACAAGTATGGAACTCCTGCAAAATGGAGATCAATTTGGGACAACAATAGAGATATGATTAAAGATCCTAATTTAATATTTGCTGGATTTACACTTTATTATGTACCAGAGGAAAGAGATGTTGCTTCCGAGTCTATGTAATTAATGTATAATAAATTAGTTATATAAAGCTCTCATTATGAGAGCTTTTTTATTTTATACTTTATAGATGATGAGAATTTTAATCTTTTTAACAATATTTACTTTAACGTCATGTACTTATTTTTATAAGAACGATAACGACTATCCTTATAATTACCAAGATACATTTACATCTCAAGATTATTTGAATCATCTAGAAGGGATCGCTAATTTATTTATTGCAAATAATAGAGTAAAAAAAGCTAATCAAAGATCTCGTCGTTATTTAAATAAAATAGCAAAAGAACTTTATCTTAATAACCAAGGTCTTTTTCAAAAAGATGACTTTGGGATCAATTTCTATATTGTTGAAGATAATAGAAATTTCTATTTTTCGCTTCCAAAAAATAATGTCTTTATGTCCAGAGGCCTTTTAAGAAACTATATGAATAGTGAAAATATCTTTGTAGCTGTTTTACTTGGTGAGCTTATTAGAAGTAAAATAGGGATTTATGAAAGAAAGAGGCTTATACCTCTCAACTCGTATACGATAGATGATATGATTCGTATCAATAGTCTAGATTTAAACGCTAAGCGTGACTTAAATAATTTGGTTTACGAAGTTTTAATTAAGTCAGGGTATGATCCTGAAGCACGTCTTCTATGGTTACAAACTCTAAACCGACAATCAATCAGCTTTAGTGTACAGGGAGTTCATTCTCATGAACTATCAAAAGAAGAATTCTTACTGAAAAACTATATGGTAAATAGTGGTGAAGATAAAAATTTGATTTTTGAGAAAAATTCATCACGCCAGTTTTACTATTTTAAAGAAAGTATCTAATGAGTATTTAGGATGAATAAAGAACTAATTATACATAAGCTGAAAGAAGCTGGTTTTTATAATAATGAGAGTTTGTTAGAGAAACTTTCTGGTGATGCTTCAAGTAGAGAGTACTATCGATTAACAAATACGTCGCAGTCTTTTGTAATATGTATTGAGTCACCTAATGGTCAACAAAGTTGTGATTTTAATACGGTCACAAATAATATTTTAGATAATATCAAAACACCTGAAATATTTTTCTACGATCCAGAGTTCTCAATTCTTGTTTTAGAAGATATTGGCAGTGTCTCACTTAAGGACTTTTATCAAGATTCAGGTTTAAGTAAACATATTCAAGCAGTAGAAGATATTAAAAAGTATCAACAAATGCCTTTAGGCTTTTGTATGAATCGAATCTTTGATAGAGAAAAAATTGGATTTGAGTTTGATCTCGCTTGTAACTTTTTCTTGAATCAATACATGGGTGTTACTTTAGATTTTAAAGAGAAAGACATAGTTAAAGATGTTCGAGAGTTCATTATTGATTATTATGAAGCTCATAGAGATGTTGTCTGTCATCGCGATTATCATTCTAATAATCTATACGTAAAGGATAATGTTCTATTTCATATAGATTATCAGGATATGAGAGTTGGCCCAAAAATGTATGATTTAGTCTCATTAGTTGATGACTGTTATATAAATTTCTCTGAAGAAGAAAAAAAGAAATTACTTCTTACTTATGATGAGGGATTCCACGAAAAATATGGCCATGATTATCATATAGTACAAGTTCAACGTACATTTAAAGCTCTTGGAAGCTTTTCATACTTAAAGATTGATAAGAATAAAGATGGGTATCTTCAGTTCATTCCTACAAATTTAAATAAGCTAATTAGTATCTGTGAAAAAAGTTCAATAGAGGTGTTTAGATCTTTTTCTGATATTTTAAAAAGAGGTTTAAATGATTAAGACTTGTTTCATCGCGAGTGCTGGCTTTGGTACTAGAATGGGGAATTTAGGCAAGATTATTCCTAAGCCTTTATGGCCTTTCTTTAATCTCAGACTGCTAGATTTACAAGTTGCGTATGCTAAGATGTTAGGTTGTGAAAAAATTTATATTAACTCACATCACTGCCATGAAGAAATGCAGAACTGGGCACAAGGTAAAGATGTTGTCTTGCTTCATGAACCGACGATTCTTGGAAGCGGAGGATGCATCCATAATCTAAAAAAATATGTTGATGACGAGATTATTTTTATTATTAACTCTGATCAATTCTACTTTTTCGACTTTTCTCAAATTAATGAAGATATTAAAAGAATGCTTGAAGATGATGCTATTGCACACTTGTATGCAATTAAAGTTGATCACGATGCTACTTATAATGAGACAAAAGTTATTGATGGGAAGTTGTCTAGTATTGCTCCTCATGAAGGAACTAGTAGTTATTTAACTTATTCAGGGGTTGGAATACTAGACCTAAGTAAAGTTCCTCAATTAGAAGGTGAGTCTTCCTTTTTTAAAACAGTAGCCGATTTTAAGAATAAAAATGTTCACATGAGTTTACCAAAAGAACCTATTTTTTTAGATTTAGGAACGTTAGATAAGTATATTGATGTTATCTCCGAACTTGAGAAACTCCCTACAGTTATTAAGAAGTTTGTTGCGGCAATTGAAGAATTAGACGGTGTCGATTTCAAGTCAACTTCTACTATGGAATGGGCCGGTGTCACATTTAACTTTGACACTAATACAATATCTTACGAGGGAAAAGACTATTCTTTTTGAGTAACTTCTTTAATACAGTCTACAGGACAGACAAGTGTGCATGCATTACATAAAGTACACGCCCATGGTTCAATTGTATATTTACCCTTGTCCATAAAGATAGCCTTTTCTGGACAAATGAGCCTGCAGTTATCACACTCTATACAACGTGAAGAAATTTCGAGATAATAATCCATATATTAATTATAACAAAATTTGAAATTTAAGGTAACAATTGCACAATACTGACACTCTAACATTCAAATTGCTAAATATTCTGTTTGTGGTATTTTCTCTGTTTTTTTTGCACACATGTTACTCACTTGATGCAGATGTTTCAGCAATTGACTTAAATCGTTTTATAGGAATTCTCACAACATATAAAATTACGACTGCACTTGCGGCTTTCTTAATATTTAAAGTTCTATTTATGGGAGAATTTACTATAGTGATATTGTCAGTCTTTGTACTCAATATCTTTTATAAGGTTTTTTCACTATTCTTAGTGGAGTATGACAAAATAATTCTCCTTATGGCAGTTATCTTCTTATTAGTTTCATACAATATGATTCTGCTATTAAAAGAAGAATTAGCACAAGCAATTTTTAAACCAATTTTTACGAAAGAGAATTTTAATTTTGACGGATTCTGCTCTCTCGAAGGAAGTGTCTACTTATCTTCTGGTTCTTGTTTACCTGTTAAGATTTCTAACTGTGACGATAAGGGAATCGTTATCTTTACTAGCGAAAAAATATCTAAGGGTGAAAAAGTAGAATTTGAGTTAGAATATGAAGGTAAGAAATTTATTGATAATTTTTGTGTCGAATTAGTTTACCCAAATGGATATGGGTTAAAGTTATTATCAACGATAGAAGATAATAATTATAACTGGATTACACTTTATAATATTTTGAAACGTCGAGGAATTGTTTCATTATAATCTAGGAAGGATCGTTTAATGTTTAAGTATTTAATCATTTTATTAGTTTTTATTTCATGTAATTCGAACAAGTCACCAGAAGGTGTTTTAAAAGGCTTTATTGAAAAAAGACTTAATAACGAAATTAAAGTTGATGACTTAGAGGACTATTTAACAGGAAGTCTACTTGAGGAATACACTCAAGCATTAACTGATGACCCTAAAAAGTTAAATGAGATGTCAAAATATGAGAAGTCTCGCTTATCTATTGTATATAAGAACTGTTCAGGAGACGAGTGTTCCATTACTTACTCTGTCTCTTATGATGACGAGGCCACTGACGGTAAGGCCAAACAAGATGTTTCAATTTCTGTTAAGAAGATAGCTCTTATTATAAAAAAAGATGATAAGTGGTTAATATCAGATATTAGTGATGTGAAGTCATTTTACGAGTTTAAAGAGTCGGAAGTTCGTTAAGATATCCTCTTCCTTACCGATAAGTAAGGCGTGAAAAGTGGCAAAATTTTAGATCTTTCATTTGAGAAATTAGTTGGAGAAACTTTCAATTTAACAGAAAGTGCCAATTCTAATGCTCATCAACTAAATTATATTTCAGAAATTAAGTCGTATCGACTTTGGATAGCTGGTACTTTTATCGATTTCCCAAAAGGACTTTCCTTTATAGATGATCTCAAAAAAACGAGTTTTATCGAGTTGAAGCTTTATGACAAGGCCCTTAATAATGGCCTTAAAGAAGTGCTCAATAGCCACGAGGACTTGGTGGTTTATATGATGGATGAAGATATTTTTATTGAAGCAAAAGAATATAAAGAAATAAAAAAAGCGGCTTAAGAGCCGCTTTTTTTTATAGTGTATTGTAATAATTTTTAAGCATTAATGCATCATCTTCTAGGTTTGGTGAATTACAAATCATATATCCACCACAACCATTCTTCTTAAGTGACTTAAGAAGATCTTTCCAGTTAAAGTCAGACTTCTCAAGGTTAAGATGCTTTAGATCACCTTTAGAGTTAGTGCTGATTCCTGAAATATGAATGTGCATATTTTTAACTGAGTCTTCACCTAGTTCCTCTTTGAGTTTTGCAATTACTTCATCAAACTCTTCTTCAGAGTTGTATTGATTAGTACGTGCATATAGGTGAGAGAAGTCCATACATGGGCGACAAGAGTCTACATTCTTAGTTAAGCTGATTAGTTCTTCTAATGAACCAAACTGTGAAGTCTTTCCTGTTAGTTCTGGACGAAGCTCGATTTCAATATCAAGTCTGCTTAGTCTTTCTTCGATTACATTCATTGATTTTTCAACTAAGTCGAATACATCATATGGAGAATCTTTCATATAGAAGGCAGCGTGGAAAGTCATTGATTCTGCACCACAAAGGTCAGAGATCTTTGCTGTTTGAATGATTCTTTCAACTGAAGAATCAATCTTATCCTGCTCCCTAGCATTTAGATTGATATAGTATGGGCCGTGTGAAGTTAATGGAACGCCTAGCTCATATGATACTTTTCTTAGATTAGAAGAAACTTCTTCCTTCATTCTTACGCCGTGTGCAAACTCAAGTTGCATACAATCAAGTCCAAGTTCGTGAATTCTTTTAACACCTTCTACTGGATTGTTCTTTTTAACTGTAGAATTAGGAACACCTGCTGTACCAAAAAGTAGCTTAGTATGCATTCAAAATACCCCTTCTGCTTATATTTAAAACGTTAATGCCTTGTGTATCACAATTACGTATTCCACAATAGTCGCGCTGCGAAATCTTGTGTCTGGCGCTTCATATATATGCGCTTTTGTCTAACTGTGATTCAGATGACTTATAGCCGGATTTTGGATTTGGGTCTATAATTAGAGAATATCTTGTAAAAAAAATAGGGACAAAAATTTGTTTAGTGTATTAATTTCATATTTATTAAGTCTTTTCATCGTCTTTATTCAGGTATTTTTCCTGGCCGGAGGCTTCATTGTATTTAGCACGAACTTACATATTTCGAGTTCGGTCGTACTTGCTACATTAATTTATGTAATTTCATTTACTTACATTATCCCTTCCGTCGTTTTGGCCAGACTAAACCCTGTTCGATTAGATAAGAAAGTACACGTGGCCATTTTTAATAAAATTAATGGGCTTCATTTTAGAGGTAATAAAGGTAGGTTGAAGTTTTTCGAGAGTAAGAATGCTCCATTTTTCATTATGGGCAGCCTGCTTGGATCAGGTTACGTCATTATAAACTCAACGGTCATAGAGAGTCTGGGCCCTTCTGAGATGGATAAATACCTGGAAGCAGAGCTTAGCTTCAACGAAACGATAAACGCTAAAGTATTGACTCATATATTAATCGTCCTGCTATTTTGGCGTGGTATTTTTAATTTCATTTTTAAGATTGCTAGAGCGGAAGCGGTCTTCCGCTATATGTTTGCGGTACCTAGGCGATTATTTAATCGACTTTCTAATAGTTTTAAAAGTTACCATTTCAAAAAACACGAGAGTGTGGATATGAGAGGTGTTGCTCAAAAAGTAATCTACTTAGAAAGCGCGATGATTAATGATGTTCACTTCAATGTGGCCTCTACAACGATGTGGTCAATTCTTCGTTCTCCAGATGAAATGGATGAAAGATTTCATCAAAGTGAGTTGCTATGAAGAACTTTTTTAAGTACTTCAAAGATTTAGATTTTACCAAATACTATCCAGCGCTTTTTACAGTTGTCTTTTTATCTGTACTTTTTCAGTATAAGTTTCAGTCTATTGAAGCGATCTTCTATGATTTAAGACTAAAGTTGGACATGACTCTTGTTCATGATGACAATATTGTCCTAATAAAAATTGATGAAGAAAGTGATGAGTTTTTAGGCGAGAGCTATCCATACACTTATACAACTTATTTAAAGCTATTTAGAAAAGTCTTAAAAGATAAGCCGGCCATTATTAATTTCTTTGGCGATTTGTCGGCTCCCTTAAATGAGAGAGAGGCAGCTTCATTACAATTACTCCACGATGAAATTAAGGCCTATATGAAACAAGGTGGGCTCTATCGCTATGCTACAGAACTTGACTCTTGGGGTGAGCGACTGCCGCCACAAGAGTTGAGAGATCTGGGATATTCACCGGCCGTGGTTAATATTGATAGTAAATTATTTGCCAAGGATGATGTTGTTAGAAGAATGGTTCTAAATATATCAGGAGAAGAGACTCTCGATTTTTGGACGGCCAACGAATGGAGAATTATTAATAATAAGGAGCCATTAGTATTAAATAAATTAAAGAGTGCTTACTATATGCCAGAAGCTGACGCGAGCTTTAGTTTATTTCGTTATCCTCTTAGATCACTTGAATATCTAGAAAAATTACCTGTTCACCGTGTTGTCGTAGGAAATATTCCTAGTGGCTATTTTAATGGCAAGGTCGTCCTTATTGGACCTTCATATATTTCAAATCTAAGACATTACGCAAAAACTCCATTTGATAAAGATCAAAAAAGAACTTCGAAATTAGAAATTCATGCCAATATGACAAAGGCATTAATGGAAAATCAGTTAATCTACTCTATACCTCTATGGGTAACGAAATTACTTTCAATGTTAATTGGTGTTGTCTTATCAATTGTTATTTCTAGGATTCAACCTGCAAAGGGTCTACTCATTACTTTTGGGATCATTGTTGGAACAGTATTGTTTTCGTATTTAATCTTTCTACTCTTTGGGCTTTGGCTTTATATTACCCATATCTTATTAACAGTTTTTGTCGTTTATTATATTTGGGTTCCTTTCAGGGCCATCGGTGAGTATCAAAGACGTTATAAAATTCAAGAAGAAACAAAGCTGTTGAAAAGAGTTGAGAATTTAAAGCAAAACTTTATCTCTTTAATGAGTCACGACTTAAAAACACCTGTCGCAAAAATTGCTGGTGTCGCAGATAATATGTTGCAACGAAATCGTGGTGGGGAAACCTATATGCATGATGGCCTAAAGACTATTATTGATTCAACAAAGGAACTTAATAATTTCATTACTTCGATCTTAGATTTAACGAAGGTAGAGTCTCGAAATATTTCTCTTAACTTACAGAGTAAAGATATTAATAAGATCATCGAAGACTGTGTAAATAGTTTAACTTATCTAGCTCGTTCTAAAGAGATGACTATTGAAACTGAGCTTGGCCCGTTATTTCCAATTGAAGTTGATGTTAGTTTGGTTAATCGAATTATTTCCAATATTGTCGAAAACTCCATTAAGTATGCTGGAGAAGGAAAGGAAATAAATATTAAGACTTGGGATGATGATACATGGGTCTATATTGAGATTTCTGATAATGGTGTCGGTATGGGCCAAGATGATGTTGATAATATATTTGAGAAGTTTTATCGGGTTAAAAATGATGCGTCCCATATTATTAAGGGAAGCGGTCTAGGTCTTTATCTGGTAAAATACTTCGTAGAACTTCATGGGGGTGAAATTTCTGTAACATCATCACCTGGAGAGGGAACTAGTTTTCTAATTAAATTTTTGAATAAATAAATGGAGTGCATATGCATAAGGTTTTAGTTGTCGATGATGATAAAGTTTTACAAACCTCTGTAAGAGAGGCCCTCGAATTTCATCACTTTGCGGTTGATGTTGCTGACAACGGAAAAGAGGCATTAAGTGCGGTTTATAAAACTAAGTATGACTTAGTTGTTATGGACGTAAATATGCCAGAAATGGATGGTATTGAAGCATTAACAGAAATCAAAAAACATGACCCTACTGTTATCGTTATTATTTTAACTGCTTATTCAAATGTTACAGATGCTGTTAAGGTCGTTAAAGAAGGTGCTTATAACTATCTCGAAAAACCAATTAGTTCTGATAACTTAGTTTCTTTAATAAAGCGAGCTCTCAAAGCTCGTTCATTAGTTGAAACGGTTGGCTTTTCTGCACCAGTTCTTTCTCTTGGTGATACTAAAAATAAATTTGTTGGTGAATCAGATGTTATGCAAAAGGTTTTCAATGTAATTGGAAAGCTAGCACAGGTTAATACTCCTGTTTTAATTCGTGGTGAGTCTGGAACTGGTAAGGAGTTAGTTGCTCGTGCGATACACTATAACGGTCCTAGAAAAGATGAGAAGTTTGTAACAATAAACTTAGCGGCCATTCCCGAAAACTTAATTGAATCTGAGCTATTTGGTCACGAAAAAGGTGCTTTCACTGGTGCTAATGAAAGAAAGATTGGTAAATTTCAATTTGCAGATGGTGGAACTCTTTTCTTAGATGAAATTGGTGATGTTTCTTCAACGATGCAAGTAAAGTTACTTCGTGTTCTTCAAGAGGGGACTTTTACACCTGTAGGATCAAATAGAGAAATTAAGGCGGATGTTCGTGTTATTGCAGCTTCTCACAAGCCATTTGAAAAAATGATTGAAGAAGGAACATTTAGAGAAGATTTATTCTACCGTTTAAATGTTCTTCCTGTTTATCTTCCTCCTTTAAGAGAAAGAAATACTGATATCCCACACCTTGTTGATTACTATGTTAAGTATTTTAACAATGTTCATAACCTAGAAATTAGTGGCCTTGATGATGAGGCGATGAAAATAATGCAAGGTCATGATTGGCCAGGTAATATTCGTGAACTTAGAAATGTTATCGAGCATGCTTTTATTATTGAAAGTGGTGACATTATTAAGGCGACGTCACTTCCTGATAAAATAAGAAAGTCCGTTACAGTTGATAATATTGTCGAAGAATCTCAGGCAATTATTGATTACGAGGAAATTAAAGACTCTGTATTAACAGATGCTGGTCAAGATGAACAACTTATTGCAAGTGCTCAAGGTTATCAATTTGTATTTGCGACAAGTGAAGTTGATGGTGAACTGAGACTAAACTTCTCTCAAGCTAAAGATATTTTTGAAAAAGAATTTATCATTCAGGCCTTGAAAATTAATAATGGTAAGATTAATCAAACAGCACTTAAGGCAAATATTCCTAAGAAAACTCTTCTTAGAAAGATTGAAAAGTACGAAATTAACCCTAAGGAATTTTATAAATGAATCGAATTTGGCAAATGACACTATTAATTGTTGGAATTCTTTTTTTAGATCAATTCTCTAAAGGTGCCATTCAATCTAGTTTTAAATTAGGAGAGACACTAACAGTTATCCCAGGTTTCTTTAATCTGACATATGTAAAAAATCCTGGTGTTGCATTTGGGATGGGGAGTGAATTTCCAGATGTCATCAGAATGATTCTTTTTAAGATTTTACCTGTAATTGCTTGTTTCTGGTTTGTATATCTAATTTGGGATTCAAGAAAAAAAAGTTATATGCTGTGTCTTGCTTATTCAATGATTTTTGCAGGAGCAGTAGGAAACCTCATTGATCGTATCTCTTTAGATTACGTAGTTGATATGTTCGATTTCTATTACAAGGGATGGCATTTTGCTGCATTCAATGTAGCGGATGCATCAATATCTGTTGCAGCAGGAATATATATTATTGATTATTTTTTAACTGAAGTACGTGGAAATAAGAAGAGTGCTCAAGCCTAGGCTTAAGCGCTCTCTTCTTCTGTATTTGATTCTTCGCTTGGTTTTTCTTTAGTGATTCCGAATTCGTTATGTAATTCGTTAAGTGACTCTTCTGAAACATAAAGTTCAGACTTAAGTGTCTCACGTCCCCAAATAGCAAAAGCATCGTTGTGCTCATACATTGTAATCGTTTCCCAAGGACAGTCTTGAGAACAGTTTTGACAACCGATACATCTAGCTAGGTCGATTTCAACTGTTTGATTAAATTGTGGGTTTGTTGGATTAGGACCTGGAACAAGTTCAATTGAATCAACCGGACAACCTTGAATACAGATTTCACAACCTGTACATCCTGACTGGTGAACAACAGCTAGTAGCTTTGGACCTTTCTTACCCTTACGTGCTGGCTTAAAACGTGCCGAGTGGTAAGGATTCTCCACTAAAAATTTAACATCTTCGCTCATTAGCAATTCCTAATACTAAGTTAATTAGCAGTATTTTAACGTATATCAACGCATCATAAAAGGGATTTTTGCCTGATTAAAATACATTAGGTATAGTCCTTTAGCAATATTGAAAGATAAAAAGCTTGGGTAAATAATTGTTTTTACCTAACGTGATATCAGAGGTTTACATTGAGAAAGTTAAGATTTGTCACAGCGGCCAGTTTGTTTGATGGCCATGATGTATCAATAAATATTATGAGAAGGCTACTACAGTCAAAGGGCGTTGAGGTTATTCACCTAGGACATAACCGCTCTGCTCAAGAGGTTGTCGATGCTGTTTTACATGAAGATGCAAATGCAGTTGCCATGAGTTCTTATCAGGGTGGCCACAATGAATACTTTGCATATGTTCGTGAGCTTCTTGATCAGGCCGGAGCGACAAATGTACGTATCTTCGGTGGTGGAGGTGGTGTAATCACTCCTAAGGAAATCAAGGCCCTTCACGATAAAGGTATTACGAGAATCTATTCTCCAGAAGATGGAATGAAGTTAGGTCTTGAAGGAATCATTGATGACATGATTGAGAGAGCAACTCATTCGACTCTAGATGGGTTCAAATTAGATGCTAAGGCGAAAGAGCTTCCAAAGACTCAACTTGCAAAAGTTATTACGGCCATTGAAGATGGTGCTGATATTGAAATCCCTTCTTCGGAAAAAAATATTCCAGTTCTTGGTATTACAGGAACCGGTGGTGCAGGTAAGTCATCTTTAATTGATGAAACTCTTTTAAGATTTCACCGTTTCTATCCTGAAAAGAAAGTTGCACTTATTTCAGTTGACCCAACAAAGAAGAAAACACAAGGTGCGCTTCTAGGTGACCGTATTAGATTAGGTTCTGCAAACTTTGAAAACTTCTATATCAGGTCACTTGCGACTCGTGATTCTGGAACAGAACTTTCTCCACAAATTAAAAAGACAGTTAACTTCTTAAAGGAGCAAGACTTCGATTTAATTATTGTTGAGACTTCTGGTATTGGTCAGGCTTCAGATGAAATTACAAAAATTTCTGATAAGTGTGTTTATGTTATGACTCCTGAATATGGAGCTGCAACACAGCTTGAAAAAATTGAAATGCTTGAGCAGGCGGACTTTGTTGTTCTTAACAAATTTGAAAAGCCTCGCTCTGAAGATTCAATGAGAGATATTAGAAAGCAATATCGTCGCAATCATCAGTTATTTGCTGGACATCCAGGTTCGCCAACAGATGAAGAACTTCCTATCTTTGGAACAATGGCGTCGAAGTTTAACGATGTCGGTGTAAACGCTTTATTCCAAGCAATTGCACAGACTTTTGATTTTGATCAGGCTCCGCTTGAGGGAATTATTGCAAATCGTGCAAGTAACGATAAGACAAGAATTATTCCGGCCGAAAGATCACTTTACTTAAGAGAAATTGCAAAAGCTTCTCGTGATTATAATCACGAAACTGAAATAAGAATGGAAAAGCTTCGCGATATCGAGGCCCTTGAGATAACAAGCAAGATTGTTCCAAGTAATGAAGTAGATGCAAAGCTTGCTCAGCTCAAATCAGAACTTGGCGAAGATGTTGAAAAAGAAATCGAACAATTCCAATCAGTCGTTAAACAATACCAAGACGGAACTTTCACATACCACGTACGTGATCGTGAGTTTAAAGTTGCGACAAAATACACTTCTCTTTCAGGCCTAGATATTCAAAAGGTAGGAACACCAAGATTCTCTTCTAAGGTCGATCAGTATCGATTTATTAGAGATGTTAATATGCCAGGGTTCTTCCCATTTGCTGCAGGGATTTTCCCATTTAAACGTACAGATGAAGATCCAAAGAGGATGTTTGCTGGAGAAGGTGGCCCAGCAAGAACGAATAAGCGTTTCCACTACTTATCTAAAGATGATAAGGCAAAACGCTTATCAACTGCATTCGACTCAGTAACTCTTTATGGAGAGGATCCAGACCTTCGTCCTGATATCTTTGGTAAGATTGGAGAAGCAGGGGTTTCAATTGCAACTGTTGAAGATATGGAGTTACTATTTGATGGTTTTGATCTTTCTGATCCATATACATCAGTTTCGATGACAATCAATGGTCCAGCTCCAATTATGTTAGCTTTTTATTTAAATACTGCTTTAAGGCAGAAGCTTAAAGGTGATGACTACTACGACACTGAAAAACGTCTCGCAATCCTTCAACAGATTCGTGGGACAGTTCAAGCTGATATCTTAAAAGAGGATCAAGCTCAAAACACTTGTATTTTCTCTCTTGAGTTTGCTCTTAAGATGATGGGAGATGTTCAAGAGTACTTCTGTCAGCAAAAGATTAAAAATTACTATACAGTTTCAATCTCTGGTTACCATATTGCTGAAGCAGGAGCGAACCCAATTACTCAGGTTGCTTTCACTCTTGCAAACGGTTTTACATTTGTAGAGTACTACCTTGCTCGTGGACTAAATATTGATGAGTTCTCGCAAAATCTATCTTTCTTCTTCTCAAATGGACTTGATCCTGAGTATTCAGTGATCGGACGTGTTGCTAGAAAGATTTGGGCAATCACAATGCGTGATAAGTATGGTGCAAACGATAAGTCACAAAAATTCAAATATCATATTCAAACTTCTGGACGTTCACTACATGCTCAAGAAATTGACTTCAATGATATCAGAACAACACTTCAGGCTTATTTAGCTCTATCAGATAATTGTAACTCTCTTCACACAAATGCTTATGATGAAGCGATTACAACTCCAACAGAAGAGTCTGTAAGACGTGCTATGGCAATTCAAATGATTATAAACCGTGAGTTTGGTTTAAATAAATCTGATAATCCAATGCAAGGTGCCTATGTTATTGAAGAGCTAGCAGACCTAGTAGAAGAAGCAATCTTAACAGAATTTGAAAGAATTTCTGATAAGGGTGGAGTTCTTGGTGCAATGGAAAGTATGTATCAAAGATCAAAAATTCAAGAAGAGTCTCTTTATTATGAGACACTAAAAGACTCTGGAGAGCTTCCTATCATTGGTGTAAATACTTACATTGCTGACAATATTGATGAGCAATTAAATCAAGAAATTGAGCTTTCTCGTTGTAGTGACGAAGAAAAGAAAGGTCAAATTTCTCGTTTAAATGATTTCAAAGAAAGAAATGCTGATAAATCTGAAGAAGCATTGAACAAGCTTAGAGAAGTTGCACTTTCTGGTGGAAATATATTTGCAGAGCTTATTGAAACAGTTAACTATTGTTCTCTTGGACAAATTACTAATCTACTTTATGAGATTGGTGGGAAGTACAGAAGGAATATGTAATGAAGAAGTCTAAGATCTACACTCGTACAGGTGATAAAGGTGAAACAAGTCTTGTTGGTGGACAGCGAGTCTCAAAGGCCAATGCACGTATCAATCTTTATGGAAACCTGGATGAATTAAATAGTTTTGTAGGTCTTTCACTTTGTCATATTGATGTTTCAAGAGTTAAGAATACTTTTAATTCAATTCAAGAAAACCTTTTTGTTCTCGGTTCTAACTTCGCAACCCTTAGAGAGGACCGAGACAATTTTAAGCTTCCTAAATTAAGTATTGAAGATATCCTTCATCTTGAAGGCGAGATCGATTATTTTGACTCTGTTGTTGATCCACTTAAATACTTTATCCTTCCTGGTGGAAGCGTTGCGGCCGCTAATGTTCATATTTGTCGAACAAAAACAAGGCAGGTAGAGAGAGAAGCTGTTGAAATAGGGGATGTCGATCCTATCGATTTAGAATATTTAAATCGATTATCTGATTATTTCTTTATCGTTGCACGATTTTTAAATAAGCATGAGAATATAAAGGATATTCCATGGGTTCCAAAGAAAGATTAGATTAGCATTACTTAAAGAACTTTAAGATTTTAGTCATAACAGTTTTATCTTCTGAATGAACTCTCTTCTTCTTTGTGACTTTCTTTTTTGTTCTTTTTATTGGTTGGTTTTTGCTTGCTTCAGCTTTTACTTTCTGCTTTTCTAATGAAAGATTATTTAACGCTAAGAAACCTGTTTGGTCTGCAAGGGCCGTTGTAGTTTGCGTGTTATCGTGCGCATCTTCATTCGGGTCAATTGGTCGAGTAAGGTATTTATACTCAAGCTCCGTTAGATCATTTAAATCGATACAAATAATACAGCTACCAATGCGAATTGTTTCGTAAATATAAAGGCGTTGATCACTTATGACTTTTTTATTGTTAATATAGGTACCATTAGTTGAGCCTAGGTCTTTAACAATAATTTCCTTATCTTTATAAGTAATTTCGAGATGTTTAGATGAAATTTTTGAGTCATCGATAGAAATATCAACCGACGACTTAGAGCGTCCAAAGCTTAATTTAGGTTTAATAAGAACCTTAGCTTTATTTTCACCGCTCTTAATAATCAATGAGATAGACATTGTTTCTTGCTCCTATATAAAGTATATCATCAATATGATATAATTTAGGTATTGGTCATTATTACCTACGTAATATTAGAGGTTTATATGAACGAGTTATTAAATGTGACGCCAAAAGCTGTTGCGCAAATAAAAAATATTTTCACGAGTGAAGATCGCTCAACTGAGGACTTCGGTTTACGCCTAGGTGTGATTGGTGGTGGTTGTTCAGGTCTATCTTATAATATCGATTTTGATGCTCCAAAAGATTCGGACAATATTATCGAATTAGAGGGGATTAAGATTCTTGTGGATCCAAAATCATCAATTTACTTAAGTGGTATTACTTTAGACTTTAAAGACGGCCTTAATGGTAAAGGCTTTGTTTTTGAAAACCCAAATGCAAAGAATACTTGCGGTTGTGGTGAAAGCTTTAGTGTTTAGGCCTTACTTTTAACTTTGGTTCTTTTCTTTAATTGTACTTTTCTTTTTTCCTCTTCAAGGGTGAAGCGAAGGGTCTTGTGAATATTGGAAATATTCTCTCCCCAAGCATTAGGTTCGTCCTGTCGAGAAAATTTAGAAAGCTCTAAGCTATTTAAAGATTTTTGATCTAGTCTGATACTAAAATTTCCCGCTGTTATTACATCGTATGTATATAAAGTGATTTCTTCCTCGATGCGTCTTCCATTAATATGGGTGCCGTTCTTTGAACCTAGATCTTTAACTAGAATTTCATCACCATCGAATAATATTTGAAAATGGACTGAAGATACTTTTGAGTCATTTAAGAATATATCAGCATCTTCTTTACTTCGGCCAAATGTTAAATTTGGTTTTAAAATTACAATATATGATTCTTGCTTTGATTGAATTTTCAGTTTAACGGCCATTTTATATCCCTTTTTTGAAATTGTATCACTTAGTGTAATTAAATTATATTTAATATTTTTTACCGCCTATGATTAAAGACTTGTGTTGTGAAGCGGTAAAAAATGTTGGCAAGGGTCTAGTAATTAGAAAGGCTGTGAAGTAAATTATTGATATGATGATTGATGATACATATGTAAAAGAACAGGTTTATGAATTCTTCTTCAGTGAGAATACTATCTCATTAAATGGACATAATGTTTATAAATTCATCGGTGATGAAACAAGAGACTATTTACAAAGACAGATTACTGCAGATGTCGCCAAGTTAGAGAATGGTGGGACGCTCGCCTGTCGATTGGATCGAAATGGTCGGGTGTTTTCTTTTTTCTATCTTGTGAATATTGATCAGGCTTTCTATATTATCGTCGATTCAAAAATTGCAGATGAAACAGTTAATGAGTTAGAGAAGTTCATCATTATGGAAGATATCACGATTAAGCATACTCAATTAATTGCTGCACTATCGTCACGTTCTAGTGAAGGGTTTGTACCAATTAGTATTTTTGATAATGAAGGTTATATTGGATTTATAAGTGAACAGTTGCCAATAACAGATTTTCATAATCAGCTATGCGTCTTAACTGGATGGCCGCAGCTAGATGTTACAGTTGAGCGCACTAACTTAATTAATGAAACAAGATTAAATGAATTTGCTATCAGTTATAATAAAGGGTGTTTCCTAGGGCAAGAAACAGCATCTAAAATTGAAAGTCGTAGAGGAGCTGCTCGTTATCCAGTCCTATTAATCTCCAAGAATCAAATAGAAGAGGAAACTATTTTAAAGGATAAGAAGGTAAAGGTCCTTAATTCTTTTAAGACTGATGATTTTTACTTATCTGTGGTAAGAGTCCCTCGAGATTTATTGATTAATGGTTTAGAAATAGAATATGACGGAGGCACAGTTCGTATACTTACATATCCAATTATTAAAGAAGATAAATTGGAAATAAGTGAGCACTATTTTAATAAAGCCGTTAAGCGATTTCATCAGGGTGAAGTAAATGAGGCCATCATGATCTTAGATCAAGTGATTTCTTTTAACCCTCATTATGCAGATGCGTATGAGTCAAAAGGTGTCATCCTAGGAAATAATGGTGATCATCAAAAGGCCATTGATGTTATGGATGAGCTCTTAAAAGTAGATGAAAACTCTGTCATGGCGCATACGAATAAGTCTCTCTATCTTATGAAATTGGGTAAAATCGAAGAAGCTGAAGAGGAGAAGTCGCTAGCGACTGTTGCTTCATTTAAGCGCTTTGGAGATGAAGCTAAGTTCAAAAAAGAACAAGAAGAACGAGAGCGTGCTGAAAAAGAAGACCGTGCTCGTCGCTTTGATATGTTTAATAAAGTATTGGCCATTGATGAAAATGATGTTGTTGCCAATTATGGCCTAGCTGATATTCACTTTAGTAATGATAAATTTGAAAAGGCCATGGGCCATATTGAAATCGTTCTTAAAGAAAACCCTAAGTATTCAGTTGCTTACCTGCTTAAGTCGAAGATCTTATTTAAGCAAAAAAAGTATGACGATTGCCTAAGCATTATTGAAGCGGGAATGCCGATTGCCACTTCCCAAGGTGAATTAATGCCCGCAAATGAAATGCAGGCATTAAAATCTAAAATCTCAAAATTATAATTAATAATATTCGTTACGTGCCGCTAGAAGTTCATTTTTCAGTTCTTCTACGGCATTAGAATTTAAATGCTTTTCAAGTGTAAAAATATGCTCTCTATGTGAGTCCACCATGGCCTTGAATTGTAGATATACTTCATAACCTTCAGCAGAAACGATTTCTTCTTTATATGCCTTTTCCAAATCTAGTTCACAGAATTGCAACATATAATACTCTTCGATAGCACGCTCTTGAATCTTTTTAAATTCAGAATCCGTGAAATCGTGTACCTCTAGTCGAGAAAGTGAGGAGAATAGTTCAAGTGCCCAGTAAAACGTCATATAAGCGTGGTAAATACCTCTAATTGGCCTAAGAGCTCGCCTCCATGGACTGTAATATATTTTTTCTTCAAGCTCCTCTAAGAGCTCTTCTTGATTCAAGTAGCTATTTAGAACATGGTGACCATTCTCATGAAGCAGATCATCCATTAAGTCCATATCATCTCTATCGTATGTATTAATAGATGAGTATCCTGGAAGAGTTTGCATTGAGTAGCTAACAATCCCTTTTTCATTAATAGGAATGATATTTTGTGTAAATTCCTTAAGAACCACGAAAAGTTGAGGAGTATATTTTTCAAGTCGGCGATAGGCCTTTTCAATTTTTGCTGTCATCTCTTTTGAGGTATTTTCTAGCTCAGAGTAGAAGATAATTTTAAGCTCATCAATATTAGAAACAGCTGCCTTTCTCTTTTGTGATTTTTCATTAAGCTTAGCTAAAACTTTGTCTTCAAGATCATTAAAGATAATTCGTTGGCCATTTTGATAAACAGATAAATTATCATCTCCAAGTTCTGGAATATTTAAATAGATAAGATCGCTAGTGATTTCTTCTTTTATGTGAATATTGAAAAACGCAATAATATTGTCTTCTAAAACAGTAACGAGCTTTTTGGATTCAGCTAAAAGATCCTTTGATTCATTAAGCGAGTTTAAGAATATCTTTGCTAAATTACTGTCATGCCAGAAGTTAAAGATAGCATCTTCTGACTCACTCATCTCAAAGTCTTCACCAACTTCAAATTCACTATGATATGAAATGATCTCTATAAGCGCCTCAATAAGGTTGAACCAATAGAAATTGAGGTTAGAGTAAGTATCTAGCTTTTTAGAGAAGATGGCTTCTTTATAAAAGTCTTGAAATTTTTGAGAAATAAGCTTGTTCTCATCTTCATTTGTCTTTGCATCTTCACGATAAAGGACTAAACCTTCGAAGTATGATTCTTTAAATGCGTGATTGTTTTTAATGAAGTGATTAAATTTATTCATAAGATATCCATAAGTGAAAATTCATTACAGATATAACACTATAACAAGATAAGATAAATTCTTATGATGCTTATTAGTTAATATGAATGTTTGGGGGATTTAAAAGCGGATACAAAAGAATGGCTGGGATGGCGAGATTCGAACTCGCGACCAATAGATTAACAGTCTACTGCGCTACCGCTGCGCCACATCCCAGCAATCTTAAGTAGTTAATTTTATAAACTCGTTTTTTCAAATTGTAAATATTTTCTTTTATGGGAAAAATATTTAGTCTCGCCTAACTTGTTGAATTTATTGGCTGCTGGCTAAAATGACTAAATTTTTTTTTTCAAAAACCGACAAGCATACTCAGATACTGAGGTAAAATAACGACTATGATGACTCAAAGTAACTTAATTCGTAACTTATTAAGAGTGTTAACTCCAGAGGAAGCTTCTGACTTAACAACTCTAGGTGATGCTTCTGCAAAAGATGCACTTACGGATTTATTACTTGCTCAAAACCGTGGTGATAAAATTTCTTACTCACAACATGGCCTAGCTAAGGTAATCCCATTTCCAGAGCGTTTTGAAGCTTCACAAGTGTCTGAATTAGGGCCTGATGTAGTAATTACGACTGGTCCGAGAGTTGATCAATTCATTAATCAATTTGTCACAAAGGTTAAGTTTGAATCAGGTAAAGTTCACCCTGGCGCAAAACCAGTTGAAACAAGTACTTTCATTATTAATGAGAAAGAAAAATTTAAAACTGTTTATACACGTTTAAAGAGTCGTGAAGTTTTAGATTTGTATGCTAAGAATTCAGTTGTTGATCTTGAACAGGAAAGAAAAAACCGAAGAGACCTGTCAAAGAATTCTTCGACAGGTGTCCTGGTTAATAAGAAACATTACTAATCTGCTAATCCTTTAATATTTCCACTTGCACTTGGAGAATCAATCTCAAGTGTTGCAAGTTGATAAACACAGTGATCAACAGTAGCGACTGCAGCAGGGCGATAATTTCCAGAATTCTTAACACCACCAAATGGTAACTTAGAATGTGCTCCAACTGTTGCACGGTTTAAGTTTACTAAACCAGCATCAATATTATTCACAGCGTGCTTAAAGCGTGCGTGATCTTTTGTGAAGACAGAAGCAGCCAGGCCGTATTCAGTTGAGTTTGCAATATTTATTGCTTCATCAAAATCGTTATAACCGACAAATGTAACATTAGGTCCAAAAATTTCATTTGCAAGGAAGTGACTCTTTGGAATCAACTTATCAGCATAGTGGATAGAAGGAGAAACAAAGTAGCCAGGTGTTTCTCTTTCTAGTTGTTTTCCACGCATGACTTCTTGTAAGCCTTCTCTCTTGGCCATTCCCATAAATAGGAGGTACTGATCAAGGGAAGCTTGATCAATTAATGGACCCATAAAAGGTTCAACTTTGTGATCAATTGGATGATCTACAATGATTTTTTTAGCTAAATCATGGAAGCGTGAAATAAATTCGTCTTTAATTGAATCGTGAATAGCAACTAGGCCAGTTGAAGTACAACGTTGACCAGCTGTTAGGTATGAACCTGTTAATAGTTCTTCAATTGCATAATCAAGATCTGCTGTTTCATCAATGATAGAAGTGTTTTTACCACCTAACTCTAGAGAAACAAGTTTTGAAAGGTCTGTATGTGTTGTCTCTAGAATCTTCTGTCCTACTTCTTTAGAACCTGTGAAGAAGATACCTTTGACTCTCTTGTCTTTAATAATTCTTCTTGCTACTTCACCATCCCCTTGAACAAGGTTTACAACTCCAATTGGGAACTTTGCTTCAGCAAGACATTCAAACATTAACTGAGCTGAGTAACATGTCTTTTCACTTGGTTTAAAAATGATTGAGTTACCCGAGATTAGGTTTGCTGTGATTTGCCCGTTTGCTAAGTGGCAAGGAAAGTTAAAAGGCCCTATTATAAAACTTGGACCAACTGGTTTGTAATAGATATGTGCATTTGTACCAGGAGCGATACCTTCCATATTCTTCGTTTCAATTCTTGGAAGTGATGCCGCGATCGTTACATCTACTTTTGCAATTAATGCTGCTGCTTCTGTACGAGCTTCCCACAGAGGCTTTCCAACTTCAAGAGCAATTGCTGTTGCAATTTGATCTTGCTTTGTTTTAAGTACTTCTTGATATCTTCTTAAGGCATCAATCCTTTCTTCAATTGAAGTATTTCTCCATGTTTGAAAACCCTTGTGAGCAGAGTCAATTAGTTCTTCTATATGTGCGTAGTTTACATTTAAATTCCAAAGTGTTTTCGAAGTATCACTAGGACACTCGCGAGTAATAGTTCTGTCATTTCTTAAATTTACTGAATCATCAAATGCGATAAATTCATTGTTATAAAATG
Organism: Bacteriovorax sp. BAL6_X; assembly: GCF_000443995.1. Classification (NCBI taxonomy): domain Bacteria; kingdom Pseudomonadati; phylum Bdellovibrionota; class Bacteriovoracia; order Bacteriovoracales; family Bacteriovoracaceae; genus Bacteriovorax; species Bacteriovorax sp. BAL6_X. The sequence continues at coordinate 327,458 of NZ_AUMC01000009.1, forward strand.
ATCCTTTCAGTTGAAACATATCTTCTCCTTAGATCGCCATTATTATTTTAACTGCACCATCATCTAATCCAAATGATGATGGCTCATCTACAGTTAGTATATCATTGTTTAAATTACCTTTTAGACAAACAATTTCAAACTCTTTATTGTCAGTAACGACAAGATAGAATTTAGGTGAACTTGTTTTACCTTTCTTTATTTGTGCTTGTTGAATTGTTTTAACAGGCTTTATATCATCGAGTTGACATCGATAGTGAGGCCCACCGTCAAAAGGGTCAACTTCGTGAGTATATTTGAATCCAATAGACTCAAGCATTCTTTTAACAGGTTCAGTATCGGCACCTACTTTCCCAACGGCATCCCTTGCTTCTATTGGAAGTAGAGTTTCGTAGATTGTACCTGACGGGAAGAGGCTAAGAATAAACTCTTTATTCTTACGACTCAGAACATCGGCATCATGATATTCCATATTTAAAAATCGACGGCCGATAGCTTCCCAAAGTGGTGACTTCCCATCAGCATCAAACGGAGGCATGAGCTCTGAGTGAATTGTTTCTTTGAATCGATCCTTATTAAGTCCCATATAGAGAAAACGTGAGAAAGATAAAACTTTACCAAGCTTAAATGGATTACCTCGATATGTAGGATCGAGAATAAGTCCACCAATTTCGGTTGGACCATCTGTATCATAGCCAAGTTTTAGTGTGCCATGGATGAAACCAGTATTTATAGACTCCGAAAATTTATTTTCTTGTCCTACTTTTAAATAAAAGTGTGGTTCTTCTTCATCACCATGCCTAGCGTGAATCATTGAGCAGCCAATGACTCGTGATGCTTCAAGATCTTCCAGCACAAAAATGTAATGATCATTAGAAAGATTATCACTTTTTTGTTTGAAAGATCTTAGAGAGCTTTCTATTTTAGAGCTTATAAGCTCTTTGTCTGGGGGAAGGTTAATAAATGTGTAGAGACCTGAAAGGTCATACAAGTCTTCTAAGTCATCTGCTCTTACGGGTCTAATCTTAAACATCTAGTCTTCCTATTTAATTCTACTTAATTTGTTCAAGTACGGTTTTTTCGATAATTGAGATAATGTCGTCAATATGTTCATCAGTCATTGCAAGAGGCAATAGTAGACGAACTCTTGTAGGCTCTTTCCCCGCCATAAAGGCAATAATTCCATTATCGAATAGGCTCTTCACAAAACTCGATACAGTTTCAGTTGATGAATCTCCAACTTCAAATGCAATCATTGTTCCGATTCCTCCAACATAAGTAATCTTATCTTGGCATGAATTCTTCATAAGGTGTGTAAGTCTTGAAATAAACTTATCTTCTAGTTCTTTAATTCTTCCACTTTCCCCATAGAAGTTTCCTTCAGTAAGATATTTAACAAGCTTGCTACCTGTTGATAGTGCAGAAACAGAACCATTGAATGTTCCAGCAATAAGCCCTGGCTTAGGGTTTAGTTCTTCGCTAAATAGAACACCACATACTTGTAGTGCCTTTCCAACAGAAACAATGTCGACATACTTATCGAGACCCATTGTTTGGAATGCAAATAATTCTCTTGTACGTCCAAAAGTTTGAACTTCATCTACCCAGATATAGATACCCTTTTTCTTTGCCCACTTAAAGATTTCTTCATAATACTCTTTAGGACCAAAAATGAAGCCACCTTCTCCTTGAATGATTTCAAGCATAAGTGCGCAATGTTGATTCGGGTATTTTGAAGTTACTTCTTCTAGTGCTGCTAGTGTATTTTTGAGTGAATCTTCTGGATTATTTTGATCAAAGTGAGGAACGTGATCAACATCAAGAGACTTTGGCATACCTTGGCGGTAATTCGCATTATGTGTAATATCTTGAGTTGCTACTGAGCGACCTGCAAAAGCTTTTTGAAATGCGATTACACGGTAGGCAGGGTCTTTCTTTTGCCAAACAAGCTTTAGTGCCAGGTCATTTGCAAAACTTCCTGAACCTGTAAACCAAAAGTGCTTAAGGTTACTTTTTTCTACTGCTTTTAGTAGATTACTCGTTAATTCAATTGCCTGTGGATAGGGTTGTAGGTTTCCACACATTACTGTGTCACCAAGAGCTGCTTCAAGGTGTGACTTAATATATATTGGGTGCGAGTGGCCAAGTAGGTTAGGTCCAATACCACCAATTAGATCGTATTTCACTGATCCATCTATAAGTTCTGTAAAAGGGCCATGTCCACGTCCCGAAGAAACGTAGTTGAAGTAAATTCCCTTTCCTCTTTCTTGATTATATTTTTTTAAAGTTTCTTCTACTAAGTTCTTCTTTTCCTCCTGAGGACCTCGAACTTCCATGAAATTCTTTTGCTCCTTAAGAATTGAAGAGAATAGTTTATCAAACTGATCATTTATTTCGTTATTTCTTACACCGTATTCCATATCCAACCTCTTTTTATGTGGTAGAATTATCACTCACTTGCAAACGCTACAAGCCAATTAGATAATAAATTTATGTCAGATACTAACACAGGAAATCCACTAAAAGAATTAGAAGACCTTTATAAAAATAAAGATTATGAAGGCTATAAGAATCTCTTAATTAAGAATAAAGATTTATTCGTTGATGCGCAGTATTTCTATAATTTGGGCACTGCATATCTTAAATTAGAAGACATTGGTGCGGCCCGTTTAAATTTAGAGAAGTCTTATAAGCTCGGGCAACAAGACAAGCTTGTTACTAATAATATTAATTATATTAAATCGCACTATGACCTCGTGAGTCAGGATGTGAGTTTTGTTGCTAAGGCAATGGATATTCCTACTGTTTACTTTACAAGTTTTTCATTGATTCTTTTAATTATTACATTAATTTTCAATTTGAAGACAAAGTTGCATAAGGCCATTATCTTTTCATTCTTTCTGATTTCATTGACGCCGCTTATTTTTAGTAATGTCTATTTGAAAGGTAGTTACAAAAATGCCATTGTTATGAAGAATGCAGATATCTTTGAGGGCCCTTCAGCAATTTTTGAACATAATCAAATTGCCAAAGAAGGTTTAAGAGTTATCACTTCTAAGAAAAACGATAATTGGTTCTTTATCTATTGGCCTAGCGAAGCTAAGGGATGGATAAAAGCTGAAAATATTGAATTCTATTAAAGGCCATATATGACTGAAAAGTATTCAAAAGAAGATCGCATTGACATTAATTTAATAAAGTTTTTGTGGTCTATTAATCCTCTCATTAAAAGTAATAAGGTAACTATTCCGTACTTATTAAGGGATACCGTAATTCTAAGAAGCTTAGGGGAGTTTGAGCTATTTCAGTTATCAAAATACTTTCATAAAAGAACCTATGAAAAAGGTGAAGTTATTTTCAAAGAAGGTGATTTTGGTATTGGGTTCTATATAATTGTTTCAGGAAGAGTTGAGCTTTCGACGGAGAGAAATGGTAAAAAATTTCATGTAACAAATCTCGATCGCAAAGATTACATGGGAGAAATAGGACTTTTAGAAGATGGTCACAAGAGATCAGTAACAGCAACTGCTGTTGAGCCACTAGAACTTCTGGGAATTTTTAAACCAGATGTTCAATTAATGATTTCAGAAAAGCCGGCCCTTTCTTCAAAGTTTTTACAGGCCATGAGTGAACTTGTTGTAAAAAAACTTCATATTCTAGCTCGTGAAATTAGAAAGCTTAAGGTTGAAAACTCTCATTTGAAAGATGAAGTTGTTAAAATGAAAGAAGAGATTGGTAAGAATGACTAGTAATGATCGTCTTAGGGCCATTATTTTCGGTTTATTTATCGTCTCTTCGATGTTGTTATTCTTCGTTTTTCCACGAGTCGCAACACCGTTATTAATTTGTTATGTGCTAACGCTTATTCTAAATCCACTCCTCTTATTTTTTGAAAGATTTGGGATAAACCGTACGGCTTCGTCAGCACTTGTTGTTACACTTCTACTTTTTTTAACGATCTACCCTATTGTAAAGGTTACACCTTTAATGGTTAGTGAAGTAAATAACCTTGAAGTCTATATTCCAAAAGTCGAAAATTTTCTGAAGTCTGTATACGCGCAGCTGCAAGCATTTGTTGCTGATCGTACCGGCTACCACTTAAGTAGTGGTTATCTCCTACAATCAATGAATTTTATTAAAGATGAGTTTAGTGCATTTGTTCTTTTAGTTCCAAAGTATCTAGGATCTGCACTTGAATTATTCTTTATTGTACCTCTTTTCTTATTCTTTACTCTAAAAGATATGAGAAATTTCAGGGAGCGTGTAACAAGACTTCTTCCAAATAAGTACTTTGAAAAGCTTTACCATCTTTCATTTCAATTTAATCGCCAGATTGGTGACTATATCTTAGCGAAAGTTATTGAAGCCAGTATTCTAGGAATCATTATTTTTACGGGACTATTTTTTCTCGATATTAGATTTTCTCTTTTATTTGGCTTACTTGCAGCAGTGACAAATATTATTCCTTACCTGGGTCCAGTATTTGGAGCTATTCCTGCATTTATTTTCATTGCTGCAGAATATGGAATGGGAACTCACTTTGGTGGTGCGTTTATTCTCTATATGGTTGCAAACGTTATTGATATTGCAATCGTCTTCCCATTACTTGTCTCTAAGATTGTTGACTTACACCCAGTTCTTGTTGTGGTCAGCGTGATCCTTGGATCGCAACTTCTGGGCATTACTGGAATGATCATTTCAATTCCACTTGCAGCGGCCGCTAAACTTCTTATAAACCAGATGCTTAAGGACGTATACGAAGAGCGTTATTAGCTTTGACGGGCCTTGCTAGAAAGTGCTAGAATTGCCTCTATAGGGGGCAATGTGCACAAACTTATATCAATCATTTTCATTCTATTAATGACGTCATGCGCAGTTAATCGTCCGCAAGGAAGTACTGAAGCTGAAGTACTATTTAAAGAAGCTGAAAGACTAGTTAAATCTGAACGCTATATCATGGCGTTAGAAAAACTTAATAAAATTAAATCTCAATATCCATATAGTTATTACGCGACCTCTGCTGAACTTATGCAGGCGGATATTCTTTATAAGCAAGAAAACTTTGAAGAGGCCGCTGCTGCATACTTGCTATTTAAGGACTTTCACCCGAAACATCCTAAAATGGATTATGTTACTTTTAAAATTGCTGAAGCTTATTATAAGCAAAAGCCTTCGACTTTTGATCGTGATCTAACACCTGCTAAACAGGCCATAAAGTATTTTAATGAGCTTAGAAGTTTATATCCTCAATCTGAATATCTAAAAGACGCCAGAGAAAAAATTGATGAGTGCTATAAAATGATTAAAGATAAGGAATTATATATTGCAAATTTCTACTTTAAAACAAAGGATTGGCAATCGGCTTCATTTCGTTATGAACAACTTTTAGCTCAATTCAGTGATGATAGTGTAAAGAAGCTGGCAAGTGATAGGCTCGTCCACATTGGTTTGAAAAGTGCTAGACCAGAATTATGTGAATTAGTTTTTAAAAACTATCGCTACTTATACAAAGATAAAGATCTTTCTAATTTAAAGAAAGACATTAAAAAGTGTATGGAATAGGGGACTTCGAGTATGATGAAATCTTTTGAACAAGAAAAATTATCAAAGAAGGCCAAAGTTGCTTTTGAAAATCGTGAGTATAATAAAGCGATTTCTATTTATAATGAACTTTTAGAAATTGATGCTAAAGATGCTGATGCACTTTTTAATATTGCTAATATCTTTCACTTAACAGGTGAGATATCAAAAGCAATTAAAGCATTTAAAAAAGTTCTAGAGGTAAGACCAGACCATACAGATGCGGCAGTTAGTTTATCAGTTCTTTATAATGATATTGGTCAATACGAAGAAGCGAGTAAAATTTTTCAAATAGCATCTCAAAAAGTTAAAGTTAACTCAAAGAGTGATGAGCTTAATGATAATCATATAGATAGAAAATTTGCGCTCAAGCACTATGAGTTAGCTGATCTATATCTAACTTATAATCGTTACGATGAAGCTTTATTTGAATATGGAAAAGTCTTAAAACTTGATCCTTCAAACTTAGAGGCACGAGTAAAGATGGCCAAGGTTTACGCAAAGAAAGGTTTTGTTAATAAGTCTTTTGAAGAACTTTCTAGTTTAAAAAATGAAAGGCCAGATTATCTTCCAGGTAGAATTGCTCTTGGTGTTCTTAACTATGGTAAAGGTGATATCTTAAGTGCGACTAGTGAGTGGGAAAAAGTAATTTCTGTTGATCCTCTTAATAGTGAAGCGCAGATGTATTTAAATTTTGCAAAGAATGCAACTGAGACAACACTTTAAATAATTTAAAATTTGAAAATAAAAAAAGCACCATTACTGGTGCTTTTCTTTTATATAATTTCTTTTGGGAAATAGAATTAAGCTTCTGCTGAATGATCAACTGAAGTTTCTGTTGAAGATGATTGCTCTACAACAGTTGGCTCTGTGGCAACACTTACATTTGTACGAACAGAATCATCAGAGTGGAAATTCATGATCGACTTTTTAAGTGCATTATACATTTCAAATTTTACTTCAAGCTTATTGTCTTGAAGAACAATTTGACGAGCTTTGTGTGAATCATTGTTAATAATGATTGGCGCCTTTAGATTAGCCGACATTTGAGTTACATCCGTTGGAATAGTAAGGATTGTATAAACGCTTGCATTAGAAAGGTTTTCTAGTTTTAGGCTATTAAGTTCTGCCGGTAGTAGGCTAATTGAATAATCTTCTTTAAAAATTTTTGGCTCAATGATTGGGAATGCTGTTGCACCGTCATCAGTTGATTGAAGCCATAGGATTAGAGTCTGATCACCTGGATCAACAACAAAGAAGTCCTTAAGATTCTCAAAACCAAGAATACCTTCTTCGAACCTGATAATATCTTTATTGTTAACTTCTAATTCCCCAAATCGTGTTGTGCTTACTTTCACTGTCGTTCCTCCGAATTCAAGTTTAAGAACTTGATAACAGATTTTAACAGCCGTAGGGGCAAAAGAGCAAGCGGAATTTATTTCTTATTTCGCAGCGCATCCGTTAAGTCAGACAGACTCTCTGGGCCAGCTTGGGAAGCTTCGTAATTTTGTTCCTGGATAGCTTTATAGACTTCTTCGCGGTGAATTTTTGTTTCTTTTGGGGCCTTGATACCAAGTCGAACTTGTTTGCCTTTAATTTGCACAACGACAATCTTAATATGATCGTCGATCGCTATACTTTCCCCTAGCTTCCTTGTTAAAACCAGCATTTCACATCCTCAATTTTGAACCGTCCTGATTCATCAGGTAATGGTTCATATATTATTCATAACTTTAAAAATCAAGTAAAAAATCAACTAAATAAAAAAAAAGTAGCAGCAGCGTGTTAGCGTAGAAAGTCCAATAGGTTCTTGTTTAGAAGCCCTTCAGATGTTTTGTACGCAGTTTTCAAGATTTCTTGCTGACGCGTAATGTCTGAGAATAATTCAGTTACATCAGCATCGACCAGCTTGCTCTTTCTTTCCATATTGTCGATATTATTTGCATCAATCGTGTTCACATTTGTCATGACTGAACTTGCGACTGAGCCTACACGTGTTCGTAATGTAACGAGACGTGTTACCGCTGTATCAAATTTCTCTAAAAGATTTTGAATTTGATCAGGGTCATTATTTTCTAAAGAGATTGCAAGTGAATCTAGAAGTCCAAAAAGATTAGCGGATTCTTTATATTTACCAGCATCTACGCCTATTGGGCTTGATGCGATCTCTCGATTATTTTCTTCGGACATAATCTCGCGATTTTTACTTTTTTCTCGAGAATTCGCCATTTCAGGAAATTTTTCTAAGGGATGAGTCACTTGTGAATCTGTTTCAGATTCGGCCATAAATACTTCTTTACCATGCAGGTTAACCTGTACGAAGAAATCCTTTCCGACCTCTAAAGTGATATGGCCATTGTCACCTTTATACTCGCCATTTTCATTAAATGGAGTATCCAGTGTTTTAAAACCCGAGAAAATATAGCGTTGTCCAACACGCTTATTTGCAATTGAAAGGGCCAGATTTTTAAGTTGCTTAACTTCATTGGCAACATTGTTTCTAACATCTTCATTGTAGATATCTGAAGATTGCGCGATAGCAATCTCTTTGGCCTTTCCCATAATATCTGTTAGGTTTTCAAGAGCTTTTTCTGTGATATTTAATTGAAGAAGTGCGAAGTCTGCATTTCTTTTAAATTGGGAATTATCTTTTGTTACACTAGATATCTGAAGTGCTTCAATATTTGCTGCAGGATTATCTGAAGGTTTACGCATACTCTTAAGAGTTGTTCCCTTCATTTGCAGGTCTTCCATTTTAGACTTGTGCTTATTAAGCGTATGTCTAATCGAAAGAGTCGTTGAATTTTCTGACACTCTAGTCATTTTTCAATAATCCTAATTACTGCTTAATTGATAAGACAGTATCAAACATTTCGTTTGCTGTTTTCATTACTTTAGCAGCAGCTTCATATGCGTGCTGATACTTAATCATATTTGCCGCTTCTTCATCGATTGAAACACCACTAATTCTTTCACGAATTGAGTTGGCCTGTGCTAGTAATCCTTCTGATTGTTCAGCGTCTAGTTTGGCCTTACCTGTTTCAAGTCCAACATTACCTACTGTTTTAAGATAGTCCTCTTCAAGTGTTGCTGTACCACCTGACATTAATCTCTCATGTTGTAGTTTAGAGATTGCAATAGCAACACGGTTATCCCCGGGACTATTTGGAGATAGTGCTGTTGCTATATTTGAAATATCTGATTTGATCGCATCACTTAGGTCAATGTTAAGCGCAGCTCCCTCTATTTTCATAGGTGCTGAGAAGAAGTTATTTCCTGTCGTCGGCCCTTTGTTATCCATTGATACTGGATTACCATTAACATCTGTTTGAATCTCGCGATTAACATATCCTCTTCTGTGGATTGCATTGACGTAATTCATAAATTCGTATGCTGTCTGGTCTAGCTTTTCTTTTAATTGTTTGACGTCATTATTTCTAACTTTAATTACGGCACCTAGTGAACCACCTTGAAATTTTTCAGTAATTTGTTGACCGGAACGACTTGCCCAGAAGATCTCCATTGAGCCATCTTGACCATTAGTTGATTCATCTTTACCAAACACATACGTTCCAAGTTTTTGTGATTGAGCTGCTGTAACGAGTGTACCAATGCCAGGAGATTGAACGTTATAATTTCCACGTTCATCTTGATAGGTATGTATTTTTATAATCTTTGATAATTCCTTAACTGATAAATCACGTTGATCTCGAAGATCTCCAGTTTCATCGCCTGTTGCTTCGAGTTCTCGAATCTTTCTATTTAATGTTGCAATTGAGTCTATATGTTGATTAGCATCCTTAACTGAGATCATAATCTTATCATCAATACTCTTTGAGATCTCGTTAAGAGTCTCTGCGATTCTTCTAAAGTCTTTTACAATTAATTGTGCTTTATCACGTACAACTGAACGTACGGTTTCGTTCTCTGGTTGATTCGCAAGATCACGAAATGAATTAAAAAAATTATTGAGAATTTGATTAAGACCTTCATTGTCGATTTCATTAAAGATATCTTCAACGCGACTTAGTTGTTCAGCTCTATTATTGTAGTAGGATTCATTACTTTGACTATCACGTAATTTTTTTTCAACGAATTTATCATGAACACGATTAATACTTTTAATTCTAGTACCACTACCAGTTATTAATCCATCCTTAATAAGAGGCATATTAGATTGTTGGTGTACACGCTGACGAGAATATCCTTCCGTATTTGCATTGGAAATATTATGCGACGTTACCTCTAGCGATTTCTTAGAGGCGTTAAGTCCTGTATTTGCAATGTTTAACAGACGTGTAGACAAATAATCTCCAATTAAGGATTTCGCTCAAGCGATCTTTGCTGAGTGATACCTTTGGCGTTATATGTAGATACTGTCTTAGTACCCATTGCACTTTCTCTGATCTCACGAAGAGAGTTTAGTGCTTTGTTAATAAAAAGTTGATTCTTCTTATTTTGTGTTTGAATTTTTTCAATAATATCTACTAAAAGACTATTGAATCTGAATAAGTGTTTACCATCTTTTTCAGCTTCAAACTTTGAGAAGAATTCAACTAGGTCAGTGATTGAATTAATTTTTAATTCTTTATAGTCCTTTTGAATATTTGAAAGAATCTTGTTTCTGGCCTTTTCATTTACTTCTATCTTTGCAATGATTTCAGACTTTTTAGAAACTTTTTCTTCTAGCTCATCAATCTTACTATCAAGTAGGAGAGCGTACTCATCACAAGTTAAATCAAATAATTTATAGTGAAGCTCACACTGTGACTTCCATATATCTGTAATTTGAAAGTAATATGTTGCTAGTTGTGTTTTCATTATACTCCGAACTCTTCCCCAAGAATTTTATCTGCCATTTTGTCATAATCCATTTTGTAGGTTCCACCTTGGATTTGAGCTTTTAGTGCAGCTATCTTTGCAGAGTTATCAACTTCTGGTGCTGCATCAACAGCTTTCTTGATATGTGCAAAATCTTTTACTGCTTCAGGTATTGAAACTCTGGCATCATTTCTTGTTTGATTATCAATATAAGCTTTTTGAGCATTCGTGTTTCTTTTAATTGGAGCTTGCTTCTGGATCTCTTGTGATCTCTCGGCCGTAGTTTTAGCATTTGGAAAGAAACTTGATCTCGTATTTGTTACACTACTCATACTTTACTCCAATTTGTTTTGCCTGCTTCATTGCTATTGATTGAGAAGGTTGAGTTGGCCCTTCTTCAATTCGAATTTGGTTTTGTGCATACTTATTTTTATTGTCCAAATAGTTTTGATAATTTTGTTCATTCCTCATATGCTTTGGATAAATTTCATTCAAAATCATTTTTTGTATTTGGCTATCTTCTTTAACAAGAGCTTTAGCACGCTCACTTGTCATAAGACCGTTATAGAAATTTCCTGCTGTACTTTGCACGCCACTGTTAAGTGACTTAGTCATTTCTTTAACCATTAACTCATTAAATTGTGCCTCTAGCCCTTGGGCCGCACCTTTGATCTCTTCAGGAATATACTTGTCAGAATTTGCAGGACGTACAGATTTTTGCGCATTTGCGTTTTGTATTTGTGGTCTATGAATTTTGATTTCATTCATAATACTCATCCTGAGTTTCTGGCCGTTCAATCCTTGAAAAGCCCATTATCATTAATATTTTAACATTTTTTTTAGTTTTTTTATACCCAGCTCTTAAAAATGGTAAAAAATGCTATTTGACATTGAAAGTTAAATTAACTCAATTTCTCCAACTAGTGCACCATTTCTCTTAAGTGCTTGAAAAATCGAAATTAAATCTTCCGGCGTCGCACCTAATGCATTTAGGCTTTTAACAAGATCATTTAGTGTAGTTGTCTTGTCAACTAAACGAATATTTCCATCATCACCATCTTTCTTCTTGTTATTAACCTGAATATTTAGTCCACCATGAGAAATCGCAACCGCTTCAACGGTAATATCTCCACCTGCAACAATAGTACCTGTTCGCTCATTGATGATGATTTTAGCAATACGATCTGTATGAACTTTAAAATTTTCGATAATCGCTAAAAGTTGTACGATTTTTCTTTGGTACTGTATTGGTACAATAATATCAACAGTATTTGAGTCCTTTGCTATGGCATACTTTCCACCTAGTTCTTGATTGATAGTTTTTTCAATTCTAGCAGCAGTTGTGAAGTCTGGACTCTTGAGTGCAAGTCTCAATGATTTCTTCTTATCGAAATCTAATTGTAACTCTCTTTCAACAACTGCACCCTGTGGAATAAGTCCTGTTGTCGCAAATTTCTTACCATTTTCTAGGCCACCAATTGAAATTGATCCATTTGCTACAGCATAAACATTTCCGTCACCGCCTTTAAGTGGAGTGATCAGAAGCGTTCCTCCTGCAAGAGAAGAAGCATCACCAATTGATGAAACCTTTACATCCATTTTTTGTCCAACTCGGCTAAATGATGGGAGTTCAGCTGTAACAATTACTGCCGCAACGTTCTTTGAACTAATTTCATTTTGTGGATTAAGTCCAAGCTTTTGAAACATACGTTTAAGAGAAGTATTTGTTACTTCTCCACCACCATCCCCAGTACCATTTAGTCCAACAACTAAACCATAACCAACGATAGGGTTTTTTCGAACGCCTTTAACATCCACTAGGTCTTTTAAACGACTCATCTTTGCCTCAATATGAGTTCCAAAAGATAAAAGGATAAGACCAAAAATTAACTTTTTAAACATTAATTACCTCAATACCGTTACAGAGCTTTCTAAAAATTTTGTCGAATCAATTGTATCGTCTTCATTGATATCTTTACGTGATATCAATGCTTGTAACTCAACTAGGTGTTTACGATTTTTAAAAAGTACATTTTTTTGTCCACGTACAAGTAGGTGATCTCTACTGATCTCTTCCACAATAACTCCAGATATTTTGTCATGAATTTTATTTGATGCACTTGTGTCTTCACCTTCTTCAGCTCCTGCTGCTGCAGGTGCTTGAGGCTGACCAGGTGTTGTCGTAGCTGTTGTACTTTCTGGATTTTGACCTGCAAGTGTGGGCATCGGTGGAAAAGCTCTTTTGAGCTCCATTGTAATATCATTCTTAAGACGAGTTTGAACGTTTACTAGAATAATATCACCGTTTCGTTTCCATTTATTTTTTGTAAATAGATAGTTTTCGTTTCCATTCCCGGCCCAAAGGCTGCCAGTATTTCCATGGTCATGGAAATTGTTTGCAGTTACTCTTTTTGGTTGCGGTTGTTGACGTTGTGATAATTGATTATTGTTATATCTTCTTTTAACCTGAGGGGCCATATTAGGAGTATTGGAAGAAGTTTGTCTTCTGTCCCCATATGAGTTGCGATATTGATCGAATGTATTATCAACATTTGCTCTTTTTTGTTCTAGCTCTCTTTGGTTAACACCATCTAGTTCGTTATACATTTTGTTAATATAGTTAGCACATGATGTTGTTAGTAGTGCTAATGTTAAAAATAAAACTTTTCTCATAAATCTACCTTCACTTCATTGAGTCCAATTACTTTCGCTGTGAATACCTTATTAGTTTTCAAATTCTTCACTTTTATGAAATCTTGTAACTTGCCTGTCGACATTGGTAGTGCTTGACCAGTTAATTTAATTCCATTGTTATTAAGGATTACTTTTACAGGAACACCAAATGTGACTAGGTTAATAGGGGAGATATCTCTCTTATTAATCGTTTCACCTGGTGAGATAACTTTATTCGTTTTATAGAAAGCAATTTCATTTAAATTTTTAAAAACAGCTTTTTCATCTGTTGTATAGATAGTCTTTTCTTCGACATTATTTGTATTGATTGACTTAAAGCTTAAACCGATTTCATTCTTCGCAACCACAGCTCTGACTGGCTTTTGAATAACGATATCTAACCACTTTGTCATACCATCAAATGATATTTTTAATTTATTTTGACCAAGCTTATTACAGTCGTTACACATCAGTTCGAGTGTTGTTAAATTATCTGTTGTTATTGACTTAATTGGACTTCTAGATTTGAAAGTGACTTTCCAATCATCTGGAATTGTAAATTGAGTTTTGACTGACTCATCTAAATTTATTATTACTGAATCTTTAGTTAGAAAGTTAATGTCATTCTCTTTAAGATCTCTACTATGATTTAAGTAGAAATTACCATGTGCTGAAATAAGAATTTCATTAAGAATTTCAAGTTGAGAACGATTACAATTTTTAGACTTATAATTTATTACAGAGTTTTCAATACGATAGTTCTTTTGCGCCATCGATACTTCACAATCACTTGCAAATGAAAAGGTTGCAACAAATGTTAAAAGAATTAATTTAAACACTCTCTCTTCTTCCTATTATCTTGTAATATTGTTAACTGTTTGTAGCATTTGGTCAGCTACACCCATTACTTTTGAATTCATTTCATAGGCTCTTTGTGCCTTAATAAGATCCGTCATCTCATTCATAAGACTTACGTTGGCCATTTCAAGAGCACCTTGTTGCATTGAACCTGTATTATTTGTTCCTGCAATACCCTGAATTGGTTGACCACTTGCTGTTGTTTGACGGTAAAAATTCCCTCCGTCGTTATGAAGACCAGGATTATTTACGAATGTGAATACCGGTATTTGGCCAACAACTTGTGGCTCTACTTGCCCATTAAAGTAGGCTTCAACCGTTCCATCATTACCAATGCTTACTGTTGCAACTCCTGGTGGAAATGTAATTCCTGGAAATACTTGATAGCCTTGTTTTGAAACAAGCTGGCCTTGAGCATTTACATTGAATGCACCATCTCTTGTATATACAATTTGTCCATTTGGTTTAATGATTCCAAAGAATCCATCACCATTGATCATAAGATCAAATGGGTTATTGGTAACTTTTGGGGCACCTGCAGAAAAAACTTTTCTTACACCACTAATTTTAGAACCTGAACCAACTTGTACACCAACAGTGTAATTTGAGTTTGCATCAGAGCGAGAGCCCGCTTCTGTGATTGTTTCATACATCAGATCTTCTGATTCAGCTCTTTGCTTTTTATAACCAATTGTATTTAAGTTAGCGACATTATTTGAGATTGTGTTAACGTGCATCTCTTGTGTCGCCATACCAGTCGCAGCAATATTTAGGGCCTTCATCATCCCAAAAGAGTAGCGGGCCATAAGTAGGAATGTAATAAATAGAATAATATTTTTCATACTACCTCAAAATTTGATCATTTCATTAACTGACTTAGAGCTAATTTGATCATAAGTTTTAATTGCTTTTTGTATTGATTCAAAATGACGGTGTGCTTTGATTAACTCTGACATTTCAGAAACAGCATTAACATTTGATTGCTCAATGAACCCTTGGTGAACAGAAGTATTTATCTGTTCTTTAAGGTTACCTTCATTATTATTTATATAAAGGGAGTTACCTTCTTTTCTTAAGGCATGCATATCATTAAACTCTGTAATATTTAGTGCACCAACTTGGTTATTATTTGCATAGACTGCGCCATCAAGAGCGAAGGTAATATTTCTCGTACCAGGTGGGACTGAAATAGGTTGGTTATTTTCTCTATTAAGAACTGGATACCCTTGTTGAGTTGTAATCACACCATCTTGGCGTAGTGAAAGTGTTCCGCGCCTCGTATAGCGTATCCCTTTTGGAGTTTCTACTGCCAAGAAGCCATTGCCACGAAGACCAATATCAAGTGGGTTACTTGTTGGAGAAAGTGTTCCTTGAGTAAAGTTTGTGAAGGATCCATCTACCTTTACCATCGCGTGTTCAGCTCCATAGCTACGATAGAAGTCCTCTGGTGCCCATTCTTTATTAGGTAAGTCAATATCTTCAACACCCTTATCTAGTGCTGTTAAATACTCTTTAAATGCGAGTTGATCTTTTTTAAATCCAGGTGTGTTGGCATTTGCAACATTATTGGCAATTGTATCAACTTTCTGTTGTTGTGCGATTGCACCGGATAGCGGTACCCATAATTCTTTCATCTGCCCTCCTGGCAAATTCTTCTTTAACTATACCAACCAGGGTGCCAAATTACCTACATAGGTAAAAATGACCCATGATGTAAGTAGTGATTATCACACCTTTTTATTTAAAGAACATGCAAAGTATGGGAATATTAGTCCATATAAGAATTAATAATGTTAAGAAAATGACACGGTGGGGTATGACCAAGAAAATAGATATTGAACAAAACTTAAAAAGATTAGAAGAATTAGTTCATGGACTCGAGTCAGGTGAGCTTACTCTTGATGATAGTTTAAAAAACTTTGAGGAAGGGGTTAAGTTATATACTGATAGTAAGGGCTACCTTGAAAAAGTAGAAAAAAAAGTTTTAGAACTTACAGATAAACTAGAAGAAAAAGAAATTGAATAAACTAAACCTCATTATTGTATTCCTAGTTTTTGTTTTTTTGAGCAATACTTGTCAGACTCAATCGGAAGAAGAGCAAAGAGTGGTAACAATCTCTGTTGATACTGAAGAGACAAGTGTTATTCCTGCTGTTGATAAGAAATCATCATATACAGAGTACGGGCCAGGACAAGTGAATACTGGTACACAGGAAAGCTTAAAAAATGAACGTATTAATACTGTCGGTATTATTATTGGTGCTAGTGAGGATTTTAATACTGATGTCATGGACTACGTTTCGTGTCTTATGAAGAATGATGTGAAAATTAATTTTGTTGCAGGCATTGGGAGCTCATCTGCGATTGCGGCCCTGCTGTCTCAGACAAAAAAGCCTGAGCTTGTTAAGTGGAAATTTTTCAGGTTAAAAGATAGGGATGATACGAGCGAAGTAATTGAAAATTTACAGATCAATGCAAGGGCTATCAAAAAGTCTAGTGTTGCCTACTATCTTACAGATGTTGCAGCAAATGGAAATATTACTTTTAAAACGAAAGGTAATATTATTGATGGTGTAAAAAATAATATTGAAAATAATAAGAAAGTACTTGCTGCTCAAATTGAAATAACTTCAGAAGACATCTCTCGACTAATTGCCCAGAGAGTGTTCGTCTTTGCATATGATAAAAACTTATCGGTTTCTAAAAATCAGATAAATGGTAAAATGATTCTAATCAATATGCCTAAGCAGAATTATAGCTTAATGAAGAAGTGTGAAATTATAAAAGAGAATTTATGAAACATTTAAAAAGATTATTAGTATTAATGTCCTTCTTGGTATTATTTGGAGGATTATTTGTCTTTTCAATACTAGTATATTTTTCTTTCACTTTACCTAAAATTAGTAGTCTTGCAGATTATAATCCGCCAATTAAATCAAAGATTTTATCCAAGGATGGTGTTGTTCTCTATAACATTGGTAAAGAGAATAGAGAGATTGTTGAGTTTAATGAAATTCCACCGCGTATTGTAGATGCTTTTCTATCAGCTGAGGATTCAAATTTTTATAATCATGATGGTGTTGATTATTTTGGTGTTTTGAGAGCTCTTATTGCTAACCTTAAGGCTGGACGTGTTGTGCAAGGTGGTTCAACAATTACTCAACAGGTTGCAAAGTCTTTATTACTTTCATCTGAGCGCTCAATTACAAGAAAGATTAAAGACTTTCTTCTCGCTCAAAAAATTGAAAAGAGATTTAATAAAGAAGAGATTTTATTTCTCTATTTGAATCAAGTTTATCTTGGTGGTGGATACTATGGTGTTAAGTCAGCTTTTCGAGGCTACTTTAATAAGGAGTTAAATGAAGCAACTGTAGCAGAGTCTGCACTTATTGCAGGACTTCTGGTTGCTCCTGGAAAGTATTCTCCTTATCGTAATCCACAACATGCTAAAACGAGACAGGCCTACGTTCTAGGACGAATGTTTGCAAACAAGAAAATTACTAAAGAAGAATACCAAGAAGCTCTTCAAGAAAAAATAAAGTATCAGCTTAGAAAAAATAGTCCTTTTCTTGCAGGTTACTTTACGGACTGGGTTAGAAGACAGGCAATTGAAATTGTTGGTGAGGATAAGTTTCTTACTGAAGGATTTACTGTACAAACAACTCTAAACTATGATCTACAAAAAGCGGCAGAAGAGAATATTAAAATAGGTGCTGATGAAATTGATAAACGACAAGGTTTTCAAGGCCCAATTGGTCATATTGAATTAGAAGAACTCGACAAATACATCGAAGAATTTCGAGTTGAATTATATAAAGACAAGTCAAATTATTTCACTCTTACTGAAAATAATGAGAGAGAGTATGAGCTTCAATTAAAAGAAGATGAGCTTGCTGTTTTAAAAGATTTTACCCAAGAGCAATTATCGAAACTTTATTCATCACGATTTTATCCTGGATATAGTGCTGATGATCAGTTACTAGGACAGCTTGAAAAAAATAAATTATATAAAGCAGTAGTTCTTCGTTTAGATAGACGTATGAGAAATATTATTATTTCTGTTGGTGGGATTACAGGAGTGATTCCTTATAAGTTTTATCGTTGGGCACACGAGAGAAAGTATACGGATGCGAGGAAGTACTTTCCTTATGTTAAAAATCCAAATGATATCTTAAAGAAGGGAGATATTATTCATGTTAAAATCAAAGACTTCAGTTCAAAGTTTTCTGAACATGTATACTCTGAATATGCCAATACTTATAAAAAGCTTAAAGATTATAAAACTTTAGAAGAACAAATGTATCTTGAATGTTCTCTTGAACAAGAGCCAAAAGTTCAAGCAGCACTTTTAAGTCTAAATCCATTTACTGGCGAAGTTATTTCGATGGTTGGTGGTGTAGATTTTGAAAAGAGTGAATTTAATCGTGCTCTACAATCAAAGCGTCAGCCCGGCTCGGCCTTTAAGCCATTGTTATTTGCTGCAGCACTTGAAAACGGTTATCAGCCCAATACAATAATCTTGGATACACCAGAGGCCCTTGGTGGAGCTAACCAGGCATTAAACTGGAAGCCGCGTAACTATGATGGAAAGTTTAAGGGACCAATGACTTTTAGAGAATCTCTTGAATTCAGTCGAAATATTCCAACTATTAAGATAGCACTTGATTTGGGAATGAATAAAATATTTAATTACCTTGATCGTATTAACTTTCATGCAGATATGCCTAATGATATGTCTATCTCACTTGGGTCTTTCGGTGTTACGCTTTTAGAAATGATCCGTGCATACTCAATTTTTCCAAATGGTGGGAAGAAGGTTCTTCCTAAATCAATTATTTCAATTACCGATCGTAATGGAAAAGAGTATTTCTTCCAGGATGACTTTGCGACACAGTCTAAGCTTGAATTAGAAAAGCTTGCAAAGGAATCTAAAAATTTGAATCAAACAGATAATGTCCGAGAAAAGGAAAGTGATTCACATAATGAATTTGAAAAAGAAGCCGTTAATCCATATCTATTAAACCTAGATGAGGAACAAGTATATGACCCAAGGTTGGCCTATATAATGACAAACCTTCTTAAAGGTGTTGTTCATAATGGGACGGGAAGACGTGCTCTTAGTGTAAGCCAGTTCTTAGGTGGTAAGACAGGAACGACAAGTAGTTATGTCGATGCTTGGTTCTTAGGTTTTTCTCAAAATATCGTTACAGGTGTTTGGACTGGTATGGATGATAACCAGACAATGGGTTGGCCTGAAACAGGTACTAAAGCCTCAATGCCTATTTGGAAATCATATATGCAACGTTCAATTCAAATTTACGGTGAAAGAGACTTCCAAATGCCTACTGGTATTGTAAACGTTTCAATCGATAAGAAGACAGGGGAGCTAGCAAAAGGCTCTGGACCAAAGTTTTTGGAAAGTTTTGTTGAAGGAACTGAACCTGGATCTAATTCTAAGAATAACTTCTTTAAAAAAGAGGAAAATAGTCAAGAAACGGGTGCAATTCTTGAAGATGATGATTTCTTTAACAATTAATCAAAATATGTAGTAAATTTTTCGATATTTTCTCCGAGAAGACTAAAGAATAGTTGGTTTCTCGGAGACACTTTGGAATTAGTTCATAAAAGCCATAGAACATATATCTACTTAGCAATAGCAATATCGCTAGTTATACATATTTCTTTGATGCCTTCAAAGCTAACGTCTTTTTCATTGTCGCTTACGAAGTCGCAAGAGGATAAAAAGCCTGAGCGTATTCGTCTGAGATTGAATAGAGAAAAACCGCGCCAAATTGTTACAGCTGCTAAGACTAATCAAGAGTTAGCGGATAATGCCAAATATTTAAGTGAAACTAATAATAAAGTAGATCGTGAAACGAAGGCCAAAGAGATCGCTTCTTTCAATATAGGCGGTGTTGGTAATTCCAAAATCGACCAGAAAAAGCAAGGTTCAAAATCAAAGAAGAAAGAGCAACGTAAGGTGACAAAATCTAAGTCCGGTAGAATTAGTTTTGAGGACTTTGCAGTTGCACAGAATTCTCCACTTGAGAAAGATCAAAACCTAGTTAAGGGGACAAAGACTGGTAGCAAGAATCATCGAGGTATTGCTAGCTCAAATGACCATCTTGAAGATGTAAAGTTAGGTGACTTCACTAAGCTTAATACTGTCGAGTATAAGTATTATGGTTTTTACTTTAGAATAAAGCAGCAGTTAGAGCAGCATTGGGGATCAACTCTACGTCAAAAAATGGAGTCTTTATACCGTCAGAATCGTCGTGGCCCTGCGGGAGAAAAATTTCTAACTAATGTACGTGTTGTCCTTGATAATGATGGCAAAATCATTAATGTAATCGTTAATGGAACTTCTGGTGTGAAAGAATTAGAT
This sequence comes from Bacteriovorax sp. BAL6_X, assembly GCF_000443995.1. Lineage (NCBI taxonomy): Bacteria > Pseudomonadati > Bdellovibrionota > Bacteriovoracia > Bacteriovoracales > Bacteriovoracaceae > Bacteriovorax > Bacteriovorax sp. BAL6_X. Next base: position 347,772 of record NZ_AUMC01000009.1, read on the forward strand.
GATGCCGCAGTTGAGGCCTTTAATAAAGCTGGCCCATTTCCTAACCCACCATCTGGCCTAGTTAAAAATGGTCACGCTAATATTGATTGGGGCTTTGCTGTTACAAAGAACTAAGGTTTAGTGCTTTGTATTTCCTTTAAGCATTTTTTTTATATTGTTAATACCTTCCATAAGAACGTAATCAGTCCAAACTTGATCTAGTTCTTTAATCGTCTCTACGATTTTGATAGCGGCTTGGTCGTAAGAGATACGATCAGTTTCTGCTAATTGTTGAATGGCATTTGAAATAGCTGCAATAGCAGACGAGTTACATGCTTGGTTTAGTCTATCCTCATAAGTAGTATCGATCTTCTTTTCTTTACCCTTGATGATTGCCGTATTGATTAGCTGAATAGATTCTTGATTATGCATTTAATACCTGTCTCTATTTATTGATGAACATTGGAGAATGCGAGTATGAAGCCTGAGTAGGACTTCGTAAAGGAAAAAATTGGTCAATTGAAAATATTTTTAGGTGAGAAATTTGTAAGTTACTGAAATAAAAAAATGCCCTCTTTTTGAGGGCATATGTAAGAATATGAAATAGATTTTATTTTATTTATTCTTGACAAAGGCTTTCGTACTCTTCGTTTGAAAGAAGGTCTGAAAGTTCATCTTGATTAGACATTTTAACCTTAATCATCCAAGACTCATACGGCTCAGAGTTAAGGTTATCTGGTGAATCTGGAAGCTCTTCGTTGATTTCTGTAATTGTTCCTGAAATTGGAATATAAAGATCACTCGCTGACTTAATTGATTCTACAACACCAAAAGTATCATCTTTAGAGAATTCTTGACCCACTTCTGGTAGCTCAACAAATACGATATCTCCTAGAGAGTTCTGTGCAAAATCAGTAATACCAACAGTTAAGATATCACCTTCAATCTTTGCCCACTCGTGTTCTTTTGTATATTTAAGATCAGTTGGAATATTAGTCATTATTTGTGCCCTCCGGTAACAAATGGTTTTGTATGATAGTTTGAATCTATTACATTCTTTCGAATTTGTATTCTAAATTTCTTATTTTCAGGAAATAAATCACGCTTCACTAGTCCTAGGCAAATTCCTTGTGAGTTAGTCACAGACATTGTTCCACTAGTTACAATACCAATGACTTGATCTTGGTCATTTAGGATCTCATAACCTTCTCTAGGGATCCCCTTGTCAATAGAGAGCTTAACGAGTCTGTGGGTTGGTGTTATTTCCTGTAGAGCATTCTTACCAATGAAGTTTTCTTTGTTTAGCTTTACTGTCCATTTAAGGGCCGAGTCTAGTGGAGTTAACTCATCATTTAATTCGTGGCCGTATAAAGGGTAACAAACTTCTAGCCTTAGAACATCACGTGAAGCAAGACCACATGGAGTTACTTCTGCACTAAGAAGTTCTGACCAAAGTTTTTGGATTGTTTCATGTGAACCAAATACTTCAAATCCATCTTCACCAGTATAGCCTGTTCTTGCCGTAATTACGTGTGCACCCTTCCACGTACTTTCGTATGCTGAGTAATAAGCAGCGCTTGTTACAGAGTCAAAGCCAAGTTTAGATAAAACTTCTTCAGTCTTAGGGCCTTGAATAGCAAGTAAAGAATAGTCTTCTGATTGGTTAGTTAGTTCAATATTGAAACCTTCCGTTTTTGAAGAAATCCAATTCCAATCTTTATTGATATTAGCAGCATTTACACAGATCAATACCTTTTGATCTTCTAATTTATATGCAATTAGATCATCAATGACAGTTCCATCTTCACGACAAAGTGGCGAGTAAACAGCTTTGCCTGTTTCAGCATTCGTAAAGTCGTTAGTAATAATATAATCAACGAATCTTATAGCATCTGGACCTGTTACGAAGAATTCACCCATATGAGAAACATCGAAAACACCGATGTTATTTCTTACGGCTTCAACTTCAGCTTTTACGCCAGCATACTGAATCGGCATTTCATAACCTGCAAAGTCTGCCATTTTTGCCTTAAGGTCGCGATGCGCCTGTGTAAGTGATGTTTGTTTCATAAATATCCTTAGGTTTTACTTTTTAGCGGCGCTAATTAAATTCTGTGAGACACTGAAAATAGTCATAGGACCAATTCCTTTGGGAACCGGAGTAATGGCCGCTAATTGATCTTTAATATTTTCAAAATCACAATCACCGCAGAGCTTGCCTTCATTGCTTCGATTGATTCCAACGTCAAAGACAACTTGAGATTGATCGTTTCTAAAATATTCTTTTGTAAAGAGCTTTGGTGAACCAATTGCTGCTACAATAATATCCGCAGATTTAGTTAACTCTTTTAAATTTTGTGTTTTTGAGTGAGCAAGTGTAACTGTCGCATTCAAATTTGTTAGAAGTAATGAGAGAGGTTTACCTACAATTAAACTTCTCCCAACAATAACAACACTTTTTCCCGAAAAATCTACTCCGTAATACTTGGCCATTGTTACAATGCCTTTTGGTGTACACGGAATCATTGATGTTTCACCAAGTTGGCCACGATAAAGCTTGGCAACATTTTCATAGTGAAAACCATCGACATCTTTATGGGGAACAACAAGGTCTGTTGTATCAATTTGTGAAAGAGATTTTGGAAGTGGTAGTTGAATAAGAATACCGTGAACAAGTGGATCTTCGTTAAATTGATTAACAATTTTTAGAAACTCTTGCTCACTAATTGTTTTATCTAAATTAACAATTTCACAGCTTGCACCAATTTTTTCTGCAAATTTCTTTTTACTATTTGTATAAATAACACTTGCTGGATTATCTCCAACGAGAATTACTTTTAAACTAGGAACCACACCTTGTTCTTTCAGGGTGATACACTCTTGTTTAAGGAGTTCAACTTGTCTTTCTATGACTGGTTGCGCATATAGTAATTTTGTCTCATTTTGCATTAACACATATTATCTTTATAGCTTGGTATTGGCAATTTCAGAATTAAGTCGTATTCAATTGATATGTTTTTTTGGTTAGGATTAGCACTACAATTAATCGGTTTCGCATCAGTTGGGCTTTGTCTTTTTGTTGGTTTACAAAAAGGTGACTATGAAATGCTCGAGCTCTATCAATTTATTGGTGGATCAGCAGTTTTTTATATCGGCCATATGATAAAAGGCGTAGATCGCTCGTAAATTCGAATTTTTCGTTTATACTAAAACTATGTATATTCTAGGAATTGACCCCGGATCTCGTACTACTGGTTGGGCCGTTATCGAAGTGGAAGGTCGAAAATTTAAGTATGTCGACTCAGGTGTTTTAAAATTTGATAAGATACCAGAGTTTCTCGATCGTTTAGCGACGATTTCTTCTTCAATTAAAGATATTGTCTCAATGTATAGGCCAGATGAAATTTCTGTCGAGGCACTTATTTATGTAAAAAGTATTCCGGCATTATCTAAACTTGCGCAAGCAAGAGGGGCCTTAATAGCAGGCTTGTCAGATAAGTATCAAGGAAAGATTACAGAGTATTCACCTAACTTAATAAAATCTAGTGTTACAGGCCATGGACTAGCTTCAAAAGAAAGTGTTGATCGCTCGCTTAGTATGATCTTTGGAAAGCTAGATTTTAAATCACATGATGAGTCGGATGCCCTTGCTATAGCGCTTTGTCACGCGTTGAATCGTGGACAAAGAGCAAAAATAAAGGGAAAATCGTCACATACTCGTACGAAAGCACGTACATTAAAAGAAGTATTTTCTAAGTAGGTTTTATGATCGGTCTATTACAAGGCGAAGTTGTTTTCAGTGATGGAAACGAGTTAATTCTATTCTCTCCATCGGGAGTAGGGCACCAAATTTATTTTCAACATGTTTTACCTGAAGGCTCTGTTGCAGCAATTTTCATTTCACACATTGTAAAAGAGGCCAGTGAGGAACTTTTCGGATTCCGCTCTCTTCGTGAGAAGAAAACATTTGAATTACTTTTGAATGTTAAGGGTGTTGGTCCTAAAGGGGCATTTGCTCTTGTGACAAGTATTGGAGTTGATAATATTATTGATGCTATTACTTTTGATAATAAGAAAACACTTCAGAAAGCTCCTGGAGTAGGGGCCAAGGCCGCTTCACAGATAATTCTAGACCTTAGTGGAAAAGCTCAAAAAATAAAAATGTATTCAAAAGCTTCAGCTAGTGCAACTCAGCCAACTGGTACTTCAGTTCAAGCACCGCTTAATCTTGAGTTATTTGAAGAGACAGTAACAGAAGTAGTAAGCCATGACTCTGCTCTTATGAATGACGCAATCATGGCATGTAAGGAACTTGGCTTTACTGAAGATAAAGTTATGCCACTTGCTAAGAGAATTTTAGATGAAAATCAAATAACAAGAGCTGAACAACTCGTTCACCTTGTACTAAAAGAGGTGTAAATGTCTGACGGTCGCTTTTTTGATCCAACTCTTGATGAAGATGAAACTAGAAAAGAAGTTATTCTAAGGCCGAAGGATTTCTCTGAATATATTGGCCAGAAAAAAATAGTTCAAAATATTGATGTTATGGTGACATCAGCAGTAAAGAGAAAGCAGTCAATGGATCATGCTCTTTTATCTGGACCTCCTGGGCTAGGAAAGACATCTCTTGCTATGATTATTGCCAATGCTCTTGGGAGCCAGCTTCATGTCATTTCAGGGCCGGCCATTGAGAAAAAGGGTGACCTTGCTGCTATTCTAACTAATTTAGAACCAAGAGACGTTCTCTTTATTGATGAAATTCACCGTATGCATATTTCTGTTGAAGAGATTCTCTACTCGGCGATGGAAGATTACCGTTTAGATATTGTTATTGGTGATGGAGCAGCAGCAAGAACAATGCAAATCGAAATTGCGCCCTTTACTTTAATTGGCGCCACAACACGCTCGGGACTTTTGTCTAATCCTCTGCGTGATCGCTTTATGGCCCATTTTCATTTCGACTTCTATAAGGCCGATGAACTTGCAATTATTATTTCAAATAATGCCAAGAAGCTTGGAATTCAAATCGATGCAGATGCGGAATTACTAATGGCAAGATGTTCTCGTGGAACACCGAGAATCGCCAATCGTGTTCTTCGCCGTGTTCGTGACTTCGCCATTGTACGTGATTCTTCTCACGTAAATATAAATGATGTAAAAAAATCACTAGAAATGATGGAAATTGATGAACATGGCCTTGATCGAATGGATAGACGAATTCTATCTGTTATTCAAGAGTATTATGGTGGGGGACCTGTTGGAATTGAAGCGCTTTGTGCAACTCTTGCTGAAGATCGCTCCACGATTGAAGATGTTTATGAGCCATTTCTTTTAAAAGAAGGTTTTTTAATACGTACGCCAAGAGGCCGCGAGATCTCACAAATTGCAAAAGAGTTGATTGATGAAAAATAAGTTTTTACTTTTATGTTTATGTCTAATTACGTTTAACATTCAGGCCACTTACGATTTATCAGCAACTGCTGGTTACCGTTCTTATATTCTCGGAGCCGCTGCTCGAGTGGACGCAGGAATAAGCCAAGAAATGTGGCGCTATAATGATCAGATTTATGGATTTATTCGTGAGTCGGCTTATTTTAACACTAGTGGAACAATTAATTCTGTCGGTGGACGTATTGATTTCTTTCCAATTTCAATTCTAGGATTCACTGCTGGAACTGAACAAGTTTGGCGTTCATCAAAAGAGCTTTCGACTTTTGATTGTGAAACTCAAGTCTGTGATGCTGATGGAACGCGTTCATACTTAAGAGTTGAAAATGTCTTAGCTTATAAGAAGTTAGTTACAATCAATGACTTTCAAAGAGAGTTCTTCAAGTACAGTGGTTATTCTGGAATTGTTGTTAACGCGCTTCATTCCATGGAGATTTACACGGATGACATTGTTAATGTCATGAGAAATATAATTGCTTATCAATACAGTAATACATATACGTTTGGTGTGTTACATTTTCGTTCATGGTCGGAAAAAAGTAAGCAGGATACAGCTTTTGTTGGATTCCTAAATCAATTTAAAAGAGATAAGTGGACATACGATACCATTTTAGGAATCAATCACGATCGTGATAACCATGATCACTTTAGTGTACTTCTACAAGTTAAATACGATTACAAAAAAGGTCTAAGGTTATTTTAATGAAAAAATTATTATTACTTATACTAGCAATGCTAATGTCATCATGCTCACTTCTATACGGAAAGCTTGGTGGTGACTTCGACTACGAACCAAATGAATATGATAAATTACCTAAGCATGTGAAAGACTTTGTTAAAAAGTCTTATGACGGAATTGATCTTAAAAAATTAAAAGATACACACCTGCATATAGTAGGACTTGGTAATAGTGGTAGTGGTATTTGGGTAAATCCTGAAATGCAAGATTGGTATAACCACTTATCAAAATATAATCGTTTCAATGTTTATATTACTGCTTCAGGTGTTGATGATGAATCTCTTGCTGATGAACAGTATGTTTCTCGTCTTGTTGATCTTATGACGTATCAGCCACACTTTATCCAAGCTTACGCTCTAGCATTTGATTACCACTATAAATTAAATGGTAGTAAGGATTTAAAGCACTCAGAGTTTTATGTACCAAATGACTATGTATGGAATTTGTCACAAAAATATCCAGTAAACTTTAAGATGGTTGCCTCTGTTCACCCTTATCGTAAAGATGCAATTCAAGAGTTGGAGAAATGGGCGGCTCGTGGTGTGAAATTTGTTAAGTGGCTTCCAAATGCAATGGGGATCGACCCTGCAAATGAAAAGGTTATCCCTTTTTATAAAACTCTTAAAAAATATAATATGACACTTATTACTCACGCGGGTGAGGAAAAAGCCGTGGAAGGGGACAAGTTTCAAGAGCTAGGAAATCCTCTTCGTCTTCGACACGCTCTAGATCTTGGTGTTGATGTAATTATCTCCCATGCGGCTTCACGTGGTAAATGTGAAGACTTAGATAACAATGGAGTTCAGGCAGAGTGTTCTGATCTTTTCTGGAGATTATTTAAAGAAAAGAAATATGAAAAGAACCTCTTTACTGATCTTTCGGCCCTGATTATTTATGAAAGACTAAGCGAGCCTCTAATTGAGATGATTGAAAATAAGCAGTTTCACCATCGCGTAATGTATGGATCAGACTATCCATTACCTGCTATCAACTGGATCTATAGAACGACAGATTTAGTGGAGAAAGGATTTATCACAGAAGAGGAAAGAGAGATCTTAAATGAGATCTACTCAATCAATCCGCTATTATTTCACTTTGTAGCACTAAGAACAGTAAAGCATCCAAAGACTGGTGAGAAGCTCACTAACGAGGCCTTTGAGATGCCAACTCGTCTTTTGAAAAAGTAAAAAACTATTTTCTAATAATTGCCATCGTCAGGCGAGAGATACAAACTAATTTATCTCTCTCGTCTGTGATGCGGATATCCCAAATGTGTGTCGATTTACCTATGTGCACTGACGTGGCCTTTGCTTTTACAATTCCAGACTGAACTGGACGAACATGATTAGCATTTATCTCTAAGCCAACTGCATAGTACTTAGAAGAATCCAAAATAATATTTGAAGCGATTGAGCCAACTGATTCTGCAAGAACACAACTAGCACCTCCATGAAGGACACCAAAGGGTTGTCTCGTTCGTTCATCTACTGGCATAGTCGCTACTAGATAATTATCTTCAGCTTCTGTTATAGTAATTGCTAAGTGTTCAACACAGCAGCCTGCGTTTAGTCTATTAACTTCTTTTAAATCAAGATTATTAAATAAATTTTCCATCAGTGAACCTTCTTTAACCCATTCATGTAATTAAATTAACGTTTTGTTAACATCTGCATTTATTTTATGGTTATTGTTAAAAGAGTGGAAGGGTTGGGTAATTTTTGTTACAAAAGCCTCTAGGACAGGAAATTCAGTAATATTTTGCTCATCTATGACGATACTTGCTATATATTGCTGCTCAGTTTAAAATTACACAAAGTACTTAAAATTAGGTGATTTTTAATGTTAAACCAAAGAACTATAGCTAAAAAAGTGATGATTACGGGAATTGGAATCCATTCTGGAAAGAAGGTTACAATGACTCTACATCCTTCCGAAGCGGACTCTGGTATTCAGTTTAAAAGAACTGACATTAAAGATTCACAGATTCTCAAGGCCACTGCGGACACAGTTGGTGCGACTGAGAATAATACTGCTATTGGTTCAGGACCTGGTGCTGTACACACAGTCGAGCATCTTTTATCTGTTTTATATGGATTTGGGATCAATAATTGCTACATCGAAATTGATGGGCCAGAAGTTCCAATTATGGACGGTTCAGGTGCATCTTTCCTATACGTTATTAAAGAGACTGGGATTCAACAACTTCATAAAACAAAGAAGTTTTTAGTAGTTACTAAAGCTGTAGAAGTTAAAGTTGGCGAAAAGTGGGCAAGAATCGAACCTTGTGAAAAGCTAGTGATTGACTCAACTATCGTTTTTAAACATCCAATTATCAAAACTCAACGTAAGATATTTGAATTTACGTGTGAAAATTACATCGCAGAAATTGGCCGTGCTCGTACATTTGGCCTTTTGAGAGATGTTGATATGCTAAAGAGAAAAGGTCTAATTAAGGGCGGATCTCTTGATAATGCAATTGTTCTAGATGATTTTAAAGTAATGAATCCTGATGGATTACGTTTTGATGATGAGTTCGTAAGACATAAGATTCTTGATACAGTTGGTGATATTAGCCTTCTTGGTTATGAAATCGCTGGAAAAATCACTACTTACATGTCTGGACACCACGTTCACAACGTTCTTTGTCGCAAGCTTTTAGAGACGCCAGATGCGTATGAAATTGTATCAGCGACTTCACTTGAGAAAGAAGCGGTACAGGCATTTGATCTGCCCATGGCCCTTGCGCCGTCATTTTAATCAGTCGATATAAAAATATTTAACATTTATTGTGTGAATAACAGCGTGTACAATGATATGGAATTTCACGTCGTTATAAAAGAGAGAGAATACTATGATTCTATCAAAGGGTTTTTGGCAAACTTATAAAGAAGTGCCAGCAGATGCAACAATTGCATCACACCAGCTAATGATGAGAGCGGGCTTAATTCATAAGTCAGCAGCTGGGTTATATAATTATCTGCCAATGGGGTATCGATCGATTCGCAAAGTAGAGCAAATTGTTCGTGAAGAAATGGATAAGGCCGGATGCTATGAAATGCTAATGTCTGTAGTTACTCCGGGTGAGCTTTGGCAAGAAACTGGCCGTTGGGACAAAATGGGTGGAGAGATGCTTAAGTTTAAAGATAAAGCAGATCGCGACCTATGTATCTCGCCGACGAATGAAGAGGCGATCACTGATGTTTTTAGAAAAACAATAAAATCATATAAAGATTTACCTCTTTCTCTTTATCAAATTAATACAAAATTTCGTGATGAAATTAGACCACGTTTTGGCTTAATGCGCGGACGTGAATTCGTTATGAAAGATGCTTATACTTTCCATGCCTCAAAAGAATGCTTGGATGAAGTTTATGACAGAATGTATGAAGCCTATGAGAATGTTTTTAATCGTCTAGGGCTTGAATTTTCTGCCGTTGTTGCTGATGGTGGAGCAATGGCCGATGGTGAAGCTAAAACTCATGAATTTCAAGTAATTGCGGATGCTGGTGAAGATGCTATTATCTATTCGAATGAAGCAGATTATGCAGCTAATATTGAGACTGCAAAGACATTAAGAAAAGTTGATAGTGCTTCAAAAACAGATGATATGGCCGAAGTAGCAACACCAGGTAAAGCAACTATTAAAGAGGTATGCGAGTTCCTAGGAAAGAAAGAATATCATTCAATCAAGTCTCTTGTTTATAAAGCAAAAAATGATGAAGATGAGGTTTTTGTTTTAGCTCTTCTTTTAGGTGATGATGAATTAAATGAATTAAAGCTTGAAAAAGTTTATCCAGGACGTGACTTAATTGCGGCAACTGATAGTGAATTAAAAACTCTTGGACTTGAAAAAGGTTTCATTGGACCAGTTGGAATTGATATATTAGAAATCGTATTCGATACACAAATTGATTTAGATGGAGCTTACGTTGTTGGTGCAAATAAAGTCGATATGCACTTAGAGAACTTTGTTGCAAATGAACAGCTTAAAGATATTAAAACTGCCGATCTTAGGCTTGCCTGTTCTGGTGATTTTACGTTGGACGGAAAACATCAGGTAGAACTTAAAAGAGGGATCGAAGTAGGACATATTTTTCAGCTTGGTGACAAGTACACGAAGGGAATGGGTGTGACTATTCTCGATCAAAATGGAAAGGCTACAACACCTTTAATGGGGTGTTACGGAATTGGTGTCACTCGTTTAGTTGCAGCAGCAATTGAGCAAAACCATGATGAAAACGGAATCATTTGGCCAGCAGCAATCGCACCATACAACTTATCATTTGTTGCCATCACTAAGTCTGATGAATACAAAGAAAAAGCTAATGAACTTCATAAGAAGCTTGTAGAAGCTGGTTTAGAAGTTGTCTATGATGATAGAAAAGCTGGACCGGGCTTCAAATTTAAAGATGCAGATCTTTTAGGACTACCACTTCAAGTTGTGCTTGGTGAAAGAGATCATAAAGAAGATGGCCTTCTCGAAATTAGAGTAAGACGAACTGGTGAAAAAATTAAAATTTCAGAAGACGAGCTTATCGTTAAAGTTAATGAGCTTTTAAAGGACCTTTAATGGAACAAGATATCATTGTTGGAGTACATTCTATTGTACATGCGATTCGAAATCCTAGACGTAAGATTATTGAGCTTGTTGCTTGCGAAGAGGGACTCGACAAGCTTTACAAAATGGGCGGAATAAAAAAACAAGAGCTTGATGGGTTGAAAGTAAAATTAGTTTCTTCGCACAAAGTTCAAGAACTAGCTAAAGAGCTTTACGCACAAGAAGACTTTCAATACTCGAGAGTTCCATCTGGCGTTTACCTGTTAACAAGTCAGAAAGAAGTATTAGAAACAAAGCCATTATTTGATGCAATCGATAACGGTGAAGAAGTAAAGATTCTATGTCTTGATGGAGTAACGGATGTCCACAACGCTGGTGCTATCATGCGTACAGCAGCGTTTTACAATGTTTCTCATATTGTTTTTGCAGTAAAAAATAAATTTAATATTGGGCCTTCAATGGCCCGTATTGCATCTGGCGCGCTAGAGTATATTGAAATTGTTAAATGCAATTCTCTGCCTAAGTTTTTATCAGCAATAATTAAGCGTAATGTAACACCTATTGGGCTTACGGAGCATACTGACGATAACGACTTAGGTGAAATAGAGGGGATTAAGTGCCTCGTTCTTGGAGCAGAAGATAGAGGATTATCACATGCTACAGTTCGCTTGTTAGAAAAGAAAATACGTTTAGAACCAATCGGTAAAATTGAGTCTTTAAATGTATCTGTTGCTGCGGCGATTGGTATGGAAAAAGTTTTTTCTAAAAAATAAGTTAAAAAAAGCTTGCCAGCTTTTTAATTCTACTTTATAACTTATTTCCATCGCAAGTAATGTTTGCTGGCATAGCTCAGTTGGCTAGAGCAGCGGTTTTGTAAACCGCAGGTCGTAGGTTCGAGTCCTATTGCCAGCTCCATTCTTTACAGCGGTTGTGGCGAGGTTGCCGAGTGGCCAAAGGCAACAGACTGTAAATCTGTCGGGGTATCCCTTCGATGGTTCGAATCCATCTCTCGCCACCATTTTGAAAATATTTCTTTACAGAGTGTTTTTAAAAGGTTATAAAATTTAAATCTTATGCGGGCGTAACTCAGTTGGTAGAGTGTCAGCCTTCCAAGCTGAATGTCGCAAGTTCGAACCTTGTCGCCCGCTCCATTAAAAAGATCCTCTTTGAGGATCTTTTTTTTTGCCAAAAATCGAAACTCATTATTTAATTATATGAAAGTTATTTTGTGCTCGCGTGGCTCAGGGGTAGAGTACTTCCTTGGTAAGGAAGAGGTCACGGGTTCAAATCCCGTCGTGAGCTCCATTTTATTTCCTGTTAATAAACTTTTTTGTGGCCTTAAGTATAGATTTTACTGGCAATTCAAGTTTTTTATGTTATCAAAATGGCAATATGAAATTTGTGGGTTAGATTTTAACTTGGATGGCATTTTTTTTATGTTGAATCTAAGTCGAATATAGTCGATACTTACAACTCAAAATTAGCTTTTAGTTATAGTAATTATTAAGACAAACATAATGTTATGTTTAACTTTTTTAAGGAGACTTAAGTCATGGCAAAAGAATCTTTTGACAGAAGTAAGCCCCACGTAAACATTGGTACGATCGGGCACGTTGACCACGGTAAGACAACTCTTACAGCGGCAATTTCAATCACATTAGCTAACGCACTTGGTGGTGACGTAAGAAAATTCGACGAAATCGATTCAGCACCAGAAGAGAAAGCTAGAGGTATTACAATCAATACTTCACACATTGAATATGAAACAGAAACTCGCCACTACGCGCACGTAGACTGTCCAGGTCACGCTGACTATGTAAAGAACATGATTACAGGAGCAGCACAAATGGACGGAGCGATCCTAGTTTGTTCAGCAGCGGATGGTCCAATGCCACAAACACGTGAGCACATCCTTCTTGCACGTCAGGTAGGTGTACCAGCGATCGTAGTATTCTTAAATAAAGTAGACCAAGTAGATGATGAAGAACTACTTGAGCTAGTAGAGATGGAAGTAAGAGAACTTCTTTCTTCATACGACTTCCCAGGTGACGATATTCCAATCGTAGCTGGTTCAGCACTTGCAGCTCTTGAAATGAGAGATGACAATATTGGTAAAGATAAAGTTCTAGAGCTTATGGCACAAGTTGATGCTTATATCCCAACTCCAGCTAGAGCAACAGATCTAGACTTCCTAATGCCAGTAGAAGACGTATTCTCAATTTCAGGACGTGGTACAGTTTGTACAGGACGTGTTGAAAGAGGGATTATCAAAGTTAACGAAGAAATCGAAATCGTTGGTATTAAAGAAACAACTAAGACGACTGTAACAGGTGTTGAAATGTTCCGTAAGCTTCTAGACGAAGGTAGAGCGGGTGATAACGTTGGTCTTCTACTACGTGGTGTAAAGCGTGAAGAAGTTGAGCGTGGTCAGTGTCTAATTAAGCCAGGTTCAGTTAAGCCACACGCGAAATTTAACTGTGAAGTATATATCCTTTCAAAAGACGAAGGTGGACGTCACACTCCAATCTTCAAAGGTTATAGACCACAGTTCTACTTCAGAACAACAGACGTAACAGGTGATATTACACTTGCAGACGGTGTTGAAATGGTAATGCCAGGTGACAACACTTCTTTCGCAGTAGAGCTAATTACTCCAATCGCGATGGAAAAAGGTCTTAAGTTCGCAATCCGTGAGGGTGGTAGAACAATCGGTGCTGGTACAGTATCTGAAATTTTAGACTAAATTTTTGCTTAAATTTTGGGGGTGATTTATCAATCACCCCTTTTTGTGCTCAATACATTAAATTGACGCGTAAAAAATATATGGCCTAGCGTAAAAATAATTTGACAATAGGCCCAAAAAAACAGTAAAAGTCAGGTTCAACTTTTAAAATTGATAATAGGATGAGTATGAAAGCTTCTAAGTTAAGAATTAAATTACGCGCATATGATCACAAGCTTCTAGATAGCTCAGTTGATGAGATCGTACAAACAGCTAAAGAGACAGGC